>JBOHCG010000904.1:0-2489 GCA_050698735.1 Streptosporangiaceae bacterium | reverse complement strand
CGGGCCGCCGGCGTTGGCCACAAGGAGCGCGCGGATGGCCTCGCGCACGGCGCGGGCCAGGTGCAGCTCGGCGGGTTCGGGCGCGCGGTCCGCGGTCCACAGGCCGGCCTCGGTCAGCCAGCCGCGCGCGGCAGCCGGGTCGAGAAGCAGGTCGGAGGCGTGGTCGGCGTCCCAGGTGTTGACGAAGGACTGCACGAGCAGCAGCGGCTCCGGGGCCGGCTTGGACTCGATCTCCGGCACCCACGACGGCATGGTCATGGCTCATAACGTACCACCTGTGACCTCTTAATGAGTTTGACTGGTCTCCTGATGACCTCTAAAATATATTTAGTAGTCACGAAATCTCTGGGTACGGGATCGGCGGACTGACGGGAGGCGCATCATGGTGATCCTGCTCGGGCTGGCGGCGGCCATGCTCTACGGCTGCGGCGACTTCATCGGCGGGATGGCAAGCCGCAGGGTCCCGGTGCTGACCGTGCTCCTGCTGGCCGAATCGGCGGGCTGCGTGGTCGCGCTGGCGGCCGCGCTTGTCTGGCCGGGGCCGGTCGGGCCGTTCGGGCCGGCCTGGGGAGTCGGCGCCGGCCTGGTCGGGCTGGCCTGGGGGGCTGGCGCCGGGCTGGCCGGCGGGTTCGGGCTGATCATGTTCTATACCGGCCTGGCGACCGGGCCGATGAGCGTGGTCGCGCCGGTGTCCGGGCTGGTGTCCACGATCTTGCCGGTCGCGGTGGCGCTCGCCGAGGGCGAGCGGCCCGGGGCCGGCGTTTACGCGGGCGCGATGCTGTGCCTGGTGGCGATCGTGCTGGCCAGTTCGGCGGGCGGGGACGAGGGGGAGCGGCCGGGTCGCGCGGGTGGGCTGGGCCGCGCCGGGCAGACCGGGCGGACCGGGCGGGCGCTGGCTTATGGCGTCGGCGCGGGTGTCTTGTTCGGACTGTTCTTCCTGCTGATCCGGAACGCCGGGCAGTCCGGGACGCTGTGGCCGGTGGCGTCCGCGCGGGTCGGCGAACTTGCGAGCGTGCTGGTCGCCATGGCGGTGCTGCGGCCCGCCCAGCGGCGGCGCAGCCCGGCGCGCAGCGGTGGCTTGCCGGGCGGATACGGCGGGTGGCTGCTCGTGGCGGCGGCCGGCGCGGGCACGATCGATGTCGTCGCGAACATCTGTTACGTGACCGCGGCGAGGACGGGCATGTTCGGCCTTGCCGTCGTCCTGGCGTCGCTCTACCCGGGGATCACCGTACTGCTGGCCAGGGCGGTGCTCGGCGAACGGCTGCGCCGGGTGCAGCAGGCCGGGCTCGCGCTCGCGGCGATCGGCATCGTGCTCGTCGCCTCGTGAGCCGCGGTCGGCCACGGCCGCCGGTTCGCCCGGAGGATTGCCGGTTCACCCGGAGGATCAAGGAGTCCCGTTGATGTTCAGCTGCACCGCGGAGTTCGTGCACGTCAACTTGGCATTGCTCGCGGCCGGGATATGCAAGGTCGCGGAGCCGGTCCACGACGTGGCTGTCCAAGTCTGGCCTTGCACCTTCGCGCCCTGGACCTGGAGCCGGATCTGCAAGGTGTCCGTGTCCTTGATCTGGGTGCCGCTCCCGGTACAGGCCCCGGCCAGGGTCGTGTTCCCGGTGTACTGCGTGCCGGCGTGGGTGAGGGTGGTGGCCTTGAACGGAGTCCCGTCGAATTTCCCGTCCAAGGTCACGTTGCACGAGGCGGCCGCGCAGGCCGGAGTGAATGTCCAGGAGTCATTCCACGTTTGTCCTACCTTTGCGTTCGCGTTACTCGAGGCGGTGGTGACCTTCCAGTGGACGGTCCACGCCTGGTCCAGGATGCCCGCCGAGACCGGCGGGGTAACGGTGGTCACGGTCAGCGCCGCGGACCTGGGGCCCTTCTTGTTGCCGCGGACCGCGAACACCTGGAACCGGAAGGCGGTGGCCGGTGGCAGCCCCGTCTCACGGAAGTAGGTGGTGGTGCCGGGGACCTGGCCGACGAGCTGGTCGTTACGCAGGATCTTGTAGACGGTAGGCTCCGGGCCCGTCGCCGGGCCGGCCCAGCGGATCGCCACCGAGCTTGTCGTCGAGGCATCGAGCACCAGCCCGGCCGGCTTCAGCACCGGCGGGGGACTCTTCCAAGGAGCGATGACGACTAGCGCGACGGCCGCGGCGACCACGACGGCGCCGACGCCGGTCAGGGCCAGGCGAAGCCGCCTGAGGTGCTTCAGGTGCTCAAGGTGCCGGACGTGCTCCAGGTGCCGGACATGCTCGGACTCGGGCGACACCTGGGACGGCTGACCCGGCTGGGACGGCTGAGCACTCTGAGACGGCTGACCCGGCTGGGACGGCTGAGCACTCTGAGACGGCTGGTAGTTCTGAGTTGGCTGGTAGTTCTGCGAGGGCTGGCCGCCGCCGGACAGGCCGACGTGCTGCACCGCCTGGCCGGCGACTGCCGGCGCGCTGCCCGACGGCCACAGGGCCGCCAGCAGCAACGCCGCCTCAGCCAGATGCGAC
>JBOHCG010000903.1:0-2507 GCA_050698735.1 Streptosporangiaceae bacterium | reverse complement strand
CAAAGGTGTGCATCAAGGCAAGCGGCGGAGGAAGGTTGATGCGCGGGTAGATGCACGGTCAGGGCCGGATGAGACGGACAGCGGGCTCCGCCCGCCGTCCGTGCATCTAACGTTCGTTTGATTCCAACCGCCGCGCACCGGTAACGACCCTGCTCCCGAAACCGCCGCCAAGCGACGGCTTGCGCAGGCCAGCGCAGTGCTACTGGGACTGACCAGCCCTCAACCAGCAACAACCCGCTCCATGATCCACTCGATGTGGGTTTTGGGCATACTTGGGCTGCACCCGTCCATGTAACAACATAAGAGCCGGTGTCCGAAACCACGATCTCCGGAAGCTCCCCGCCGTCCAGGCCGAAGATGACGTCGACCATGTGCAGGGAGTCGCGGACCATCCCCGTCCGCGCGGGCCCCGAGTTTCCGTTAGTGGCCGGGTACCGGCGTCACCGCGTCCCAGAACCCGCAGTTGTGCTGCACGTCGAGGGTGCTGGCGGGGTTGAGCGCGCTGTCGCCCGCCGGGACCAGCGACATCACGAGCGGGTTCCACCCGGTGTAGCGGATCCAGAGCGGCGCGCCGTCGACGGTCGGGTTCCCCGTACGGGCGAAACCGGTCCACTCGGCCTTGAGCTGGTCAGACAGCGCCTGCTGGTTCGGGTCGAGGTGGGCCGAGGCGGTGTCGAACAGGAGGAAGCTCTCATCGACGTGGTAGGACCCGCTCGCCACTCCCGCTGGCAGGAAGAAGGTCGTCGGGGCATCCGCGTCGTCGACCTCGTAGGCGAACACCGGGATGTGGCGGGACAGCCGGGCGTCGTTGCGCAGGGCGGGACATACCGCGTCGGAGTCGGCCACCACGGTGCGGTGGGCGATGAACAAGGTGGCCGGCGTGGGCTGGCCGTTGGACCAGCCGGGGAAGCGGGACGGCGGGTAGAGGGCAAGGATCCTCTGCGCCAGAGCCGGCCCGTACTGCTGCGTGATCAGCTGCCGGTACTGGCTCACACTCTTGACGAGGACCCCCCCGCCGCCGTAGTTCTCGTCTCGCGCCACGCCGATGATGAGGCTGACGTGGTGGTTGAAGCGCCCGGTGGCGAACGCCAGCCCCGGTGACATGGGCAGCGTGGTCCCGTTGACGATGGGGGCCAGCGTCCCGCTCGCGAGCGAGAGCCCGCCGCCGACCTGCTCCTGTTTGATCAGGGTCGGCACAGGGACGTTCCGCAGGCAGGCAGCCACCTGGGCGGCGGTCCCGCTCCCGCACCCCACCGCGGCGGCGAACGCGGCCCCGGCCTGGCCGGCCTGGGCTTCGGTCGGCAGCTGGGTCTTGCAGTCCTGAGGCGGCCAGGCCGTGTTGGGGCCGACGCTGGCATTGTACTCGCCGCTCTCGCTGATGCCCTTCTGGAACAGGCCGGTCGCGGCGGGCGAGGCGACGGCGTCGCAGACGCTGGAGCCGCCGGCGGAGGCGCCGAAGATGGTGACGTTGCGCGGGTTGCCGCCGAAGCCGGCGATGTTCTGCCGCACCCACCGCAGCGACGCTTGCTCGTCCTGCAGCCCGTAGTCGCCGGCGTGCGGGCCCAGGCCCTTGCTGGCCATGAAGCCGAGGATGCCCAGCCGGTAGTTGACCCCCACGAAGATGATGTGCCCCGCCGTCACCAGCGGCGAGCCGTCGTCGGGCCCGAAGAACTGGAAGCCCCCGCCGTGGAACTCCACCATCACCGGCAGCTTCGACCCGGCCGTGGTGCCAGCCGGGATCTGGACGTTGAGGTTGAGGCAGTCCTCGCTCCCGCTCACCCCCGGCCCCGAGAACGACGGCTGGGCGCACTCGCTGCCCTGCGCCGTCGCGTCGAAGGTGCCCGTCCGCACCGGGGCGGGCCGCGGCGGCGCCCAGCGCAGCTGGCCGACCGGCGCAGCCGCGTAGGGGACGCCCAGATACGAGGTGACCCCGCCGGCGGTGACCCCGCACACCGGCCCGTCCGCGGTGTTCACCGTCGTGCCGGGCGCGCACGCCGGCGGCTGCGCCGCGGCGGCGCCACCGGCCGCGGCGACCGTCAGCCCCGCGACCACGGTCGCCGCGGCGGCAACCAACGTCACCGTCCGCAGCGGATTTCTTCCTCGCAGCAATGTCACGCTAGTCCTTTTCGATATCATGGAAATCCTCTCCTGAGACTGACGTAAGACTGGACCCCGCTCGGCCCGCATCGCGCCCTCCGGCTGTGACACGCCGGACAGGCAGCGAGCGCGCCGCCTGTCGTCACGGTCCTTCCGGCGGCAGGCGCCGCGGCGCGATGCGCTCGCCCCGTGTGCTACCTGGCGGTGAGCGCACGCCAGGTCCCCTGTGCCAGGCCGGGCCGGTGCCGGCGATACCGGGTGGCCGCATCGCAGAATGTGCGGTCGTGCTGAGCTCTGATAGCCGCGGCCGGGCCGAGGACACCGCCGCCGGACGCGATCCGGCAGCCACCGGTACCGCAGGCCGGGGCGCCGGATGACGGAGATCCCTCTCGGTGGGGGCCGCTCGGCGG
>JBOHCG010000902.1:0-2511 GCA_050698735.1 Streptosporangiaceae bacterium | reverse complement strand
TTCGGCGGAACCCTTCAGGGCACGATCACCCTGACCGCGGGGCTCGGCGGCATGGGCGGCGCCCAGCCGCTGGCCGTGACGATGAACGGCGGCGTGGTCATCTGCGTCGAGTGCGACCAGTCCCGCATCAGCAGAAGGATCGAGTTCGGCTACCTGGACGAGCAGGCCAGGGACCTAGACGACGCCATAAGAAGGGCGACGGCCGCCCGCGACAAGGGCCAGCCCCTGTCCATCGGCCTGCTCGGCAACGCCGCCGACATCTTCCCCAGCCTGCTGAACCGAAATGCCCCGATCGACATAGTCACCGACCAGACCTCGGCCCACGACCCGCTCACCTACCTGCCGAGCGGCGTCGCCCTGCAGGACATGCCCGCGCTGCGCGCCGAGGACCCGGAGGGGTTCACCGCAAGAGCCCGCGAGTCCATGGCCGCCCAGGTCGCGGCCATGGTCGGCTTCATGGACGCGGGCGCGGAGGTCTTCGACTACGGCAACTCCATCCGCGGCGAGGCCGAGCTGGCCGGCTACAGCAGGGCCTTCGAGTTCCCCGGCTTCGTGCCCGCCTACATCAGGCCGCTGTTCTGCGAGGGCAAGGGCCCGTTCCGCTGGGCCGCCCTGTCCGGCGACGCGAGCGACATCGCCGCCACCGACCAGGCCATCCTCGACCTGTTCCCGAACAACGAGGCGCTGGCCCGCTGGATCCGCCTGGCGCGGGAGAAGGTGCACTTCCAGGGCCTCCCGGCGCGCATCTGCTGGCTCGGCTACGGCGAGCGCAACCTGGCCGGGCTGCGCTTCAACGAGATGGTCGCCAAGGGAGAGGTCAAGGCCCCGATCGTGCTCGGCCGCGACCACCTGGACTGCGGCTCGGTCGCGTCCCCCTACCGCGAGACCGAGGCCATGGCCGACGGCTCCGACGCCATCGCCGACTGGCCGCTGCTGAACGCCCTGGTCAACACGGCCTCCGGTGCCTCCTGGGTGTCCATCCACCACGGCGGCGGCGTCGGCATCGGCCGCTCCATCCACGCCGGCCAGGTCTGCGTCGCCGACGGCACGGACCTCGCCGCGCAGAAACTGGAGCGCGTGCTGACCAACGACCCGGCGATGGGGGTGATCAGGCACACCGACGCCGGCTACGACCTGGCCGCCACGGTGGCCGCGGAGCGCGGCGTCCGCGTCCCGATGGCGCCCTGATGGCCTTCGCCGACCTCTGGCGCGAACTCGAGCCGCTGGGCCGCGACCCGCAAACCGGCGGCTACCGCCGCTACTCATGGACCGAGGCCGACGCGCAGTGCCGCGCCTGGTTCACCGCCCAGGCCGAGCGCCGCGGCCTGGCCGTCGAGCCGGACCACAACGGCAATCTGTGGGCCTGGTGGGGTCCGCGGGGCGCAGGCGCCATAGCCACCGGCAGCCACCTGGACTCGGTCCCCGACGGCGGCGGCTTTGATGGCGCGCTTGGCGTGGTATCCGCGCTGGCCGCCGTGGACCTACTGAAAGAAAAGAATTTTTATCCAGAACGAGCGGTGGTGCTTGTCGCGTTCACCGAGGAAGAGGGCGGGCGGTTCGGCGTTCCATGCCTTGGCAGCCGGCTGATGACCGGGGTCATGGACCCGGAAAGGGCGCGGGCGCTCGCCGACGGCCAGGGCGTCACCCTTGCCGAGGCGATGGCGGAGGCAGGGTTCGACCCCGCCAGGATCGGCCCGGACGAGCAGCGTCTTTCCGGCCTTGCGGCGTTCGTCGAACTGCACGTCGAGCAGGGCCGCGCGCTCGCCCTGCTGGACGCCCCGGTCGGCATCGCCCGGTCCATCTGGCCGCACGACCGCTGGCGCCTGGAGTTCACCGGTCGCCCCGACCACGCCGGCACGACCCGCCTCGCCGACCGCCATGACCCGATGCTGCCCTACGCGAGCACCGTCCTCGCCGCCCGCCAGGCCGCCGCCGCCCACGGGTCGCTGGCCACCTTCGGCAAGGTGATCGCCGAGCCAGGCGGCACCAACGGCATCTCAAGCTCGGTCACGGCCTGGCTAGACGCCCGCGCCCCGGACGAGGCCACCTTGGAGGCGACGATCGCCACGATCCGTTCTGCGGCAGAAAATTTCTCTACCGAGCACCACGTCACCCTCGCCATCAGCCAGGAGTCCCACACCCCCCTGGTCTACTTCGACCTGGCCCTCAGCAACCGCCTCGCCACCACACTCGCCAATCACGCCCTGGGACTGGCCCCTCCGCTTCCGCCCTCCTACCCTGCCCCGCCCGTGCCCCCCGGCCGCGATGTCCCGCCGCCGCCTGCCCCGCCGGTGCCCGCGCTGCCGACCGGGGCCGGCCACGACGCGGGCTTTCTCGCCGCCAGGGTGCCCGCGGCCATGCTGTTCGTGCGCAACCCGACCGGCGTCTCGCACTCGCCGGCCGAGCACGCCGAACTGGCGGACTGCGAGGCCGGGGTGCGCGCGCTCGCGGCCGTGCTCGAGGACCTGGCGGGCCGTGAGTGAGCACTGCTAGCCCGGGGGGGGGGGGGGG
>JBOHCG010000901.1:0-2534 GCA_050698735.1 Streptosporangiaceae bacterium | reverse complement strand
TCGTCCCACCCGGCGAACCGGAAGGGAGTCGGTTCGTCAAGGTGAGCGGCGAGCGCCTCGCCGAACTGATGCAGGGAGTCCGCCTCCGTGGTCTCGGCGGCGGTGAACATGAACCCGTTCGCCTCGCCGGCGAGGGCGTCCAGGAGGAAGGTCTTGCCCTGACGGCGCCGCCCGGAGACGATGCCCAGCGTGGCCCGCGGAGCGCTGTTGCCCGCGAAGCGGGTAAGCTCTCCCCACTCAAAATCACGGTCGAACATGTCCTGGGGCTTGCTCCACGCCATGACCCGGCCTCCCATGTTCGGCATCATTGAATAACTGAAGTTATTATAACTCAACTTATCCAACGTTGCGTCGGCCTCGCCCTGTGACCCTGCAGGGTTCCGAAACACGGCATAGGAACGGCATAGGAGATGTCAGTCCGGCGGAGCCCAGCGGGCGCGGGCCTTCTCCAGGAAGGTTGGCCCTGGCTCCGGAGCCATGCCCGCGGCTGCCTTCTCGTAGCAGGCGGCGATGAACGTCTCGTACACCCGACGGCGCGCTTAGGGGCAGCCCTGGCAATCCGCGCGGCGACCGATTCGAGCTCGCTGACGAGGGAGAAGGACGCGTGTTCGGAGATATAGCGGCCGGGGCGGAGCGCTTCCTCCATCGCGGCTTCTACGGGGTCGCTCACCGGACGGCTTCGTTTTCGTTGAACCGCTCGGCGCGGAACCCGGAATCGTCACCGAGGTGGAAGTAGATGTGACCCACGAGCGTGCCGTCGGGGTTGAGCGTGGCCCAGCCGCGGCCGCTCGCGTCGTCGCTCTCGTCGGAGCCTTGCCACGAGAACTCGACCCCCGGCTGGCCGTCGCGATCAGCGTCGCGGCAGTCGAGTTCCCCCGTCACTACGATGAAACCCAGGCTGCCGAGACCGTCTCATCCGCCAGCGGCGGCAACGACAGGTGCAGTGGCCTCACCTTGTCGTACACCGTTCGCGCGAGGTCGTCTGCGGCGCCGGGCAGGCCCATCCGGACAAGCAGCATGTTTTCGTCGGTATCCTCGCGGCATTCGTACAGCCCGAGCATGACGGCGACCGCGATGTCGGCGGCCGCCCGCCGGGCGCCGCGTTCCTTCCGCCAGGTGAGGTCATCGATGTACGGCTGGAGGACCTCCAGGACCAGTCCCCGTCCCGCGTCAACGGACACCGGACCGCGCAGACGCAGCGCCCGCAGCCTGCTCGTAATCTCGCCGGTGAGTTCCCGGTCGTCCACGACGAGCAGCGCGGAGGTGATCTCTTCCGCCTCGGCGGCGAGTTCAGGATGCCGGAGGAGCAACTCGGACAGCGGAACAGACCGCTCGTCATCAGACAGCCGCCGCTTCCGGGAACCCACGGCACCATCATGCCCGGCACCGCGTTCACGGAGCTGTGCCTGAGCGGCCTGGCCCGGATGGGCCGGGGATCCAGGCGATCGCCACGCGGCGGAGGGGATCTTTTGGCATGCTCGCGGGGGTGAGTCCTCAGAGCCGTCGCCGTAAGTCTTCCAAGCCCGCCCGTCGCCAGGCTTCGTCCCGGGGCGCGTCTAGTGCGAGCCGCCTGCGGGAGCCTGAATTCCGCGACGGCCGGGATGTCATCGTGAAGAACCTGGCAGTGCTCGCCGACGTGGCCGCGGTCCCGTCCGCCTACGACGCGGAAGCCTTGGTCAGCGTCCTGGTCGGGCACCTGATCCAGGCAGGCATTCCCGAGCCGGGCCTCACGCGCATGATGCTCGACGTGATCGACGAGCTCTGTCGGCGCGACGCTGGCCATTCTTACCCTGCCCTGCGGGCGCTCTCGGTCATCGGCCTGCCCGGCGTGAGCGAGTACGCTGCCGTCGCGGCCGATCGCCTGGCGGCCCGGGATGCGGCCCTGCCGTGGATCGCCAGCATCGGCGACGTCACCGCGGGCACGTGCCACCTGGCCAGTAACGCCGCTGGCGACACCACCCTCGTCTCCTGTGAGTTCACCTACGCCGACGGAAGCAAGCCGCACGCGGTGTGGGCTGTCCTGGACGCCGCCTGGCACGGCGTGCCCGCCTGTCTCATGCTGGCCGATGACCTGCCCGAGGCGCGCGCCCTCCTTGCCGACAACGCTAAGATCGCCGGCGCCGAGGTCCGCGAAGTGCCCGCAACCGAAGCCGCCCCGGTCGTGCTCGCTGCCATCGACGCTCTCATCCTGCATGGCCCGCCGCCCGAGCGCGACCGCAAGGATTACAGCTTCTCCATGGCCTGCTCCAGCCTCAGCGTCGCCCGCCACCGCGCCGAACTACTGCTCGGCCCGGACGGCAAGCCTCCCGCGCGCGACCCGGTCGAAGACCACTGGCCCGCGGCGGCGCGCGACCAGCTGGCCGAAGAATTCCTCGCCTCACCGCAAGGCCGGAAATTCACCGACATGGCCAGCCGAACGGTTCCCAGGCTCTTGATCTCCCGCAGCATTGACACGCTGGGGTGCGACCCGACGGCGGCCAGCCCGGCCGCGCTTGGCCGCATCCTGCTCTACTCGGTCCCCTCGAGCCTGGCCG
>JBOHCG010000900.1:0-2538 GCA_050698735.1 Streptosporangiaceae bacterium | reverse complement strand
CCTCCTGGGTCCGACCCCCCGTCCAGCCTGGGCCTGAGCACCGCCCCCGTTCCTGCGCCTGGCGCGAGGCGGGCAGAACAGCACCCGGCTCTGGCACAGGCCGGCTGGCCCGGCTGACCGCCCTGACCGGCTGGCCCGGCGGCGGACTGGGCAGAAACTTACCGTCGATCGCGCCGCTGTCAACCCGTCTTACCAGGAACGATGCGCCTGACGGCGGCAGCATGACGGGCCTGTTGGGTGTTGTCCTCCGGCGATACGATTGAGGCTCCCGTAGTGTGTGGGGGCAGCATGACAGGGTTGTCATGGGTAGCCGGGCGATGCCCGGCTAGGGCCTGCGTGGGCCTGGCGCGCGGTCCGTGGTCCGCCCGTGACCCGGCCCTGTCCTGCGGCCCGGCGACCGGCCCGCGCGCGGCGTTCGCGCTCGCCGGGGTGGCCCGGTGCGTCCTGGCCGGGCGGAAGCCATTTCCGGCCCTGAGCCCGGCCCGGCTCAGGTGCTGCGCCGCCGCAGCGCGCGGATTCTATTTCCGGCTGGAGGAGCGAGGATGACAGAAACTCCGGAGTCGCAGGTCTCTGAGGCTCAGATCGCGGTGCACTGGCGCGAGGAGGATTACTACGAGCCGCCCGAGGCGTTCGTCAGGCAGGCTAACGCGAATGACCCGGCCATCTTCGACCGGTTTACCGAGGACAAGTTCCCGGACTGCTTCAGGGAATACGCGGACTTGCTGACCTGGGATGAGCCCTGGCACACCACTCTGGACTCCAGTAACCCGCCGTTCTGGAAGTGGTTTGCCGGCGGCAGGCTGAACGCCAGCTACAACTGCGTCGACCGGCACGCGGAGGCCCGGCCGGACAAGGACGCCATCATCTGGGTGTCCGAGCCCGAGTCCGACGAGCCGGTGCGTATCACCTACGGCGAGCTGCTGGGCCGGGTGAACGAGTTCGCCGCGCTGCTGCGCGACTTCGCCGGCCTGAAGACCGGCGACCGGGTCACCCTGCACATGCCGATGGTGCCCGAGCTGCCGGTCACCATGCTGGCCTGCGCGCGCCTCGGCGTGATCCACTCCCAGGTGTTCGGCGGGTTCAGCGGCAACGCCTGCGGCACCCGCATCGCCGACTCCGGCAGCCGGGTGCTGATCACCATGGACGGCTACTACCGCAGCGGCGACATGATCGACCACAAGGTCAAGGCCGACGAGGCGGTGGCCGAGGCGGCGCGGCAGGGCCAGGAGGTCGACAAGGTGCTGGTGTGGCGGCGCCAGCCCGGCCAGTACGTGTCGGGCACCCCGATGGCCGACGGCCGGGACTTCTTCGTCAACGACGTGCTGGAGGACTTCCGCGGCCAGGTCGTCGCCCCGGTCTCCCTGCCCGCCGAGGCCCCGCTGTTCCTGATGTACACCAGCGGCACCACCGGCCGCCCCAAGGGCGCCCAGCACTCCACCGGCGGCTACCTGTCCTACGTGGCCGGGACGTCCAGGTACTACCAGGACATCCACCCCGACGACATGTACTGGTGCATGGCCGACATCGGCTGGATCACCGGCCACTCCTACATCGTCTACGGCCCGCTGGCCCTCGGCACCACCACCGTGATCTACGAGGGCACCCCGAACTACCCCGACGCGGGACGGCCCTGGCGGATCGCCGAGAAGCTCGGCGTGAACATCTTCCACACCTCGCCGACCGCCATCCGGATGCTGCGCAAGGTCGGCCCGGACGAGCCGGCCAAGTACAGCTACCACTTCAAGCACATGACCACCGTCGGCGAGCCGATCGAGCCCGAGGTCTGGCGCTGGTACTACGAGACCGTCGGCAAGGGCGAGGCCGCCGTCGTGGACACCTGGTGGCAGACCGAGACCGGCGGGTTCATGGGCAGCACGCTGCCCGGCCTGCAGCCCATGAAGCCCGGCAGCTGCGGCCCGACCACGCTGGGCAACTTCGGCGTGATCTACGACGAGGACCGCAACGAGATCCCGGCCGGCAGCGGCACGGCGGGCAACATCTGCATCCGCAACCCGTGGCCCGGCATCATGCAGACCATCTGGGGCCAGCCCGAGCGCTTCATCGACGTGTACTACCGCAAGTACTGCGCCGACCCCGGGAGCAAGGACTGGCACGACTGGCCGTACTTCGCCGGCGACGGCGCGCTCCAGGCCGCCGACGGCTACTACCGGATCCTGGGCCGCGTCGACGACGTGATCAACGTGGCCGGCCACCGGCTGGGCACCAAGGAGCTGGAGTCGGCGTCGCTGACCGTCCCCGAGGTGGCCGAGGCCGCCGCGGTGCCGGTGGTGGACGACATCCGCGGCCGGGCCGTGGAGATGTACATCGCGCTCAAGCCCGGCGTCAGCCCCGACGGCATGCCGGCCAAGGTGACCAGGGCCATCGAGGTGGAGATCGGCAAGATCGCCCGGCCGAAGAACGTGTGGATCGTGCCGGACATGCCCAAGACCCGCTCCGGCAAGATCATGCGCCGGGTGATCGCCGCGGTGTCCAACTTCACCGAGGTCGGCGACGTCTCCACGCTGGCCAACCCCGAGG
>JBOHCG010000899.1:0-2539 GCA_050698735.1 Streptosporangiaceae bacterium | reverse complement strand
GCCCGGACCCGGCCACCGGCACGCTGACCGACACCGCGTTCCCGGCGAACGCGATGCCGACCGCCGACACGATGGCCAGGTGCTGGCCGCCGGCCAGGAGCAGGCGCCGCTGCATCCTGGCGAAGGAAACCATCGATACCCACTCGCACGCCACGGCGGCCACGATCAGCCCAGGATTCGCGCGGCCCATCCCCGCGACGGCCCGGCCCAGCTGGTCGTGCTGGCCGGCGACCAGCCAGGCCAGTCCCGCCGCGCAGCCCACGGTGACGGCCAGTCCCGGCAGCCGCATCCGGGCCCGGCGGCGGTCGCGCTGGTCATGCGCCGTCATCGATCGTCCCCTTCTGGAGGTCAGCGCGCCGAATCGACGAACATCCCGTGCCGGCAGACAAAGGCTTCTGCGGGCGCTTGCCTGTTCAGGCTCGCGACTTGCGGGGTGACTCAGGTTCACGCGATCAGGGTGATTCCAGGGATGCCACTGCGTGTGCGGCCCGGATAGTTTCCTTGGTTTCCGAACGAACCGTGGTGACTGTCGCCGGGCAAGCCGGTGCGAGCGGGCGCAAGCGGTCAAGGATGCCCTGGCCCCCCTGGCACGCCGGCTACGACTACGACAACTTCGAGGAAACCCCCTCCCCGGCCAGCGCCGTGCTCCCGTCCGCCTACTACCGCCGCCTGCAGAAGATCAAAGCCGCCTGCGACCCGGCCAGGTGCTCATCTCCGCCCACCCCGCCTGGCCGGCCCCGGCTTCGGCGTGACGCGCCCCCCGAGGGCTGACCTTCGCTGATTCACGCTAATGGGGTGACGCCTGCTCACCCTGGCGAATCCGAGGCTGCCATCTAATGAACGGACGAGACAGGAGGAGAGGGACTCATGACCCAGCAGCAGCGTGAGGCGGTCGCGGGCATGTTGCGCGCGTCGCCGTTCGACCCGGCGGGTGACCTGCGCGTGCAGCGGCCGCTGTTCGCCAAGATGATCACCGCCGCCCCGGTGCCCGCCGACGTCGTCACCACCCCCGGGCAGCTCGGCGGGGTGCCGGTCATCCGCGTCGACATTCCCGGCACCACGGCCGGCGGGGTCATCGTGTACTTCCACGGCGGGTTCTTCGCCATCGGCTCGGCCGCGTCCTCGGTAGGCCTGGCCGCCGACCTGGCCCGCCACGCCCGCATGCCGGTGCTGACCGTCGACTACCGGCTCGCCCCCGAGCATCCCTACCCCGCCGCCCTGCACGACGCCCTAGCCGCCTACCGGGGCCTGCTCGACAGCGGCCAGGACATCGCCCGCCTCGCGGTGGCCGGGGAATCGGCCGGCGCCGGCCTGGCCGTGGTGACCCTGGCGGCCATCGGCCGGGCCGGCCTGCCCCAGCCGGCGTCGGCGGTCCTGATGTCCCCGTGGGCCGACCTGGCCGGCACCGGGGACAGCCTCAAGACCAAGGCTGATGTCGACCCGGTCCTCACCGCCGAGGCCATCCGCGTCCGGGCCCGCGACTACCTCGGCGGCGCCGACGCCGCCGACCCCGCGGTGAGCCCCATCTACGCCAGCCTGGCCGGCCTGCCGCCGCTGCTCATCCAGGCCGGATCGCATGAGATCCTCCTCGACGACGCGATCCGGCTCGCCGCCCGCGCCGCCCACGACGACGTCGCGGTCACCCTGGACGTGGTACCCGGCGTGCCCCACGTGTTCCAGGCCTTCGCCGCCATCCTGGACGAAGGCCAGGCCGCGCTGACCCGAGCCGGCGCCTTCCTCCGCCAGCACACCGGCACAGCCGCAGCCGGAGCCGCGGGACGGCGGGAATGAACGGCGCGCAGGATCCGCGCAGCCGCCCGATGATCGTCACCGGCGGCTCCTCGGGCATCGGCGCTGCCACCGCCCTTGCCACCGCGGCCGCCGGCGTGTTCACGACGACGCCGCAGATCCTGACCGACTGCCGCGAACCGCCAGTTCCCGTCGTAATGCCGGGCCGGGCATCTGCGGCATGCTACTTTGGAGTGGTGATAGATCCCCGAACCGGGGATGTACCACCTCCGTGGGGGTTCAAGTCCCCCCTCGGACACAGTTTTGAAAAATTCTCTTGAGTTGCAACAAGGGTGGCAGATCCCTGAGGATTCGCGAGCGCCTAGCGCAACTGGCTCGCATTGATCCGTCAGGTCGCGATTATCACCGAAGTGATCCGCTTGCCAGCCCGGCCATAGAACGTCGGCCCGCCCGCCGTAAGCAAGCCCGCAGCATGCATGGCCGCTGGCCGGCCCCGCCGGGCCGGGGCATGTCATGAAGCGTGCCGTGTCCGGGTGCGGACGGCCTCGTGCCGTACTCCCAGAAAACTCTCGATGTTGTTACGGGCGAGCGGCCGGTCCCGGCAGTGCGCGTGGCGCTTAGACACGCCCCTTCCAGTCATCCGTGACCGCGTCCCAGTCTGCTTGACTGAGCGAGTGGCACCAGGGCCGCGGAGGGTTACTGCCGGGGAACCGCAGGGGCTTGAAGCCGGCCCAGCATGCGACCTCCACATGGCCGAGCCTGAGGCCGACGACGGTCTCCAGCGCAGGTA
>JBOHCG010000898.1:0-2541 GCA_050698735.1 Streptosporangiaceae bacterium | reverse complement strand
ACCTACCAGCTCACCACGAACCCGGTGATTTAACACCAGGCCGACCGCGCCTTCCGGAGATCTGGGTCCAGGTGGCGGGTCCGGGGATGAGCGCGGGTTTTCGCGGCGACGGAGGCGAGGGTGGCGGCGACAGCCTTCGCGCGGCCGTGCAGGACGCGCAGCAGCTGCCCGTCGGCCCGCTGCCCGGCTGCGGCGGGGTCGCCGGGGTGGAGGGCGGCGGCGGCCTTGCCGAGGTAGCCGCTGACGTGGATGTAGCCGGTCAGGACGGGCACTTTCAGGCCGCGTTCTTTTGCCTGGGCCTCGATGGCGGTGATCTGCTGCTTGTTCCCGTCCACCAGGAAGACCCGCTGGCGGGCCCGCTGGGGGTCGCGGCGGTCGGCCTCGTCATAGGCCGCGGCGATCATGTCCTCGATGCTGTCGGTGATCGAGGCCGATACCCATTTATCGCGGGCGGCGGGGCCGGGATGCGCCTTGCGGCGGGCGGGCGGGGCGGCGATGTCTTCGGGCTCCCGGATGGCGGGGGTGAAGTCGGCGACGGCGACGATCTCGGCCATCTTCTTGACCCCCGGGTGCGGGGTACCGGTCTCCTGGCCGGCGCCCTTGCGGTGCTCCGGGCGCAGGGCGATGCCCTTGCCGTCGGCCTGCATCATCAGCACGTCGCTGGCCGGCAGCCCGTCGTCGGCGTCGCGGGCGCGTTCCGCGTAGAAGTCGTCCGTCCAGGCGGCGAGGTCGCCGGCGAGCCCGGCGAGCTGGGCGCGGCCGACCGTGACGCCGGTGCGGGCCTCGATGACCTCCTGGGCCTGCCCGAACCCGCTGACGGCCAGGTGATACGCCGCCAGCGCCCGCATCCCCGGGGAGTACGGGTCCTCCGGCAGGATCCACCGGGCGTCAGCGGGATACAGGTTCGGCTCGCGGCGGTTCCTGCAGGCCATCCGGGAGACCCGGACCGGCCCGGACACGCTCGCCACGCCCCGCTCATGGCCCGGCTCCACGGTGCCGTGCCTGATCCCGGCCGCGCTGACCACCGCAGCCGCCGGCCGCTCCTCCCGGGCGCTGTCCAGGGCGAACGTGGCCTCCAGCAGCCGCCGCTGCAGCTCGCGCCCTTCTTCCCCGATGACTTCCTCCCGCTCCCCGTGGTCCAGGTACCCGGCCTCGTCCGCCGCCCAGGCCAGCAGCCCGGCGAACTGCCCCGCCGGCCCGGCCAGCGCCGCCGCCAGCTCCCCGTCCACCGGGACCTCGCTCCCGTCCTCCCGGACCCGCCTCACCGTCACCGAGAACCTCGCCGTCACCGCCGTGCCTCCGATGCCTTCCAGGGATGCTTTCCGCCCATGATCCCGGAAACGGCCACCGAACCAGCGGACCCGGTATCGTCGGACCGTCCCGGATCTGACCGCGGCAAACCGCTGGAACCGCCGCTGAACTGCACAGATCACCCCTGGTAACGCCTGATATGCCCGGAAAGCCCGGACACTCCGCATATCAGGGCATTCAATCCGATATCAGCGCAAGGTCACACTTGCTAAAAAGATGCACCCGAGCTCGTCCGCCTGTACCTGACGGCCAAGAGCATCGTCATCGAGCGCGGATTTGCCGACGAGATCGCGTGGCAATCTTCCGCTGCACTGGCCGAGCCGACGCCGGCCGCATTTGTCCGCGAGGCTGCCTGGGTTGTGCTGTCGGCCGGCATGAGGGAGTCGGTGGTGCGGAACCGCTTCAGCCAGCTCAGCGGCGCGATGTACAGCTTTGAGCCAGCCGCACTATGCCGGAACCGGGAGCGCGCACGTACCGCTGCGCTCGCTACCTTCGCGCACGAGAGGAAGATCAGCGCAATCCTCGACATTGCCGCCATGGTCTCATGCATCGGCCCGGGCGGTCTGCACGCGGCACTCATGGATGAACCGGAGCCGTTTCTCCGGTCCCTGCCATACATCGGACCTGTCACGTGGCGCCACCTGGCCAAGAATCTGGGTCTCCCCATCGCCAAGCCAGATCGGCACCTCACAAGGTTGGTATCCGCGACCGCCAGAGGGTCAGTGGACGAGCTATGCGATGAAATCGCCGGCTGGCTCGGCGAGCCAGTGGCAGTCGTCGACCTCGTGTTGTGGCGCTGGTCAGTGCTGCACGCTCAGGAGTGTCGCCGAGCGGCATGCAACCCGGCACTCCACACGGCTGCCTTGTCCAGCCAACCGCCGGATCCCGGACGTCCGACCCGCCCGGCTTCGTCTCCGAGCCCGGTCAGGAACGCGTCCAGCGCTGCTGGTGCAGGTCCGCCCGCTGGCAGGTGACAGCGGGCCCCACACAGGCAGTGCTGTGGCCTCGTCATGGTCCAAGTCGACCAGCAGACGCACACCCATCGCGAACTAGGTAGCTACGTGTGACTTCCTGTCGAAGAGCAGTTGGCTGTGGCCGCCGTGCACCCAGTTGATCGGCCAGGTAGTTGAGCGGTGCTCGGTGTTTGGCCTGCCTCTGCCATGCCTGCAGGTGGATCGGGCTCGTTGGGAGCGTTGCACCTCGGCGCGACGGTCACGCGCCTTATGCTCG
>JBOHCG010000897.1:0-2554 GCA_050698735.1 Streptosporangiaceae bacterium | reverse complement strand
GGGCAAGCTGGGCAAGAACGAGGCAGCCAGGCCAGGGCTGGGCAAGCTGGGGACGGGCTCTGCTGGGGCCGCCAGGGCGGGGGCGGGCGGGCCGGGGGCGGGCGGGCCGGGGGCGACCAAGGTGAGGGCGGGCAAGGCCGGGGGGACGGTGGCGCGGCCTGGGCCGGGCGGCATGGGCGTTCGGGGGACCGAGACGGACGCGGCGGGCGGAGCGAAAGAGAAGGCGACCAGGCAGCGGATCTCGCGGCGGGCGCTGATTCAGGCCGGGATTATCGGCGGCGCGGGGGTGGCCGCGCTTCCGCTGCTCGCGCTGGTCGGCAACATCACGCGGTCGAGCCCGCAGCCGACTAACCTCACCTACTCGCTGAATACGAACTGGCTGTTCGGCGGGCAGTACATGTCGGGCTCGGAGAGCGTCTTCTACGACGACAGCGGTTTCGCGCCGGTCACTCTGCCGCATACGGTCACCCCGCTGTCCTGGCAGAACTGGGATCCGTCGACGTGGGAGCAGGTGTGGATCTACCGGCGCCACTTCAACGGCGGGCACCTGCTTGACGCGCACAGCCCGGGCAACAGAGTCTTCGTCGACTTCGACGGGGTCATGGTCAACGCGACAGTGGTGATCAACGACCAGGCTGTCAGCAGCCATCAGGGCGGATATCTGCCATGGTCGGCCGAACTCACCGGGCAGGTCACCGCGGGCGACAACCTGCTCGCGGTCATCGTGGACGGGCGTAACCTGCCCGTGCCGCCCATGGGCGTGGGAAACGGCCCGCAGACCGTCGACTTCTTCCAGCCGGGCGGGATCTACCGGGACGTCAGCCTGCGGGTCGTGCCGCAGGTGTTTGTCTCCGACCTGTTCGCGCTGCCGGTCGACGTGCTCAGCCCGCAGCGCAGCGTGAACGTCGTGTGCACCATCGACTCGGGCTCGACGGCACACGTCACCGGCACCCTGCTGGTTGAGCTGCTGTCGGGGACCCACCAGCTGGCCGCGCAGGCGACGACGGTCAGCGTCTCCTCGCCCGGCACCGTCACCACCAAGCTGAGCCTGACCGGGCTGGGCCCGGTCAGCCTGTGGTCGAACGAGAACCCGAACCTGTATACGGTCAAGGCGACGCTGACCGTCCCCGGCGTCGGCAGCCACGTCCTCACCCGCCGGATTGGCTTCCGCGAAGCCTCCTTTCAACCCGACGGCTTCTATTTGAACGGGCGCCGGCTGCAGATCTTCGGCCTCAACCGGCATCAGCTATACCCTTACGCCGGCATGGCGATGCCCGCCCGGGTCCAGCGCAGGGACGCCGAGATCCTCAAGAACGAGTTCAACTGCAACATGGTGCGTTGCTCGCACTATCCGCAGTCGCCGCATTTCCTTGACGCCTGCGACGAGCTTGGCCTGCTGGTCTGGGAGGAGGCGCCGGGCTGGCACGACGTCAGCACGACCCAGGCCTGGCAGAACCTCGTGGTGCAGAACGTGCGCGACATGGTGACCAGGGACCGGAGCCGTCCGTCGGTCGTCATCTGGGGCACTCGGCTCAACGAGACCTGGAACTTCTCCGCGCTCTGGGCCGCGACCAGGCAGGCCGCGGCGGACCTGGACGGTTCGCGGCCAAGCTCGGGGGCGATGGCCCCGCACTCCGAGGACGGCTGGAGCGAGGACGTCTTCGCCTACAACGACTACGGCGTCAACCCGATCAACGGCAACGCCACGCTGCGGCCGCCGTTCCCAGACGTGCCGTACCTGATCACCGAGGCGGTCGGCGTCGAGGACGCGAGGCCCGAGCATTTCGCCTGGACCGACCCGCCCGGCCTGCTCGTGAAGCAGGCGACCCTGCACGCCCAGGCGCAGAACATGGCCCGGTCTGACGCCCACTATTCCGGGCTGCTCGCCTGGGCCGGGTTCGACTACGGCTCGCTGCAGAGCCAGCTTCCCGACGCGATCAAGTGGGCCGGGGTGGCCGACGGCTTCCGGGTGCCGAAACCGGGTGCGGCCATCTATCAGTCCCAGGTCGACCCGGCGATCCGCCCCGTCATCGTCCCGGTGTTCTTCTGGGAGCTCGGCGGGGCGATTCCCACCCCGGCCCCGGACGCGCTTATCGCCAGCAACTGCGACCGGCTCGAGATCTTCATCGGCGGCACGCACGCGACCAGCGCGCTGCCCGCCTCCGGCTCACCGCTCTACGGGCTGCTACCCTATCCGCCGTTCCTGGTGACCCTCCCGGCCCAGGCGCAGAAGGACGTGCCGGAGCTGATCATCCAGGGCTACGTGGGCGGCAGGCAGGTGGCCGAGGTCCGCATGTCGTCCGATCCGCTCGGGGATTCCCTGAGCATGGCCGCCGACGACGCGACGATCCTCGCCGACGGGTCGGACGCGACCAGGGTGGTGTTCCGCGCGGTCGACACGTACGGCAACCAGCGCAGGTACATGGCCGGCAACGTGACGATGAACCTGTCGGGTCCGGCCGTGCTCGTCGGCGATAACCCGTTCGCCTTCGGCGAATACGGCGGCCTCGGCGCGGTGTGGGTCCGCTCGCTGGCCGGCCAGCAGGGCACGATC
>JBOHCG010000896.1:0-2563 GCA_050698735.1 Streptosporangiaceae bacterium | reverse complement strand
TGAGTGCTCTCCCTGCGCCCGTCGCCACCGCTGCGCGTTAGCGTGTCGAGACAACTACACTCCGTGAGAGCGGGACTGTAGTGATTTAAGAAGCCACGAGGCGAGAAATTGCTTGACTGGCAGAAGGAATTCAATGCCCAGGTAAATAAGCTGCGAGCCCCGGTCGAGCGCGCGATCGCACATCTCAAATCCTGGCGTATTCTCCACACCGATTACCGGCGGCCACTCCGCACATACCTGACGTCCTACAGGGCCGCCGTTGGACTGTACTTCTTTAAACTCAATTTTGAATAAGCTTCCATCTGCCAGCTGTACCACTGACCGGGCGTGAGCTGCAGTTTCGCGTTCACCGTGGTCACCCGCTTCTGTTGTCGCGCCGTGCCTATCATCAGGCATTCTTGCAAGATGCCCCAGTGCTGCGCACCCGAGAGCCACGGATGCCCGAGTCGCGGGAAGGTACGGCAGCGATCAAGCCTCGCAGAACCTCCAGACCTGGATGGCCCGCCCGACGATCAGCGCAAGGCTAACGCCCATGCAGATCGGCGGCTACGCGCGCGCCGCATGTCGGCCCCGCCGCCACCGTCCGTGACGGCATCCGGGGAAGTCGCCGCCACCGTCCGTGACGGCATCCGGGGAAGTCGTCGGCTCCGACTTCGGCCGCCACGGTGAGCATCCCGGCACCAGCATGAGCGTAGCGTGGATGCCCATTGGCAGGGCATGCCAGCAGCCGACATTCACCGTGAGTGACGTCCGGCGCTCACAGCGGACGACACGTAACACCAGCATCAAGTCACGTGACACTCAGGATCCTGTACCGATCCTCGTCACAGGCCTTGTCGGCATGCTGCGGGGTCAGCCGCCACGGCGCCAGCCCGTAGTGCTCGCAGATCTCATATGAAGCGGCCCGGCGGCGTCCCGAGCCCACTGGTACTCAGCCAGGGTGTTCAGGAAGAAGCTCTCCTCGTCGCCGTCGCTGACCTCGGCGGACTTGCGCCGCTGCAAAGTGACGACGTCAGCCAGCCCCGGCTCCAGCATCGGGTCGTCGACGGGCGTCTCCGGCGGGTTGAGAGGTGTCACCGGCTGCACGACGGACAGCAGACGACTCCTGGAATCACTCACGGACCGGAATATTACACGAGTCTCACCGGGAATCCTGTTAACAGCGGCAGAATCCTGTAGGGTTGAGGTCGACAGTCCAGGTAGGCAGTGACCTGCTGAGATGCGGCTATGCGGCCAAGGTAAGGTCTCGGGAACCCGCGCGTACTCCAGTTTACCTGATCGAGGTCTCGGCCAGGAGGTTGTTCTCCCAGGTCTCGATCTGCGAGCCGTCCACCGCCGCCACGGACCCGTCGCCCCACATCCGGGCCACGTCCAGGGCCGCGAAGGCGTTGATGACGTCGCCGGAGGCCCGGTGGATCTTGTCGCCGTCGGCGTGCTTGTTCCCGGCGGTGTAGATCTCGTGGGCGCTGACGCCGCGCATGTGCCGGGCGACCTCGGTCGGCCCGAGGTTCCCGCCGTAGGCGAACGCCGTGACCACGTACCGGCCCAGCCGGTCGCCGCGGATCTTCGGGTCGGATCCGGAGGCCGGGCCGAAATGCCGGTGCCAGCCGGTCAGGTGCGCGGTGCGCGCGAGGATGTCCAGCAGGCTGCGATCCGGCAGCCGGTCCAGGACAGCGCCCTCCAGCGCGATCGCCGAGGGCCGCCGGTCGACGCCCTTGCGCCGGGCCAGCACCGGACGCCCGTCCTCCAGCCGCAGCTCGGTGTTCGCCGGGTAGCCCTTGTCCACGGCCGCGGCCATCGTGGTGAGCTTCTTCTTGTAGAACGCGACCAGGGCCTTGGCGTCGGTCGGGATGCCGGCCTGGGCGCAGAAGTCTGCGACCTCGCCCCGGCACTCCTGCCAGCTCATCATCTGGGCGTGCAGGTTGGCGTAGGAGTCCGAGCCCACCACGGCGATGTCGCCGCTGCGCAGCTCGGCGGCCAGATGGGAGAACACGCATACCTCCAGGTGCCGGCGGGCCAGCATCCTGGGCCGGCGCTTGTCCCGCAGGGTCTTGCGCCACAGGTCCGAGGCGAACGTCGTGATGTCGATGGACACCTCGACCATCTTCTTGCCGCGACCCAGGATGACGGTCTCCTCGATCCAGTCCCCGCGCCTGCCCCGCACGGACCGCACGAACTCCAGCGCGTCCAGCACCGACCGGTCCTCGCTGGTCGCCTCGAACGCGACGGAGTCGACCAGGGTGAACAGAGCCGCGCGGTGGGACTTAGAGTACTGCTCCAGCAGCGGTAGGTAGTTGTTGCCGTGGTAGGCGGCCACGGCCTGGTGCGCGGCTGCCAGGTGGTCCAGGCCGCGGGCGACCTGGAGCGTTTTGAGTACCAGCCGGCCCGTTCGCGCCGCGAGCTCGTCCGCGCCGCTGGCGTCGACCGACCCGCCATCGTGTCCATTCAGGGGTGGGCGGTGAGCTGCGATTTCACGCGGCGGCTGGGGCCGGGAGCCAGGGGTCGTCGGCGAGTGCCCGGGTGATGGCGTCGAGTGCGGTGAGGCCGTGGCTGGCGGTGGAGT
>JBOHCG010000895.1:0-2569 GCA_050698735.1 Streptosporangiaceae bacterium | reverse complement strand
AGCTTAGAGCCCTCCCTGCAGCCCTGCGACGCGGATGGACATCCGCCAGTCGATGGGCCGCCCCGGCTCGGCGCTGGACAACGCCGTCATCGAATCCTGGCACTCCACCCTGGAATAGGAGCTGCGGTCGCTGGAGAAGTTCGCCACCAGGACAGAGGCACGGGCCGCGATCGCGGCGTGGATCGAGGACTACAACCACATCCGGCGCCACTCTGCGCTGGGCATGAAGTCCCCGGTGGATTACGAGCGGTCGCTGGCGGGAAAGGACGCCGCGTGAGCGCGGCGGGCCCCCTCTCTGTCAAACTGGTGTGAAGCAGGATGAACCAGTAAATATCTGTGCATACACCCTAAGCAGGGTGAGACAGGGACTAACCAGACGTGACGATGACGATCGCTGACGTGATCGCGACCCAGGCCGGGCATGATGGACGCGTGGCCACCCACGACGGGCCGCGGGCCGGGCAGCCGAGACGGCGGACCTTCTCCGCGGAATACAAGCGGCGCATTCTCCGTGAATACGAGAATGCCGGACCCGGTGGGCGCGGCGCCCTCCTGCGGCGGGAGGGGCTTTACTCCTCGCATATCTCTGACTGGCGCAGGACGCTCGACGCGGCAGCTTCCGGTTCTCTCGCAGCGAAGAAGCCCGGCCGTCCGGCGAAAGACGCGACGACTGCCGAGAACGAGCGCCTCAGGAGCGAGAACGAGAAACTCTCCGCCGAGCTCGCCCGGACCAAGGCCGCCCTGGAAATCGTGGGAAAAGCGCACGCGCTCTTGGAATTGCTCTCCGAGAGCGCGGATTCAGGGAAGAAGCCGCGGAAATAACCGACGCGGCTTTCGGCGAGCTGGCACCGCTCTCGTCGGAAACGGCAGCGTGCCGGCTGATCGGCAAATCAAGGGCCACACTGCACCGGCAGCGGAACCCGAAGCCGGCCATTCCGGCAAAGACGCCGGCGGAGCGGGCGCCGCATCCGGCCGCGCTCACCGAGGAGGAAAGAGAAAATGTCCTGGAAATCCTCGACAGCGACCGCTTCGTTGACAAGTCCGCCTCGCAGGTGTGGGCGGTACTCCTCGACGAGGGTTGCTACCTGTGCAGTATCCGCACCATGTATCGTGTACTCGAAAGCAAGAACGAGGTACGGGAGCGACGCGCCCAGGCCTCTCACCCGCCGAGAGTCCGCCCGGAACTCGTCGCGACCGGACCGGACCAAGTCTGGACCTGGGACATCACGAAACTGAAAACCACCTGGAAAGGCGTCTACTTCGACCTCTACGTGATGATGGACATCTTCTCCCGGAAAATCGTCAACTGGGAAGTCCACACCACCGAAACCGCCGATCTCGCGGTGCAATTCATGGAAAACGCAATCATTGCCAACGGCGGCGCCAGACCGCTCTACATCCATGCGGACAACGGCACGTCAATGACGTCCAAGCCCGTCAGCCAGCTGCTGACCGACCTTCACATCACCAAATCCCACTCCCGTCCCCACGTCTCCAACGACAACCCCTACTCAGAATCCGCGTTCAAAACCCTCAAATACTGCCCGGTCTTCCCCGGAAATTTCGAAACGATCGACGAAGCCCGCGCATTCTGCCGGATCTTCTTCACCTACTACAACGCCGAGCACCGCCACTCCGGCATCGGACTCCACACACCAGAATCCGTGCACGACGGCACCGCATGGAAAATCCGCGAACGACGCCAGGAAATCCTCGACGTCGCCTACGCAGCACGCCCCGACCGCTTCCGAGGCCGACGCCCCGTAGCCCCGCGGCTACCCGCCAAGGTGTGGATCAACAAGCCACGACCGACCATCGAGACCCAGGAGACCACACAGATCACTCAAGCCACCTGATGTCTCACCCAGTTTGACAAGCTCCGACCCGGCGCACGCCGGCTAGAGACGTCTACGACCTCGCCTGGATCTCCTCTACCAGCCCTCACTCAGGCTTCGACCG
Source organism: Streptosporangiaceae bacterium (assembly GCA_050698735.1). Lineage (GTDB taxonomy): Bacteria > Actinomycetota > Actinomycetes > Streptosporangiales > Streptosporangiaceae > Palsa-504. The sequence goes on along the minus strand of JBOHCG010000895.1, from coordinate 610 downwards.
CGTGCTCGTCCGGCGACTGGCGGTCCTGAAGAACTGGGTTGATCAGCATGGCCTGTCATCACCGCCCGCAGCATGGAGGCCCGTCACCGGCGCCATCGCGTACGATCCAGGCCGCTGGCAGATGACCCGCCACGCGGCAGACTTCGACGAAGACAGCATCGGCATACTCGCGGTCCCCCCGCCCAGCCTGGACGTTCTGGGGGATCAACTGCGGACGCACTTCGGCTTCCTCGCAGACCTGGACTCTACTGAGCGACGGATCGTTGCTGGGGGCGCGGGCAGCCGGAACCTCGTGCTGGACGCACTCGGCAGCCTCCCTGGCTCCCGCTTCGCCGACCGTGCGCTGTACTGAACAGGGCGACCTGAACAGGAAGGGCGGGCTGCCCCGCCGACGGCCGGGGATCCCGCTGCCTGTCCGGACGATGCGCGAGGCGATCGCCGCCGAGAACGCCAGTGAGCGGACCGCCCCCAGGGACGAGGCGGTCATCCCGCTGGCCGGCGGCAAGGGCCGCTCCACCCGCACGCCCTTCGACACTTTCACCACAATGGGCCTGGGCCTGGTCACCGCGGACGAGTTCGGCGACCCCGGCGACGAACGGGTGCGCTACCG
>JBOHCG010000894.1:0-2590 GCA_050698735.1 Streptosporangiaceae bacterium | reverse complement strand
TCTGCAGCAGGGCCTGGATCATGTTGAGGTCGGAGATCGACCTGCTCACGATCTGCCCGGTGTGCAACTGGTCCTGCCGCGCCCCGTCCAGCCTGCTCAGCGAGCCGAACAGCTCGGTACGCAGGTCGTGCTGCACGTCCAGGGACAGCTGCCCGCCGCGGTAGCGGCGCAGGTACACGGCGCCGAAGCTGATCAGCGCGACCACGATCAGCAGCGAGATCGAGGAGACCTACCTGCGGGTTGTGATGGACCGCTTCGACCTGCGGACCAAGACCGAAGCCGTCGAGCTTGCCCTGCGGCACCTGGCCGGACAGCCGAGGAGCCGGGAGGAAGCCCTGGCGATGCGCGGCGCCGATGCGATCGATGAAGTACCCGCGGATCCCGCCCGCGGGGTCTGGCATGATCCTCGCTGACACGTCAGCCTGGGTTGAATACGACCGGGCGACCGGGAGCGCGGTTGATCGTCGCCTGACCGAATTGATCGCGACCGAGGTCAGCTCACGACACCTCGAAATGTCCGGAAGCACCTCTCCCGCGGTCACCGCAGGAGCATACCTCCGCTGCAGCGGCCCGATCCGTCGTGGCCTGGCAGCCACCTTGCTGAAAAGGATCGTCCGTCCGCCCTGTCTTCTGTATACTGTATGTAATCACATGAGCACGGTCGCACGAAGATGTCATGGCCGAATGAACGGGCCGGCTGGGTACGTCGATCATGAGAGCAACGGCTGCTTAGCTACCAACCGTAGCCGAACGGCGCCCTATAGTGGAGAATCGTGCCCACCACTGCGCCCACCGCCGCCACCACGGCCGCGGCCTTACCGAACTTCTGCCGGCCTCGGTACGCCGAGATGCCGAGCAGGATGCCGAGCGGTCCCCAGATCAGCGGTGCTGCGAAAAGGGCCGTCACGCCGAGGATGGCCGCCAGGATGCTTGCGCCGCCGAGCAGCCTGGGCCGCATGGCACGCGCGGCCCGCAGCCGTCGCTCCGTGGTCAGCTTGGCGGGGTCGAGCAGATCCCCGCCCTTGGCGTGCACCCACTTCCGGGCCCGGTCGTCGCCGGGGTAGAGGCAGCCGCAGACCGTGCAGCCGCTGAACCGCATGCGCCCGCCGATCTTCCCTGCCGTGCTCCGCCTCGCGGCCGGCAGCCTGGCGGTGGGGCCGAACCACACGCCGGTAATGACCTCGTAGATGTCCTGGACCGTTTCCTTGCCGTCCTTGAGGCAGAAGGCGACTACCCGGTCATGACGTGACACCGGAGTCCGCGGACCGAACAACCCGGTCTCCCTGGGGTCCTTAGCAGGCGGCCGCGACCGGTCCAGGGCCTGGCCGTCGCGCTCGAAGGCCAGCACGGCGGCGTCACTTTGCGCTCCGGAAGACTCCTGCGTCGCATCCTCGCCACCGGTCGCCGCGGTGAGGTCTGCCTCGTCCACGCCCGCCACCATCCCCACCCTGTCTCCGGCCCCGGAAACCCCGCAGATCAAGAGCAGCAAACCAATGCCCATTGGGCCAGCCACGAGGCCTGGACCGCATCGTAGCACCAGCGCCACGTTCGGGCTGATGAGATTTTGACCGGCTACGCCATGATGCGCGGTATCTGGTCGCGGACGAGCTTGTGGTAGTCGAGGCGCATGGCCTGAAACGCTATCGCCCGGCGGCCCGACTGGTGAACGCTCGTATTCATCCAAGACGTGTTCGGCAGAATCTGCCGTTACCAGTTCGACGAGACAGCGCACCGGGATGTGAGGCAGGCGCGCCGCCTGACATTCCGGGGGGCCACGTCGTCGTAGTGCCGAGAAGAACACGCCGTCCTGCGAGCAGGAGGCCACAGACAGCCGCATCGCGGCTGGCTCGGGCGGCGGCACGAAACACTGCAACCCGGGAGGATGACGATCATGCAGGCAAGGATCAAGAACCCGGCACGGGCTGTACGACGGTGGCGATGGTGCTGATCAGCCGTCGGAATCGCTGGACTGCCCCGGTTTCGCCGGTGACGTCGAGGCCGGCGTCCGGCCCGGCGAAGATGAAAGCGGTCAGGGCCTGGGAGGTGCCGGTGATCGTGACGTCGGCCGGTCCGGCCGGGGTCCGGGCGGCACAACATCGAGCAGGCCCTCCTCCTCGCCGCCGGCAAGGACCTCGACGACCTGCAGCCTGCCGACCTCGGCCCGCTCGAGGACTTCCACACCATGGGCCGGATCGCCACCAGCCAGCTGGCCGAACTGGCCATGATCACAAGCGAGGACGAGGTGCTCGACGCCGGCAGCGGGATCGGCGGGACAGCCCGTTTCCTCGCCAGCCAGCGCGGGTGCAGGGTAACCGCCATCGACCTGACCGGCGAGTACTGCGAGACAGCCCGCTGGCTCAACCGGCTCACCGGGCTGGACGACCGGATCTCCGTCCGCCAAGGCGACGTCACCGACCTGCCCTTTGCCGACGCCGCCTTCCACGTGGTCACCAGCCAGCATGTCCAGATGAACGTGGCCGACAAGGAGCGCCTCTACCACGAAGCACGCCGGGTGCTCGTCACCGGAGGCCGGCTGGCCAGCTGGGACATCGCCGCCGGCAGGCCCGGGCCGCTGGACTATCCGCTTCCC
>JBOHCG010000893.1:0-2594 GCA_050698735.1 Streptosporangiaceae bacterium | reverse complement strand
GTCCGCCTCGTGGTTCCACGACGGCTCCGCGCAAGGCCCGGCCAAGACCGGGTACGGCAACAACTGGGTGATTCTGGGCATCGTGTGCCGGCTGCCCATGGTGCGCCGGCCGGTCGCCGTCCCGGTGCTGGCCAAGCTGGTGATCAAGGACACGAACTCGGCGTCCCGGCTGTGGCTGGCCCGCCGCATGGCGGTCCTGCTGGCCGGCGCGCTGCCCGGCCGCGACGTCCACGTGGTGGCCGATGCCGCCTACGCCGGGAAGGACCTGAAAAACCTCCCGCCCGGCGTCACCTGGACCACCCGGCTGCGCAAGGACGCCCGCCTGTTCGCCCTGCCCCCGGCCCGCACCGGCAGGCGCGGCGCGCCCCGCAAGAAGGGAGACCAGCTCCCCGCCCTGGCAGGACTCGCCCCTGCCGCCGGGTTCACGCCGGTCACCGTCACCCGCTACGGCAAGGCCCAGACCGTCAGCGCGGCCGCGGTCACCTGCCTGTGGTACTCCGTCTTCGGCACCCGGCCCGTCACCGTCGTGCTCATCCGCGACAAGTCAGCGACCGGCTTCGACCTGGCCCTGATCACCACCGACACCGCCGCCAGCCCCGCCCAGATCATCGAGCGCTACGCAGCCAGGTGGAGCATCGAGGTCGCGATAGAAGACAGCAAGCAGATCTTCGGATGCGGCCAGGCCCGCAACCGCACCGCCCGCGCCGTTGAGCGCACCGTCCCGTTCCAGGTCGCCTGCCAGGCCATCGCGGTCTGCTGGTACGCCACCGCCGGTCATGACCCCGCCGACATCGACGCCCGCCGCCTCCGCGCCCCCTGGTACCGGGCCAAGACCGAGCCGTCCACCGCCGACATGGCCGCCAAGCTCCGCCGCGTCCTCATCGCCGCCCGGCTATTTATGCCATCTCGCCCTGACCAGCTGACATGCGAAGAAATCAGCGTCCTACGCCTGGCCTGGGAAGACACCGAAGACACCGCCGCATAACTGCGAAAGTCGAGTGGAAAAAGAACTCTCCCGCGACGGCATCCCGCTTTTCGCCACCGACGAGCCCGCCAGCATCGAGGGCATCAACTCCACGACGGTTCTCGTCCGCCGGGTAAAGCAGGGCGTGGCGAAATGGTACCGGCTCCAGCTCAAGGAAAACGCGTGGAAAGGACTGCAAGAACATTCACTCGCCGGCTGGAATATCGGCTTCCCGCCCTACGGGTACGCCGCCGACCGCATCCCCCATCCCGCCCCGGCCAAGGCCGCCATGGGACGCACCAAGAGCCGCCTCATCCTGGACCCCGCACGCGGCCCCGTGGTGGAGCAGATCTACACCTGGCGCACCGTCACCCGGCTGTCCGTCCGCGCCATCACGGCCCGGCTCAACGCCGACCCCGCCGCCTACCCGCCCCCCGACAGACGGCCCTACTGGACCCAGCGCGCCGTCGCCGTCATCCTGGCCAACCCCAAGTACACCGGGCACATGGTCTACGGCCGCACCCGCAAGACCACCGACGGCCGGACCCGCGCCGTCCCCCAGGACCAGTGGATATGGACCCCCGAGCCCGTCCACCCCGCCATCATCGACCGGCCCACCTGGGACCAGGCCCAGAAAATCGGGGCCGAGCGCGGCAACATCCGCGACCCGGAGACCCCCACCGCCCGGCAAGGCCGCCGGTACATCCTGCGCTCCCGCATCCGGCACAACGCCTGCCAGCGCCGCATGTGCGGCACCTGGCGAACCTCCGCCAACGGCAACACCTACATCTACTACAAATGCCCACACGACCCCGCCAACGCCCGCCACGCCGCCGCCTACCCCGACCACGGAACCGTGGCTCTCAGCGAGACCGCCATCATGACCGCCATCGCCGGGTTCTTCGACCAGTACGTCTTCGGCCCTGACCGCGCCGCCCTGCTCACCGCCCAGCTCCCCGCCACCAGCGCCGAGCACGCCGAGGCCCGCGCCCGCAGCCAAGCCCGCCTGCACACCGAACTCGCCCGCATCGAGGTAGCCGAACGCGGCCTCATCAGCGAACTCGAAGCCCCCGCCGACCCGGCCGACCCCGCCGCCCAGGCCTACCGCGCCCGCTATGCCGAACTGTACGACCAGCGCACCCGCACCGAAACCCAGCTTAAAGACCTCCAGGCCGACACCCCCCAGGACAACGACCCCGCCCTGCTCGACCACCTGCCCATCGCCGCCGCCGTCTTCACCGACGCCCCCGGCCGGATCAAAGAAGCCCTGCTCACCGCGTTCGACATCCAGGCCCTCTACCGCAACGACAAGAACCAGGTCACCATCTGGGCTACCATCACCGAAGATACCCCCCGCACCATCGCCGCCCTGCTAGCCGACCCGCGCACCGACAGCGACACCGGCACCGGCACCGGCACCTCAGGCCAAGACGAGTTTTACCATTCAGTACCCACCCCTATCAGGCAGGTAGCGACCCACGATCACGAAATCTGGCTTGCGGGGCGGGATGCGTAGAATTCTGGACATGGCGGTCAGGGCGGTCATCTTTGACTGGGGCGGGACGCTTACCCCGTGGCACAGCATCGACCTGGGCGAACTCTGGCTCGCGGTGTGCGCGCGGCACTATCC
>JBOHCG010000892.1:0-2602 GCA_050698735.1 Streptosporangiaceae bacterium | reverse complement strand
AGCACCCGAAATCCCCTTAGCGAGGCGTCAAGCGCGCGGACCGGATCGATCTCGGTCACGATCACCTGGGCGCCGAACCCGCGGGCGCGTTCGGCCACGCCTCGTCCCCCGGCGCCGAACCCGGCGACCACCACCGTCTTGCCTGCCAGCAGCGTGTTGGTCGCGCGCAGGATGCCGTCGATCGCGGACTGGCCGGTGCCGCAGGTGTTGTCCACCATGCGCTTGGCCGCCGTGTCGTTGGCGGCGATCACCGGGAACGCGAGCGCGCCCTCGGCGGCCATCCGGCGCAGCCTGATCACGCCGGTGGTGGTCGACTCCACGCCTGCTTTTACGTTAGTCAGCAGGGCCGGCAGCTTGGTGTGCAGCGTCTGCACCAGGTCGCCGCCGTCGTCGATGACGAGGTCCGGGCCTTGCTGGTCCGGGCCTTGCTGGTCCTGGTGGGGCCGCAGGGCCTGCTCGATGTGGCGGTAGTAGCCGCGCCTGTCGACCCCGGCCCGGGCGAAGACGCGGATCCCGTCGCTCGCGTCCAGCGCGGCCGCAACGTCGTCCTGGGTGGACAGCGGGTTGGAGGCGGCCAGCGACACCGTGGCGCCCCCCGCGCGCAGCAGCCTGACCAGCATCGCGGTCTCCGCCGTCACGTGCAGGCAGGCCGCTATCGCCATGTCCTTGAACGGCTGCTCCGCGGCGAACCGCGGCATGAGGCGGTTCAGCAGCGGCATCGCCCGCTCGGCGTAGCGGATCCGGGCCGCGCCCTCGATCTGGAGCGGGCCCGGATCGCTTACGTTGCCGGCGATCTCAGTAACGGTAGGACTCCGGCTTGTACGGGCCGTCGACGGTGACGCCGATGTAGTCCGCCTGCTCCTTGGTCAGCGTGGTGAGCCGGACGCCGAGCGCGTCCAGGTGCAGCCTGGCCACCTTCTCGTCCAGGTGCTTGGGCAGCGTGTACACGCCGATCGGGTACTCGTCGGTCTTGGTGAACAGCTCGACCTGCGCGATCACCTGGTTGGTGAAGCTGTTCGACATGACGAAGCTCGGGTGCCCGGTCGCGTTGCCGAGGTTCAGCAGGCGGCCCTCGGACAGCACGATGATCCCGTGACCGTCGGGGAAGGTCCACTCGTCCACCTGCGGCTTGATGATCGTCCGCTTGACGCCCGGCCAGCGGGCCAGGCCGGTCATGTCGATCTCGTTGTCGAAATGGCCGATGTTTCCGACGATCGCCTGGTGCTTCATCCGGCTCATGTGCTCGGCGTTGATGACGTCGCGGTTGCCGGTCGCGGTCACGAAGATGTCGGCGGTGCTTACGACATCCTCGAGCGTGGCCACCTGGTAGCCGTCCATCGCCGCCTGCAGCGCGCAGATCGGGTCGACCTCGGTGACGATGACCCTTGCTCCCTGGCCCCTTAGCGACTCGCTGCAGCCCTTGCCGACGTCGCCGTAGCCGCAGACCACGGTGACCTTGCCGCCGATGAGCACGTCGGTGCCGCGCTTGATGCCGTCGATGAGCGAGTGCCTGCAGCCGTACTTGTTGTCGAACTTGGACTTGGTCACCGAGTCGTTGACGTTGATGGCCGGGAACAGCAGGCTGCCCGCCTTGGCCATCTCGTAAAGACGGTGCACGCCGGTCGTGGTCTCCTCGGTCACGCCCTTGATCGCGCTGGCGACCGCGGTCCACTTGCCCGGGTGGTCGGCGAGCGAGTTGCGCAGCAGGTCGAGGATTATCACCCACTCCTCGGGGTCATCGGCTGCCGGGCTGGGGACTCCCCCGGCCTTCTCGTACTCCGCGCCCTTGTGCACGAGCAGGGTGGCGTCCCCGCCGTCGTCCAGGATCATGTTCGGGCCTTCGCCGGCGCCGGCGTCGGCGCCGTCCTCGGCCGGCCAGGTCAGCGCCAGCTCGGCGCAGCGCCAGTACTCCTCGAGCGTCTCGCCCTTCCAGGCGAAGACCGGGATGCCCTTCGGGTCGTCGGGGGTGCCGTCGGGCCCGACCGCGACCGCGGCGGCCGCGTGGTCCTGGGTGGAGAAGATGTTGCAGCTCGCCCAGCGGACCTTCGCGCCGAGCGCGACCAGGGTCTCGATCAGCACGGCAGTCTGGATAGTCATGTGCAGGCTTCCGGTGATCCGCGCGCCGCGCAGCGGCTGGCTCGGCGCGTACTCCTCGCGCACCGCCATCAGCCCGGGCATCTCGTGCTCGGCGAGCTGGATCTCCTTGCGCCCGAAGGCGGCGAGGGACAGGTCGGCAACCCAGTACGGAAGCTGATCCGCCGTCATGCGGTTCTCCTTAGTTCATTTTTACCGAACGGGCAGTGGTGGCTCGTACCGGTCACACGCTACGTGAGCATGGGTGGTTCTTGCACTTGTTGGCACGCATTCTTGACAGGAAATTGTTAGAATCAGTGTCCATGCGCATCTCGGAGGCCGCCCGGCGGCTCGGCACCTCGCCCCGCATGCTCCGCTACCGCGAGGACCTAGGCCTGCTGCCCCGGCTCCGGGATCCGCTGTCCGGGGCGGCGCGGCAGTTCGGGCCGTCGCACCGGCAGTTCGACGAGGCCGATCTGGAGGCGGTGGCGGCCGCGCGCGAGCTCGAGCGCCGGTATGACATCAGCCC
>JBOHCG010000891.1:0-2618 GCA_050698735.1 Streptosporangiaceae bacterium | reverse complement strand
CCGCCATCCTCCCCAATGTCAGCAGCCCAGGCAACACCTGTGATCCCCGGCAAGCAAGCCGGGGCGACCGCAGCTGCCCGCCCTCGCCCCGCACCCGACCGCCACCCGGAGCCTGCGCTCGGCTAAGCCCCTGGCAGACAGGTCCGAGGAACCTCGCCTTCGTGCAGGCCCAGCCGCTGTCCGCCGGAAGATCGGCCCCCGATCTGCGCTCGGGGGACCTTAGCCCGGCGAGATCTTAAGGTCTAATCATGCAGTTACCGCCAGCCTGGCTCGCCGGTTATCCGCAGCAGGCCCGCTCCACGCGCCGCGCGACCTGCAGCACCGCTCCCCAGCCACGCCGCACCGACCGGTCGGCCCGTCCCGCGAGACGGCGGCGGATCTCGCCGTACAGCCGCTCGCGCTGCCAGTCCGCCATCACCAGGTGCCCGGAGAACGTGCTGAGCAGCTCGATGTACTCCGCCGCGTCGTAGCGGCGCTCCCAGTCGTAATGCCTGACGGCGATGACCTCGAACAGCCCGCTGGCCTCGATGTCTGCCTTGCCGTCGGGCAGTTCTCCCGGCCGGGGCCACGCCGCGCCCGGCGGCACCCCCTCGCCGATCTCGTCGTAGACGTCCTGGATGTCGAGAAAGAACGGGTCGCCGCCCACGGGGAAGACGTGGTCCGCCGACCAGATGGCCAGGTGGCCGCCGGGCCGGAGCGCCTGCCAGGCCCGCGTGTACCGGACCGCGGGATCGATCCAGTGCCAGGCCGTCGCCGCGTACACCAGGCTGGCCGGCTCTGTCGGCTGCCACTCCTCGAATCGGCCCTGTATCACCTCGACGCCGAGGCCGGCCAGGTTCCTGCGGGCGACCGCGGCCAGTTCCGGCCCCAGCTCTATGCAGGTGACCCGGAAGCCGCGCCGTGCCATCGGCCGGGTCGCCTTCCCCGTAGCGCAGCCGACCTCGATCACCCGGTCACCGGGCACCAGCCCGGTCACCGCTGCAAGCTCGTCGAACAACGCCACAGGATACTCGGGCCGGACCCGGTCGTAGCTCTCGGCGACCCGGTTGAACGTCTCCCTGAGCCGCTCGCGTTCCTCGTCCGGCCGCACTTGGCCAGTATCGCACCGATGATTTCTGGCCGGTAAATTTGTCATCCTGGAAGGGCTGCCGCCGGAAGGAGTCACATGCCAGGCAAGGAAATCGGCTTCTACCTCAGGCCGGGCGTCATGACGACGCCGGGCCGCTACCAGCCGCTGCTGGCGGACCTGCCGCTCGGTGTCGCCGCCCTCGCCAAGGTGGCCCAGGGACTGGTCATCCACGAGTTCCTCACCGCCCGCCGTCTTCAACGCCGTCCTGCGCCGTCCCGAGCAGGTCCCCGCTGCGCCTTGACAGGTAGTGGGTGTGGCACCGCCTACCGAGAACGGTAGTGGGTGTGGCACCGCCTACCGAGAAACGCTAGGCGCTATAGCATTCACTAGCTCTTGACGTGCTGAGCGCGAGGCGGTGGCAGCGTGCGGACCTGGCGGGCCGAGGTCGTCCGGCGGCTTCCGCATCCGGGGCGGGGGTTTACCCAGGGGCTGATCGCGGCGGACGGGGTCATGTGGGAGTCCACCGGTCTTTACGGGTCATCCGCGCTGTGCAGGTACCCGCTGGGCGCCGACCAGCCTGACCGGCGCGCGGCGCTGCCCGGCGAGCTCTTCGCCGAGGGCATCTGCCAGGTCGGCCAGGTGATCTGGCAGCTCACCTGGCAGGAACGGGTCGCGCTGCGGTGGGACGCGGACACCCTCGAGCCGGCCGGGCGGGTGCCGTACAACCGGGAGGGCTGGGGCATGACCGCCGCGGAAGGATACGTGGTGACCAGCGACGGGAGCAGTGAGTTGGTCCGCCGCGACCCCGGCTCGCTGCAGCCGGAGTCGGTGGTCCACGTGCGGTACGCAGGCCACCGGGTGGTCGGCCTGAACGACCTGGCCTGGTCCGCCTGGTACGGCAAACTGATCTGGGCCAACGTGGCCGGCACCCATTACCTGGCAGGGATCGACCCCGACAGCGGCGAGGTGACCGACGTGGTCAACGCCCGCCCGGCCAGGGAGCGGCACCTCGGCGATCCGCAGGCGATCATGAACGGGATCACCGCGCTGCCGGAGCCGGGAGAGTTCCTGGTCACCGGGAAGGGCTGGCGGTGGATCCACCACGTGCGCCTGCGCGAGGCCCGGGATCGAGCCGCGCCCGAAGGCCTGCTATCGGGCCTGACCCGCTGACCGACCCGCTGACCCGCCGCGAAACGGCCCGCGGTGAAACGGCCCGCGGTGAAACGGCCCGCGGTGAAACGGCCCGCCGGAAGACGGGCCGAAGCGGCCGGTCGGTGTAGCCGCCGTCGGCCAGGCCGGCCCGCCGCTCGAACACGTTGCGGGCGCCGAAGTCACCGGTCAGCATCCAGGACACTCCCGCCGCCGCGAGGTACATCGGCACCATCGCCACCCCGCCGCAGCAGGCGAACTGGGTGGCGTGCCTGGCCTCGTGCGCAAACACCGGCGAGCCGGGGTCGATCCCGTCGCCTCGGGTCAGGATCACGTTGCCCAGGCAGAACGCGGGGGCGGGCGGCACCGGCAGCCGGTACCCGGTGCCGATGAACAGCCG
>JBOHCG010000890.1:0-2627 GCA_050698735.1 Streptosporangiaceae bacterium | reverse complement strand
CGGTGGCGCCGAGGGTCCGGACGCGGCGGGTGCCGTGCTCGATGGCGGCCAGGACGTAGACCTTGCTGCCGTTGAGCAGGTCAGCGGTGAAGAAGTCCAGCGCCAGGATCCCCTGCGCCTGAGATCGCAGGAACTCGGCCCAGCCCGGCCCGTCCCGGCGGGGCGCCGGGTCGATGCCGGCGTTCTTGAGGATCTGCCAGACGGTAGACGGCGCCACCGTGATGCCCAGCCCTGCGAGTTCGCCGTGGATCCGCCGGTACCCCCATGACTCGTTCTCCCGCGCCAGTCGCAGCACCACCGACCGCACCTTGCGGCGCACCGGAGGGTGCCCGGGCCGGCCACAACGCGACCAGCGCGCCCAGCGGCGGCAGACGATGTCGCGGTGCCAGCGCAAGATGGTGCCGGGGGTGACGATGAGCCGCATCGCGGCGAGGCGCTCGACCGGCAGCGTCCCAGCCAGCAGCGCCAGCCACGCACGGTCCGGCCACGTCAGCCGCGTTGGAGCCTGCGGCCGCTCGCGCAGGGCGACCGAGAGAGCTCATGGCGCAGCATGAGGATCTCGGCGTCCTTCCACCACGTCTCCCGGCGCGACAACCCGAGCAACGACATGACACGGGAGACAATCAGGAAGATCAGCTTCAAGCCCACAAACCGAAGATCATCGCACCCCCCGCCCGCCCGACACATGCCCGCCCGACGCCAGACGCGAGACCGAGCCGACGGCGAGCTCCGGTGCATCTGCCCAGGTGGCAGAAGTTTTCGGCACGCACAGGACCGGCACGCCGCCGCCCAGCGCAACCTGTTCGGCCGCCTCCTCGGCTGCCTGCACCACTGCCTGGCCACCGGCCAGCACTACGACGAAGCCACCGCATTCCCCGCCGCCACCGCAAAACTTCGCCCGGCAGCTTGACAACTTAACGGCATCGGATGTCTTCGACGGCCGTCTCAGCGCGGGACGCAAGTAACAACAGAGAAAGAAGTTACACCGTTTACTTGGTTCTGTCGCACTTTCGGTGGTGACGCTCCGTGCTCTCATCCGAGGAGTATCCGGTGGCGGAGGAGGGCGAACCCGGCGCGCCCGAACATCTGCCTTTTGATCATTTTCGTCTTGTTGTTCACTCCTTCCGTTCGCCCGTTGTGGTGCGGGAGCGTGACCGCGGCGGTGGCGGCCTTGATGTCGAGGTCGAGGCCGCGGGTGAAGGAGTGCAGGTGAGGGAGGTCGGCGGCGCGGGCGCCGGCGATCCATTCCAGGAGCTTGTCCCCGTTGGCGGGGTCGGGGTCGAGCATGGCGGCGAATTTGCCGATCAGCCTTGCCAGGGCTTTCATCTCCGGGCATGCGGCTGACAGGCGCCCTGCGGTTTCGCGCTGTTCGCCTGGGAGGTTGTCCGGGTTCGTGAGCAGGATCTGCGTCGCCTTGCGCGGCGCGATGTGCGGGCGCTCGGTGTCGAGGCGTCCCTGGCTGATATAGCGGACGAGCAGGTTGGAACTGCCGGGGTAGCCTTGCTCGCGGATCTCCCGCAGGAGCCGCTGGACGGGAACCCCGGGTTCTTCCTCTCTTCGCCTGCGCAGGTAGTCGCGGTAGGGGTCCACGAGCCCGGGCCGGTACTGGGGTGCGCGCTGCAGCCGCCCGGGCTCCTCGGCGCGGTCGTAGCGCTTGACCGTGTTCAGGGACAGGCCCAGGCGCCGCGAGCAGTCCAGCAGCCCGGCGCCCCTGCTGCGCAGGTCGTGGACCTGGTGCCAGCGCTCGAGCGTGGTCTCGGCGCGTTTCCCCTGCTGGAGCGGGGCGGCTTCCGCCCAGCACGCCGAGTGCGCGGCGACCTCCTTCGCTGCGGCTTCTGCGAGGAGATGCCACAGGTGCCAGCGGTCGCCGCACTGCGCGGCGCCCGGAAGCGCTGACTTCACGGCCTCGCCGTACGCCCCTGACCCGTCCCTGCAGACGATCTCGACGCCGGGGTGCGCGCGCAGCCAGTCCTTTACGACGCCGGCGGTGCGGCCTTCCAGGACGTCGACCCGCCGGCCGGTCTCCGCGTCGATCAGGATCGTGGCGTAGACGAGTCCCTTCCGCAGGGCAAAGTCGTCGATGCCCAAGACGCGGGGGACGCCCGGGTCGGGAAGGCGGATCGCCATCAGGGCGCGGAGCGCCGTGTGCCTGGAGACGCTAATGCCCAGCACAGCGAGCAGCCGGGAGCCCGCGCGGCCTGCTAATTCGCGAACCGCCGCACTGACCTGGCCGGCCAGCCTCGTGATGCGCCGCTGGTACCGCTCCAAGACGCCGGGGACCTGCTCGCGGAAGGTCTGCGTCCTGCAGTCCAGGGCCGGGCAGCGCATCCGGCGTGCCCGCAGCTTCACCACCACACGGCGGCCATCGACCGGCACGTCCGCCGCCGTCCGCTCGTGATACCCGTGCACCCGCGAGGTTTTCTCACCACAGCCCGGGCAGGCGACCGCCCCGCCCGGGGTCCTCGCCCGCACGACGATCACGTCCCCCGCGTCCTCGACATCCTCGATGACCAGTGCAGACAACCCCGAGAACACAGTCCCCACAAGCTCTTCAGCGTCGATCATGACTAAGCGTGTCACATCAGCACATTCTGCCACCACCGAAAGTGTGACAGAACCATTTGAAC
>JBOHCG010000889.1:0-2629 GCA_050698735.1 Streptosporangiaceae bacterium | reverse complement strand
CCCGGCTGCCGGCCGGCCTGCGGCGCCGCGGCGGCTGGGCCGACACCGCCCTGCCGCTGCCCGAACTGCACTGGCGCGACGTGCTGACCGGCGCCAGGCACGCCGGGCTGCGACCGCTGCTCGCCGATCTGACCTGGCGGCTCCCGGTGGCCTTGCTCGTCCCCGAGCGGGTCTACCTGCAAGAGGCGGAATACAGGGCGGACGGGAGCCCCTGGTGAGCACGTTCAGCGTGTGGGCGCCGGCCGCTACCGACAAGGTCGAGGTCGAGGTCGCGGGGCGGCGCTATCTGATGAGCAGGCAGTCCGCCGCCGGGGGGCAGGGCGGCTGGTGGAGCGCGGAGGTGCCGGACGTGGCGGCCGGCATCGACTACGGCTTCGGCATCGACGGCGGCGAGGTGCTGCCCGATCCGAGATCGCTGCGGCAGCCGTTCGGCATCAAGGGCCTGAGCCGCACCTATGATCACGCCACGTTCCGCTGGACCGACCCGAGCTGGCGGGGCGGGCCGCTGCACGGATCGGTGATCTACGAGCTGCACGTCGGCACGTTCACCCCGGAGGGCACCTTCGACGCCGCCATCGGGCGGCTGGACCACCTGCGTCACCTTGGCGTGCACACGGTCGAGCTGATGCCGGTCGCGTCGTTCCCCGGCCGCCACGGCTGGGGGTACGACGACATCAACCTGTGGGCGGTACACGAGCCTTACGGCGGGCCCGACGGGCTGAAACGGTTCGTGGACGCCTGTCACGCCCGCGGCCTGGCCGTGCTGCTCGACGTGGTGTACAACCACGTCGGCGTAGGGAACCGGCTGGAGGCGTTCGGGCCCTACTTCACCGACGCGCACGTGACGCCGTGGGGTCCCGCGGTCAACCTGGACCAGCCGGGCTCCGACGGGGTGCGCGCGTTCCTGATCGGCAACGCGCTGATGTGGCTGCGCGACTACCACCTCGACGGGCTGCGGCTTGACGCGGTGCACACGCTGGAGGACCGCAGGGCGCTTAACATCCTGGAGGAGCTCGCGGCCGAGGCGCAGGCGCTGGCGGCACGGCTGAACCGCGAGCTCGTGCTCGTCGCCGAGTCCGACGCCAACGATCCCAGGCTGGTCACCTCCCGCGAGGCGGGCGGGTACGGGCTCACCGCGCAGTGGAGCGACGATTTCCACCACGCGGTGCACGCGGCCGTCACCGGCGAACGGCAGGGCTACTACTGCGACTTCGGGTCGCTCGCGGCGCTGGCGAAGACCTACACGCGGGTGTTCTACCACGACGGCATCTGGTCCGCCTTCCGCGGCAGGACCCACGGGCGAAACGTGGACGTGTTCCGGGTGCCCGCCCACCGCTTCCTCGGCTACCTGCAGAATCACGACCAGGTCGGCAACCGGCCGACCGGCGACCGGATCTCGGCCACGCTGTCGCCCGACCTGGTCAAGGTCGCGGCCGGCCTGGTGCTGACCGGGCCCTACACGCCGATGCTGTTCATGGGCGAGGAGTGGGGGGCCGACACCCCGTGGCAGTACTTCACCGACCACATCGAGCCGTGGCTCGCGAAGGCGGTCGGCGAGGGCCGCAAGAAGGAGTTCGCCGGGTTCGGCTGGGGTTCCGCCGAGGTGCCCGACCCGCAGGATGAGGCCACATTCCTGCGCTCCAAGCTGGACTGGGCGCAACGCGACCGTGAGCCGCACTTCGGCATCCACGCCTGGTACCGGGAGCTGATCGCGCTGCGCCGGGCCAGGCCCGAGCTGACCGATCCGCGCCTCGAGCGGGTGCGGGCGGACTTCGACGAGCAGGCCAGGTGGCTGCTGGTGCGGCGCGGACGGCTGCGGATCGCGGCCAACCTGGGCACCGAGACCGCCCGGCTGCCGCTCGGGCAGCCGGGCACCGGCCTGCTCGCCGCGTCCAGCCCAGCGGTGGCCATCGAGGCCGATGAGGTCACGATGCCGCCCGCCGCGTTCGCCGTCGTCGAGACCAAGGGCCCCAGCCCGGACTAAGGGGCCTGCTACGCGGCGCGGGAGCTGGCCGGGCCGAGCTGGGCGAGAGCGGCGGCGCAGGTGCGGAAGGAGGTCTCAAGCACGGCCTGCCTGCGCCTGGGGTCCATCAGGTTGATCCCCATCGCGGCGAGGTCCGCCGGGCCCGGGGTCAGCACGGTCACCCGCTTGCCCTGCGCGGCGAGCGCCCTGGCCTGCCTGAGCACGGCCCGGGTGATCAGCTGGCGGAGCTGGCGCTCGATCCGCAGGTGCGGCTGGAACGGGTGATCGGCGTGCGTGCTCGCCAGCGGCGCCAGCACGTAGATCTCCTGCACATCCGTGCCGGCCAGCACGTCGAGGGAGGTCGCGGACCGGACGCCGCCGTCGACGTAGCGGCGGCCGCCGATCACCGCCGGGGAGTACCAGCCGGGAATGGAACAGGATGCGACTACGGCATCGGGCAGCGACGTGCGCGGAGCACCCGGCTGGCCGAACAGCACGCGCTGCCCGGTGTCATAGTCCACCGCCGAGATCCAGGTGTCATCCCGCACCCAGCTCGGCGCGTCGCCGCGGTCGGCTTGCCCGGTACCCCCGGACTGCCCGGTACCCCCGGACTGCCCGGTACCCCCGGACTGCCCGGTACCCCCGGACTGCCCGGTACCCCCGGAC
>JBOHCG010000888.1:0-2631 GCA_050698735.1 Streptosporangiaceae bacterium | reverse complement strand
CCCGAAGGGCGCCGACCGCATGGGCACCGGCGGGCAATCGCGTAACGCCGCGCATTTCGGCCGGCCAGCCAGCACCGGCGCGGACGCGGCCCCGCAGACCCGCATGGTCGAGGTCGTCAACGTGTGGTACCGGTCGGCGGTGGCGTGGGCGGCCGGGCCGTGCACCATCGGGGAAACGACTCTCGCCGCGCACCTGGAACCCGCGTACGGGCCTGGTGACCTGGACCTGGCTGACCGCGGGTTCCCCTCCCGCCGGGCAATCGCCGGCAAGATGAAGGAGGGGAAGCATTTCGCGCGGCGGGTGTCGTCGGCGTGGAACCTGCGCCGCTGCGGCCGGCCGCTGCCCGATGGCACCTGGAAGGCGAAGATCACCTGGCAGGGCCGCACGTTCAAGGTCCGCGTCATCGAATACCACATGGACCAGGTATTCGATCTCCCGGCGGACCACCCGCTAGTCGCCAGCCCGCCGCCCGGCCCGTCCGTCCGCGTCCTCGGCCGTGACGGCGACGGCGACGGCGGGATGTGCCGTCAGCCGGACGGCACCATCCGGGTGGAAGTATCCGAGACCGTCACCGTCATCACCGACCTGATGGATGTCACCGCCTACCCGGCCCGCGACATCGCCGGGCTATACGGGATGAGGTGGGTCAGCGAGCTGGTGTACCTGGAGGAGAAACAGACCCTGTCCGCCGGGCAGCCGGTCACCGCCGCCACCCCAGCCGGGGCGTACCGGATGGCCGCCGCGACCGTCGCCGTCCACCAGGCACTGCGCATTGCCGGCGCGGCCATCGCCGCCGCGATCGGCGCTGAACCTGCCCGGATCAGCGCGACCGCGCTGCTCGGCTGCGTCACGGCGAGCATAGGCGCCGGGCAAGGATCTGCCATCACCGCCCTGGGCAGCGCCATCGGGATTCTCCGCCGCGACATCACCCGCCACCCGCTGCGGCTGGTCACCGCCTGGCGGCCCGGCCGGTGCTTCCCGCGTTTCACCATCAAGAAAGTCAGGACCCGCAAAAGCAAAGGACCCGTGCCCAGCGCGTCCAGGCTGCACCTGCTGCCGCTGCCCGCCGCGACGGCCCCCGCGGACGCGAACGCCCCGCCGGCAGCATGACGTGAACCCGCCATCCCGGCCCCGCTGCCGCCGCGCCGGGATGGCGGCATGCCCGCATGCCGCAACCATGCCGCCCAGGCAGGCTGTCCCGCGCAAACCGCTGCGTCCCGAACCTGCCACCCGGCCCGAAGTCACCGAACGTCACCGGAACAGGAGTCAGCGCGACCCATAATGGCTACGCAACGTTACCAGCTTCCGGCCGCGGACTCGGGAAGCCAGCCAGAAGGCCGATCGCTAACCGAACGGCAGTGATGGTGAGATCCCATTGCTCATCGTCCGATAGAAGGTCTCCGAAGCTGTCCCGGTGTCTTCCGCGATTGTGGCGCCTTCTTCTACGGCAAGGTCGAGGTGTCAGACAATGATTTCTCTATCTTCGATCCTGATAGAATAAGACTCATATTGGTCTGAGTCATCAATGCAGCTAAATTCCCCTCCACCCTCCAACTCGATGGTGAAGATTCGGCCTTCACTAACGGCAGTGCTCATAACGGGTCGTCCGATCAGACCAAGCACAGCCGTCTCAGATACAGGGACCTGTTCAGTGCGTCTGGCGCCTTCGGGCGCCAGACGATAGGAGTACCCGGAAAGTATGGTTAGCAGCAGATCTGAGCCGAAGGCTAGATGGGCTGTGTTAACAGTAAATGTAATGCTAGAAAGAATCTTACCGACGAATACTTGTCCGTCGAAGTCCGGCGGTAGGCGATACACTTCTAACCCCAATATCCTGGTGGTAGCGGAATGTGTGTCTCCGGCCTTGTTCCCGGTTGCATATCGGAGGGGTCAATTGGCTGCCAACCACCGTTCTCCATAGGCTTCTCGAGCTTCCAGTATCCATCGGGATACTGCTCTGTCGGCTGCATGACCCGAACCCTCCAACCGTCAGGGACTTGGTCCGGAGGCAGCTGGGCAGGATTGGTCGGCGGCTCGAACTTGGGTGATGGCGCAGGGCAGTTGTGAACGAGGACGGCGGCGATGGTGGTGTCGATGTAGAAGTCGTGGTCGCCGCCGCCGGGGACGGACAGGTCCCACATCCAGCCGGAGGCATCAGCCGGGACGTAGCCGCCCAGGACGGTGACGCTTGTTCCGCTGGCGGTGCGCAGGTAAGTGCCGTGGCGGAGCGCGGCTGCCTTGGTCCAGCGCCTGGTCGTCTGGTCCCAGAACAGGTGGTTGCGGGTGGTGTCGATGACGGCGGTCTTGCCGTCGGCCTTGATCTTCAGGTCGTAGCGATCGGTATCCCGCTTGACCATGACCGCGGTCACGGGCTCCGCGGTCGTCTTGCCTGTCTTCACGTTCGTGGCGAGGACCTTGTCGCCTGCCTTGAGCTGGCTGATCGGGATGGCTGCCCTGGAAGCCAGCAGGACTTTGGTCCCGGCGCTGAACGACTCGCCGCAGCCTTCCTCGATGGCCTGCTCGGACTCGGCGCCGGCGTCCTCGGCGGCGCTGCCTGCTCCTTCTTCTGCGGTTGTGGCGCCTTGTTCGGTGATGTCGGCGGCGAGGGCGGCGACGTCGGCGGCCTCGGC
>JBOHCG010000887.1:0-2632 GCA_050698735.1 Streptosporangiaceae bacterium | reverse complement strand
TCACCAGATAGGTGTCCTCTCCGCTGGGCTGGTTATCACTTGGCAGCGATCATCATCCCAGGACAGAGCGGCACCTATCGGTATCTACAGGGTCGTGTCACCGGCTTACTCGCGGAATCGGGTCAGATAACACTGCTCAGGTAATCCCAACTCAGGTGACGCTGACTTCGATCGTGTGGTAGCCGGTGGCGCCGTTGGGCGGCGGCCCGTGCACGACCGAGGTCTGGGTATGGCCGGTCTTGTCCGTGGCGCGCACCTTGATCGTGTGCTGCCCGACAGTAGCGTCCCAGACGTAGTACCACTGGCGCCAGGTATCGATATTGTCCTGCGCGGACAGTTTCGCCGGATACCAGGTGCCGTCAATGTACGCCTCGACGGCCTCGATGCCGCGGTGCTGCGCCCAGGCCACGCCCGCGATCGTGACCTTGCCCGCAGCCAGGCTGCGGCCGTGTTTCGGCACGTCGATACGGGACTCGGTCTTGATCGCCGCCCGCTGGGACCAGCCGCGCTTGGTCCAGTAGGCGTCGAAGGCGGCATAGGTGGTGAGCTCCATGTCGACCACCCACTTGCACGCCGACACGTAGCCGTAAAGCCCAGGCACGACCACCCGCACCGGGTAGCCGTGCGCGGGAGGCAGCGTCTGGCCGTTCATGCCGATGGCGAGCATCGAATCCCGGCCGTCCAGCACCGGGTCGGTGGCCACGCCGATCGTCATGCCGTTCATGTCGCTCATGACGATCTGGTCGGCGCCCGGCTGGATGCCCGCCTTGCGGAGCAGGGGGGCCAGCAGCGCGCCCTGCCAGCGCGCGTTGCCGATGTAGCTCCCGCCGACGCTCTCCGATACGCAGGTCAGCGTGATGTCGTGTTCGAGCATGGGCTGCTTCATCAGCTCGTCGAAGCTGACCGTCATCGGGTTGTCCACCATGCCGTGAATCCGCAGCTGCCAGTTCGATGGCGTGAGTCGCGGCACGGTGAATGCCGTGTCGACCCGGTAGAACTCCGCGTTCGGCGTGAAGAACGGGGAGAGGCCGGGAACGTTCAGCGAGACGTCAGCGGGCAGTGGCTTAGGCCTGACGGTCGGCGTGACGAGCGTCGCCGGGGACGGGTCCGCGCCGTAGCGCTTGTGAGTCAGGATCTGTCCGCCGACACCGGCCGTGACGGCCGTCGCGGCGGTGATTCCGCCGACGGCCAGGAACCTTCGCCGGTCCATGGTCGCCGTCATCGCGGACTCCTGTGGCCGCCGGCCACGGGCCGGAGAGGTGGCGCGGCGGGGGCCGCGGCCCGCGCCAGCCAGGCGAAGGCGATCACGCCGACGATGCCGCCGGCGATCGACGGGATGACGTCGCTGGCGTGGCTGGCCGGCCGGGTGATCACGACGAAGGCGGCGAGGAGCCCGAGCGTCGCGAGACCGGCCGCGCCGATCGCGGCCGAACGCCGGGCCAGGCACCCGATCACCACCGCCAGGAGGCCGATCACGCCGGACAGCAGCACCGCATTGCCGCGCGAGCCGAAATGATCGACCGCGACGGTCTTCAGCACCGCGGGGATCCGGTCGATGAGCACGCCGCCCATGGCGGCGACCGGGGAAGCCCGCGGCCCGACGAACGCTGCGGCCAGCGTGGCCACGCCGATCGCGACCGCGGCGGCGAGGATTCCGGTCATTGCCGCGGCGATCACCCCGCTGCGGCCGGGGTCACGGCCCTGACCTAGGTCGGCCGACCAGCCGGCGTCCCCGACGAGGTCGGGGGCCACCAGCACCAGCCCGGAAGGCTGCGGCGTGGCATACCCGGCCGGGTCGGCAAGGTCATCCCGCACCTGCCCGTAACCGCGGTCGGTCTCGCCGTACCCGTCCCATCGGCGGTCGGCCCGGCTGCCGACATGATCGTCGGCGATCCACGGCTGGCCACCTGCGACACCGTCGAAGCCATAGGCCTGGCCGCCGTACCCCCGGACCGGCCCATCGAAATCGTCCGCCGCGCCGTTGTAGCCCGTACCCGCGTAGCCACCTGCGGTGCCGCGGTAGCCGTCGATGCCGCCGTCATAGCCGCCGTCGGCGCCGTTATAGCCGTCTGCCGCGTTATCGAAGTCATCGGTTGCGCCCGCGTAGGCACTCAGGTTGCCGTTGTAGCCGTTGTGAGGCCAGCCGTAGTCATCCCTCGGCTGGGCGTAGCCAGCGGCGACCGAGGCATAGCCGTCCCGGCTGTACCCGCCGGAATCCTGGCCGTAGGCGCCCGGGCTGTACCCGCCGGGATCCTGGCCGTAGGCGCCCGGGCTGTACCCGCCGGGATCCTGGCCGTAGCCGCCCGGGCTGTACCCGCCGGGATCCTGGCCGTAGCCGCCCGGGCTGTACCCGCCGGGATCCTGGCCGTAGGCGCCCGGGCTGTACCCGCCGGGATCCTGGCCGTAGCCGCCCGGGCTGTACCCGCCGGAATCCTGGCCGTAGCCATCCTGGACGTACCGGCCGCGATGTCCTTGGTCCGCGGACCCCGCATGGAGGTCGCCGTCTCGGTAAGCGCCGTCGTCGGTGTAGGCCGGCCAGCCCCGCTGCGGGGTAGCGTCCGGCCAGCGCTCCTGACGAGGCAGCCGACGGGTTGACGGTTCGTAACTCATATTCCTATTCACGGTCCTGATG
>JBOHCG010000886.1:0-2634 GCA_050698735.1 Streptosporangiaceae bacterium | reverse complement strand
GCCTGAGGTCGCGCCTGCCCGAGGTCGCGCCCGCCCGAGGTCGCGCCCGCCCGAGGTCGCGCCCGCCCGAGGTCGCGCCCGCCCGAGGTCGCGCCCGCCGCGTGATCACTCGGGGCGAACACCGGCGGGGAATTTGTCGGGGCTCTCCTTTCTTGAGTGTGATTGACTCAAGCTTTTTGGAGGCTCAATGAGTGAAACGCTCACGCTGCCGGTCCTGCCGCTGGACGACGAGGTGGTGCTGCCCGGGATGGTGGTGCCGCTAGAGACGTCGCAGCCGGAGGTCGGTGCCGCGATCGACGCGGCACGGACGCCTTCCCAGCAGGTGCCCGGCGTGCGTCCTGAGATAAAGGCACGGGTGCTGCTCGTGCCGCGGCTGCCCGACCGCGGGCTGGCCGCAGTCGGCACGCTGGCCCTGGTCGAGCAGGTCGGGCGGCTGCCAGGCGGGCAGCCTGGTGCGGTGGTCCGCGGCGTCAGCAGGGTCAAGATCGGCTCGGGCACCACGGGGCCAGGGGCTGCCCTGTGGGTCGAGGGCACCGAGGTCGAGGACACCGGCCGCGGGCCGCGCGCCGACGAGCTGGCCCAGCAGTACAAGTCGCTGGTCACAGGGATCCTGCAGCAGCGGGGCGCCTGGCAGGTCATCGACGCCATTCAGCAGCTGGACGACGCGTCGGCGATCGCCGACCGGGCCGGTTACGCCAGCTACCTGACCTCGACACAGAAGCTGCAGCTACTGGAGACGCAGGATCTGACCGAGCGGCTCGAGCTCGTCATCGGCTGGACCAAGGAACACCTGGCCGAGCTGAACGTGGCCGAGTCCATCCGCAAGGACGTCCAGGAGGGCATGGAGAAGCAGCAGAAGGAATTCCTGCTGCGCCAGCAGCTCGCCGCGGTGCGCAAGGAGCTCGCCGACCTGAACGGCGACGCCGCCACCGAGGAGGAGGACTACCGGGCCCGGGTGGAGGCCGCCGACCTGCCCGAGGCGGTCAGGGACGCGGCGCTGAAGGAGGTCGCCAAGCTAGAGCGCACCCCGGACGCGTCACCCGAGACCGGCTGGATCCGCACCTGGCTGGACACCGTCCTCGACATCCCGTGGAACGAGCGGACCGAGGACGCGTACGACATCTCCGACGCCCGGCGGATCCTGGATGAGGACCACACCGGACTGGATGACGTCAAGGAACGGATCATCGAGTACCTGGCCGTGCGCAAGCGCCGCGCGGACCGGGGCCTGGGGGTTATCGGCGGCCGCCGCTCGGGTGCCGTCCTTGCCCTGGTCGGCCCGCCCGGCGTCGGCAAGACCTCGCTCGGCGAGTCGGTCGCGCGGGCCATGGACCGCAAGTTCGTCCGGGTCGCCCTTGGCGGCGTCAGGGACGAGGCGGAGATCCGCGGTCACCGGCGGACCTACGTCGGCGCGCTGCCCGGCCGCATCGTCAGGGCCATCCGCGAGGCTGGCTCGATGAACCCGGTCGTGCTGCTCGACGAGGTAGACAAGATCGGCTCTGACTACCGCGGCGACCCCGCCTCGGCGCTGCTCGAGGTGCTCGACCCGGCGCAGAACCACACGTTCCGCGACCACTACCTCGAGGTCGAGCTCGACTTGTCCGACGTGGTCTTCCTCGCCACGGCCAACGTGCTCGATCAGATCCCCGGCCCGCTGCTCGACCGGATGGAGCTGGTCCAGCTCGACGGGTACACCGAGGACGAGAAGGTGCTCATCGCCCGCGACCACCTGCTGCCCAGGCAGCTGTCCAAGGCGGGCCTGAACGCCGAGGAGGTCTCGGTCGGCGAGGACGCGCTGCACCTGGTGGCCGCGGAGTACACCCGCGAGGCAGGGGTGCGGTCGCTGGAGCGGTCCATCGCGCGGATCCTGCGCAAGATCGCGGCCAAGCTCGCCCTTGGCGACGTCACGCTGCCGGTCGCGGTCGGCGTGGCGCAGCTGAAGGACTACCTGGGGCGGCCCCGGTTCACGCCGGAGACCAGCCTGGCCGCGCCGGATCGCCGGACCGCAGTGCCCGGCGTGGCGACGGGCCTCGCGGTGACCGGCGCGGGCGGTGACGTCCTGTTCATCGAGGCGTCGCTGGCCGGCCGGGAGACCGGCGAGACCGGGGTCACGCTCACCGGTCAGCTCGGCGACGTGATGAAGGAGTCGGCCAGGATCGCGCTGTCCTACCTCCGCTCGCACGGCGACGAGCTGGACCTTCCGGTCCGCGAACTGAAGGACCGCGGCGTCCACGTGCACGTGCCGGCCGGCGCGGTGCCGAAGGACGGGCCGAGCGCGGGCGTCACGATGACCACCGCGCTTGCCTCGCTGCTGTCCGGGCGGCCTGTCCGGGCCGACGTGGCGATGACCGGCGAGGTGTCCCTCACCGGGCGGGTGCTGCCGATCGGCGGCCTCAAGCAGAAGCTGCTTGCGGCGCACCGGGCCGGGATCACCACCGTGCTGATCCCGCAGCGGAACGAGCCTGACCTGGACGATGTCCCGGCCGAGGTGCTCGAGAAGCTGGACGTGCACCCGGTCGGCGACGTTCGCGAGGTGCTGAAGCTGGCGCTTGAGCCCGCAGAGGCATCCGGTTCGGTCACGGTGGCCGACGCGGCCTGACGGCGGTAGGCAAGGGGCGGCGGCGCGGCTTAGCC
>JBOHCG010000885.1:0-2664 GCA_050698735.1 Streptosporangiaceae bacterium | reverse complement strand
AGCGCCGGGACCAGGCCGGGATCGGTTTCCGCCAGCGGCCTGCGGCCGCCGCCGGGCCGCCGGACGCGCCAGGCCGGCAGCTCTTCTTCCGCGTCGAGCTCGGCCTTCCCGTTTGCCACGGTCTGCCACGACGCCCCGGTCAGGGCCGCTACCCGGCCCGTCCCGCCCTTGCCCTCAGCCTCGGCCGCCATCCCGAGCACCAGTCGCTTCGACCGCTCGTCCAGCACCGGGAGCACTTTCAGCAACGAAGGCTCCAACTGCCCCAGAAATCCCACCTCGGCGTCCATATCAGCATCCTGCCACGCGACACGCCGTACACTCAGATTATTTTGAAACGTTGCCAATGCATCGTGATATCCATCATATTTATGCTATGAAGTTACGAGTTGGTCACCACTCTTAGCGCCGATGGCTCCAGCGACAACACCCGTTCCAGCACCATGGTTCACTGTCGACGGCACACGCCGCCGAGGCCACGTGATGCGCCCGTCTCGTGTCTCCCATCGCCGCCGGCGCCTTGGCTACCACCGCCAGCGCCTGCTCCTGCTGGTCCGGGTTGGTGATGGAGCGGGCGACGGTCTCGGCCTGCTCGTGCTGGCCAGCTGCGGCCAGCGCCCCAGATCAATCCCAGTCACACCGATTTGCGGCAGACTTAAGTGGGTGGCCCCGTAAGTTCGTCGGGGGTCAGGGTTCGGGTTCGCGGCCGAGTCCTGTGAGGTGGATGATGCAGGCGGTGTCGAGTGCTTCTTGCGGGGTGCCGATGGGCAGCCCGGTGAGCAGGACGGCGTCTTCGTAGCGGTCGCTGGCGGCGGAGTAGATGGCGAAGCCGAAGGAGCCAGCCCGCCGGCTCCGTGAGACCCGGGGGGTCCGTGTTCTGCGATGTCTGCGTGACCATGGCCGTCCGGCCTAGTTTCCTGACAAGCCGCTGGCGCTGGAGCGGAGGGCAGTAGGTCTCCAGTGGGACACTGTGTCTCTCTGAAGTGGGCTTACGACTTGGTGCGCGGACCACGACCTGCCGTTCACCGACCGGGTCATCGCCATCCTCGTTTACCTGCGGTTCCAGCTCCCGCACAAGGCCCTGGCCGAGCTATACCGGGTTGACCGGTCCACCGTCACCCCCGCGATTCATGAGATCCGGCCGCTGCTGGCCGCCCGCGGGTTCGCCGTCCTTGGGAGCCCGGCATCCGGCTGCGCACCCTGGCCGACCTGTTCGCCTACGCCGCCGCCCGCGGCGTCACCATCCGCCTGACGGCACCGAAGTGCAGGTCAGAAGGCCCAGGGCGGGCAAGCCCGGCCGCCGCGCCTTCGTCTGCGGCAAGAAAAGCAGAACACGGTCGATGAGCAGTGCGACGCAGTGAGCGGATGCTATATGCCAGCAATCTGAACACCCTGCGTGACCTGCTTGAAATACGGCCGAGACATGATACGGCTACATTGGTATGCACGCTTGCACTGGGGATTTCTGTGGAGCTTCGGGATCTAAGGTACTTTGAGGCCCTTGCGTCGGAGTTGAACTTCGGCCGGGCCGCGAACGCCCTGCACCTGACGCAACCTGCCCTGAGCCTTGCGGTAGCGCGGCTGGAGCGGCAGGTGGGCTGTGCGCTGTTCCAGCGCACGCACCACGGAGTGAGCCTTACGGCGGCGGGGAGCGTCCTGCTGGCCGAGACGCGCGGCCTGCACTATACGCTTGAGCGTGCGCGTACCCTGGCTCGCCGGGCCAGCGAGGGAGACCTTGGCAGTCTGACGATCGGCTTTCTCGACTCGGCGGTGTTCGACGTGCTGCCGAGCGCCCTGACCGCGTTCCAGGCGTCGTACCCCGGCGTAGGCCTGACGCTGCACCAGCGCTCCTCCTCCGAGCTGATCGCATTGGTCGAGCGGGGGGCACTCGACGTGGCCTTTGTCCGCCCCGACATTCCGCGTACCGACATCGAGATGAGGGTATTGCTGCGGGAAGACACGCTTGCGGTGGTCAGCCGCGATCACCCACTCGCGGATACGCCTCAGCTGCGCGTCGTTCAGCTCGCGGAGGAAAGGTTCGTCTTCATAGAGCGAGAACTGTCCCCGACAATCTATGCCCGCTGGATGGAGCTGTGTGCCGAAGCGCTGTTCGCGCCGCATATTGCCGCCTATGTTGGCTCGGCCCCAGTCTTGATCGAGCTGGTCGCGCAAAATATCGGGATCGGATTCGCGGCTCGGTCATGGCTACGGCGCGACGACAGGGTAGTGGCCCTGCCGCTCTGCGGCGTACAGCTGGACATGGCGATAGCCCTCGCTTACCGACCCGATCGGATGTCTACGGCGTGCGAGAACTTCATCGAGCTTGTGCTCGGGCACTTCGAGGAGGACGGGCGGCGCGGGGCTGGCCGCGCTACGGGCTGACCGTCAGCTATGACGCTCCTCCAGCCGCGGTGGCTGCCGTCGCCCGAGGAGATCGCTTCACCAGGATCGACACGGTCACCGCGATCAGCAAGGCCGCGCCGTAGAAGATCTGCTGGACATAGTTCTGTGCTCCCAGCAGCTGCAGACCGGTGATTCCGGTCACCAGGAAATAGACGGCGATGAATGAGCCGAACGGATTGAAGCGGCCCGGCGAGATCGTGGTGGCTCCCAGGAACGCGGCCGCATAAGCGGGCAGCAAGAGCTCCGCACCGCCGGCCGGCTCGG
>JBOHCG010000884.1:0-2671 GCA_050698735.1 Streptosporangiaceae bacterium | reverse complement strand
CCCGACGCGGAACCGAGTCAAGGCTACGTAACGTCACCGCAGGCCGACTGCACCAATATATAAACCCGTCACAGACGATCACTAACCGAACGCCAGTGATCGCCCCCGGTCGTCGTCGATGCACCGGTAGACGACCACGTCGGAACGGCGGAAGTGCAGTTTCGGGCTGTCGGCGATCAGGACGTCCATGTCACCGAGCACCCGGTGGCAGCCCTGCTTGGCCCGGTCCCGGATCCGGGCAGCCTCCCGGATCGTTGCCCGATCGGTGCCGCCACGCCCCGCCCTTCCCGCTCGCGCCGGCCCGCGGTGGGCGCTCGTCTGCCTGCACGGCACCGGGCCCATCGACCCGGATCCCGAAGCAAATTCAGCAGCGAACGGTCCGGGCACCTGGTCCGGCAACTCGTCCCTGGTGAAGAGGGTGAGGGTGGAGCGGAGCCGCGTGCGCGGCGGCGACGGTCAGGCCGGAGATGACCGCGATCGCAGCGGGGTGGGCGCGGCGGCTGGGTTGGCTGGCGGCGCGCGGGTAGGCTCGATTTTATGGCCTACCCGCTGGATCCCGCAGACTACAAGGCGGCGGCCTTCCTGCCGGAAATCAGTCGTGACCTCTACCTCGGCTTGCCGGAGGACGTCTGCAAGCTGATCGAGGTTGTCGATGGCTGGCTGGTTCGCTGCGAGCGGCCGACCCCAAGCCATCAGGGAATCCAGGTCAACTTCGTAGTGGCCTTGCGTGATGCGGTTAAGCGCGCGGATGCCAGGGATAGTACGTGTCATCGCGTGGTCGGGGACATTGACGTGCTGATCTCAGAGGCCCCGAGGTTCCACTTCCGGAGCCCCGACGTCGTCGTTTACAGGTGCGTAGATGAAGAGCGCGGCCGATGGGGTGACCGACCGTACGCATCGGACTGCGTACTCGTGCTGGAGATCGTCTCCGCCGATTCGGTTACTACCGACATACGGGATAAGCGGGCGGAATATGCTGCTGCGGGCATCCCGCACTACTGGATTGTGCGGATGACGAACAATAATGGCCCGGCGATCTCGGTCGAGCGGCTGCTGCTTGCCTATGACGGTCAGTACATCTCCCAGGAACTCCGGGTCCGTGGTCGTGATTTCCGCGCGGTGGACACCGTTACGCCGTTCCGCCTCGAGCTCACCTGGGAACAACTTGACGACGGCCTGTAAAGAGCAATCGGCGTGAAGGCTCGTCATGATCCCTGGTACAAGCGGCCGAGCCCGAGCCGGGCGCGCTGGGCACCCTCGGCGCGGACGTCTTGGGGGGGATGTTCCGGATCATGCGCGGGCGCGCCGGATGCGATGCCACTGGCTATTTGGAATTCGTTACAGCGTACGGCTTGCTGCGTTAGGCTTTCGGGCGATTCGGCTGTCCCGGATGCGGGGAGGCGCGACGGTGGGGGATGCGGTACCGGGTATCTACCGGGGTCGGCGTCGGCCGGGCATGGATCTTCCCGACGAATGGCCGCCCGCGGGTACAGGGGTCCGAGCCGCTGGGGGCCCGGGTGGCTGACTTTGTTAATCCGTACACGTTCGTGCCGCTGCCTGCGGTGATCGGCCGGGAGCACCCTGGCGGTCATCATTGTGCCGGGGAACGGAACGTTTCGGGCGCCATGACGGTGCAGTGGAGCCTGCAGACCCCTGCGCTGCTACCGCAGGCTCACCTGCCGGTCCGTGCGGGGCGGGTGATCGTCCCCGGGTCGTCAGTGAAGGGGGCGGTGCGCTCGGTGCACGAGACGCTACTGGGCAGCGGCCCGCACGCCCATGCCCGCGCCGGGGCGGCATGGGCTGACAGGGCGCCTTCCGGCGGCCTAGGCCCGGCGGGCCGGCGCGGCGGGTCGTCGAGCCACGCCGACACCACGGCCTGCGGCGCCGCCAGCGGCACCGGGGAATCTCGCGGGCCGGCGAGCGGCACTTCCCATCGCGACGGCATGCCGGCCGCCTAGAGTCGGCGCGCCGGGACGGACTGCGCCCCGAGCCGCAGGTCAGGGACGACCAGCCGGTCGCCGTCATGGTAGGCCGGATACACCTGCTGCGGCCACGGCTGGCCAGGCGCCCGATCCCAGGACCGCTGGCCTAGCTGGACGCCCAGGCCGACGGCTAGTTCCTGCGGGATCCGGGTCGCCAGCAGCACCACGCGGGCCGCATGCGCGGCGGCCTGCGCGACCACCCAGTCCGCGATGGTCTCGGCGGCGGCCGGGAAGGCCGGCCAGGGCAGGTCCGGAACGCGCTCCGCGTCTTTCTCGTACGGGCCGAGCCGCCACTCCTTGGCCGGGATGGCCCGGGTTCCGGACGGGATGACGGCTCCGGCCAGGCCGGGCGACACGCCAAGGGCAAACGGCCGGGTCTGGGTGAGCTCGACCGGGATGGGGCCCACCGGGCCGCGGATGACTCGCACCACCAGCAGCAGCAGCCCCGCCGCGTCACCGGGAGTGCCGGGCCGGCTTGGGCTGCCCGGATGCCCGTGCCGGTCACTGAGTGGCTCGATCGTCACCGTGACCGTCGCGCACCCGGTCGCGGGCTCATGCAGCGGCGCCGTTTCGGCGAGGGAGGGCAGTCCCTCATACCGGAGGAAATCGTGCGCGCCCTCGGCCAGCCGGGGCCTGCGGTGCGGCCCGGCGGCACCCGCACGGCGGTACGCCACCGGGCGGGGCGCTGA
>JBOHCG010000883.1:0-2682 GCA_050698735.1 Streptosporangiaceae bacterium | reverse complement strand
ATGAGGGATGACGCCTGGCGCGCAGGCGGGCCGGACGATGCCCGCGTGATGTAGGAGGTCCATGGCGAGCCCGGTCGGTAGTAGCGATTTCGGTGGGGCCATTACTTCATCCTCTGGCATTATCGATTGAGTGAGCGCTGACCTCGAACGCCTGGCACGGACCGCCTACGAAGCTCACCGCGGGGCTAATTCTGCATATCGGCCCTCGTGGGAGGATGCCGCCGAGGAGGAACAGCGAGCCTGGAAGGCCGCGGTAGGGGCCATCAGCGGGGCGGGGGACGTCACCCTTACCGACGGGGCGCCTGCCCAGTCGCTCGTCATCCAGACCGGCGGTGAGGTCCGCGCCTTCCACACCGAGTTCACCGCGGGCCGCCAGGGCACGCTGACCGTCAACGACGAGCACGCCTCCGGCCACCACGCCGTCTTCCAGTTCGCCCACGGCCTCTGGTGGGTCGAAGACCTCGGCTCGACCAACGGGACCTGGCTCAACAACCGCCGCATCTACAATGCCCAGCGGCTGAAGAAGGGCGACAAGGTAAGGATCGGCCGCACCGTCGTGACCGTCGTCTCGGCCTGAGCTAACCGGGCCCGGCCGAAGCCGGACCCGCCAGAGCCGCTGTCCGGCATGCCGATCACGGCGAATCCTCATGGTGGGATAGCGCTTTCGATGAGCTTCGGTGTCCAGCCGGGATTACTGGTCGCCAGCTTGTTGCCGCACTAACATGTCTGGTTAGCGGATTCTTCACAAGCCGCCTCACACAGCACAGGGCCTGGCGCAGACACAGGGATTCACGCAGAGCAGGGAGAACGCGTGATGCGCAGGCACTTGACGCGCAGGGAGCTGCTCATCGGCGGCGGCGGCTCACTGGCCGGGCTCGGCTTCCTGAGCGCGGCTGGCATCGTCGGTTACGTGTGGCCGCGATCCTCAGCTGCTGCCACCGAACGGACACCAGGGTCGGGAGCGACCCAAAAGCCGGTGTCCGGAGCGACGCAACAGCCGGGGTCGGGAGCGGAGCACTCCTTTGTGACCAGGAGCGATCTGCGCCCGCCCGTGCCGTCGGTAAGAGTGCTCGACAGCCCCGCCGGGCTCCCCCCGTACATTTTCCTGGGGAACAAGGCGTATGAGGGACAGCCCGTCGGCCAGCCCGGCCTCATCATCGCCGAGCGGGACGGGGAGATTGCCTGGTTCAAGCCCGTATCCGACGGACAGGTCCTGGACTTCAACGTGCAGTCCTACCAGGGCAAACCGGTGCTCACCTGGTGGCACGGGATCACCGCCACCGGCATCGGAAAAGGGAGCTGCTACATCGCCGACTCCTCCTACTCCGTGATCGCCACCGTCAAGGCCGGCCACGGGCTGGAGGCGGACATACACGAGTTCAACCTCACCGATCAGGGGACCGCGCTGATCACCGCATACCGGCGGCGGAGCGCGGACCTGTCCGCCCTCGGCGGGAAGACCAACGGCACGGTCTGGTCCGGCGTCGTTCAGGAGATCGACATCGCGACCGGGGATGTGGTCTTCCAGTGGGACAGCCTGGACCACGTGCCCGTCACCGAGACGCAGCAATCGTTCAGTGGCGGGACCACTGGCAACCCGTTCGACTACTTCCACATCAACTCCATCGCCGTGGCGTCCGACGGTGACCTGCTCGTCTCGTCCCGCAACACCTGGACCGTGTATAAGATCGGCCGCCACGACGGCGCGATCCGCTGGCGGCTAGGCGGGAAGAAGTCGGACTTCACCATCGGCACCGGAGCGCGGTTTTACTGGCAGCACCACGTTCGCGCCCACGGCGCCGACCTGCTCACCGTCTTCGACAACGGATCCTCCCCTGCTGAGGAAGCGCAGTCACGCGGCCTGCTGCTGCGCCTGGATACCACGGGCAAGCATGTGACGCTCGAACACGCGTACACCAACCCGGCCGGCCTGCTCGCGGACAACCAGGGCAGCGTGCAGCTCCTGCCGGACAACCGGGTATTCGTGGGCTGGGGCGCCGAACCTTACTTCACCGAGTACGACGCGGACGGTTCTATCCTGCTGAACGGCCAGCTCCCGGTCGGCGACCAGTCCTACCGCGCGTTCACCGCGGACTGGGCCGGCTATCCCACGGACCGGCCAGCGGTCGTCGTCACGACGAACCCGGCCAGGGGTTGCGCAGTTTACGTCAGCTGGAACGGCGCGACCGAGGTGGCGACCTGGCGAGTGCTCGCGGGGACGAGCGACTCATCCCTCGCTGCGGTGGCGTCCCAGCCGCGGTCCGGCTTCGAGACCGTGATCGCCGCGAACAGCACCGGACCGTACTTCGCGGTCACCGCGCACGACGCGGCCGGCAAGCTTCTCGGCCAGTCAGCGACCGTGATGAAGACCTGAGCCGCACCGCGGGTTAGCCGTAGAAGAGCGGTTCCATGACGGTGCGGGCGCGACGGGCGGCTCGGCGGTAGGACTGTTCCAGGGCCTGGGCGGCGTCGGCCGGGGGGTAGCCGAGGAGGCGAGCGACCGCGGTTAGCTCGGTGTGGCGGGTGGGGAGGGTGTCGGAGGGACGGCCGCCGACTAGGACGATGGCGTTTCTGATCCGGGCGGCCAGTTCCCAGGAAGCGGTCAGGGCGGCGGCGTCCTCGGCGAGGAGCAGGCCGGCCTCGACGGCCGCCGTCATGGCCTCACCGGTGCGGGTGGTGCGC
>JBOHCG010000882.1:0-2683 GCA_050698735.1 Streptosporangiaceae bacterium | reverse complement strand
GGTGACGGGATGGGCGATTTCGAGGAGGTCGAGCAGCTCCAGGCCGGTATCCGCGAATGGCTGCTGCGGTCGGCGCGGAACGGCCGCCACGAGCTTCGCGGCATCCCGGCCTCCGGCCTGCTGCCGCTGCTCTGCGCGGCCGCGTTCGGGCCGGTCCTCGCGGACGCGAGCGACCTGGCCAGCACCACCGCGGTGACCAGGATCGGGGTCCTGTCGTCGCTGCGGGCAGACGTGCTGTCCGATGCGCTCGGCGCGGCGGTGCAACGCGCGCGTTCGGCGCACCCATCCAGGGAGCCTTCGCGTAGCGACCTCCAGCGGGAGGTCTCCAGGAGCGTCAAGGACATCCTCGCGGCCCGGGACGCGCGCGCCGACGCGATGCGATCGGACATCGCGATGGTCATGCGCGAGATCGACGCGGGCGGGACCGCCCTGCGGGCGGCGGTCGAGGCGGGCAGCCACGAGCTGCAGCGCGAGGTCCTCGCCGCGGTCGAGGCGGTGAGCGGCGAGTTCGGCGAGATGTCGTTCATGCTGGCGGACCTGGCCCGCGCCGCTGCGGGCATCCAGGACAGCCTGGGCGGGCAGGGGGCCGAGCTGCGGGCCGCGGCCGAGCAGGTCGGCCGCCAGTCGGCGGACGTCCGGATGATCCGCGAGGAACTGGCGGTCATCGAGCAGCGGACCAGCCAGTGGGTGCCCGGATCAGCGGACGGCCAGGGGCTGGGCCGCCGCTGGACCGGCGGCTGCCCGTACCTCGGGCTGCTGCCCTACGACGAGGCCCGCGAACCGCTGTTCTTCGGCAGGGAACGGCTCACCGCCGAGCTGGCGGGCAAGCTCGCCCAGACCGGAATCGTCATGGTGACCGGCGCCTCGGGAGCGGGCAAGACCTCGCTGCTGCAGGCCGGCCTGCAGCCCGCGCTGGCCAGGGGCGTGCAGGTGCCGGGGTCCGCGGCCTGGGCGCGCGTGAGCATGATCCCCGGCGCCCGGCCGCTTACCGAACTCGCGACGCGGCTGGCCTCGCTGGGCGGCGAGGATCCGGCCGCGATCCGGCAGAGCCTGCTGGATGCTCCCGCCGAGGCGCACCTGCTGATCCACCAGATCGTCCGGGCCGCGGCCGGCACCGGGCCTGGCGTGGCGCCCGGCACGGCACCGGAGGATGCGGGCAGGCTCGTCCTGATCGTCGACCAGTTCGAGCAGGTCTTCGCGGCCGCGGGCGAGGACGAGGCGCGAGAGCGGACCGCGTTCATCGAGGCCGTCTGCACGGCGGCGAGCAAGTCCGCCGGGTGGCGGGACGAGCCGCCGGCCCTGGTCGTGATCGCGGTGGACGGCGATTACTGGGACCGGTGCACCGCTTATCCGCAGCTGGTGCGGGCCATGCAGGACGATCAGCTGGTCGTGGGCCCGATGAGCGAGGCGGGCCTGCGCCGCGCGATCACCGGGCCCGCCGAGGCAAGCGGCCTGAGCGTGGAGCCCGCGCTCGCCGACGCCCTGCTTGACGGCCTGGCAGGTGAGGCGGCGCACGCGCTCCCGCTGCTCTCCCAGGCCATGCTGCTCATCTGGGAGCAACGCGAAGGCGACCGGCTCACGATGGCGAGCTATCGCGGGGCGGGCCTTGACGGCGGGGTCGTGCGTGCCGTCGAGGTCAGCGCCGAGGCCGTCTACGACGGGCTGGCGGACGGCGAGAAGGCGATCGCTCGGGACGTGCTGCGGCAGATGACCGCGCTGAGCGATGACCGCAGGCCCATCCGGCGCCCGGTGACCCTGGGCGACCTGCGCGCCGGGCATCCCAAGGGCGAATGGCCGGCGGTCGACGCGGTGCTCGAGGCGTTCGCCGGCCGGCGGCTGCTTGTGCTCGGCGACGCCCGCACCGAGATCGCCCACGACGTGGTGCTGCAGGCGTGGCCGCGGCTGCGCGGCTGGCTCGAATCCGATCAGGGCAGCATGATCCTGCGCGACCGGCTCGCCGAGGACACGGCGCGATGGCGGGAGAAGGGCAAGGACTCCTCGTACCTGTACCGGGAGGCCCCGCTCGCCGCGGCCAGGCAGGCGGTCCGGGTCTGGGAGACCGACGCAGGCAGGTACCCGGCGCTGTCCCCCCGCGAGGCCGATTTCCTGCGGGCCAGCGGGCGGGCGGCGAACCGGGGCAAGTGGCGGCGCCGGGTGCTGGCCGGGCTCGCCGTCGTGCTGGTCATAGCCGTGATCAGCGGAGCCGTGGTCGCGGTCAGGTCGGCGCGGAGCACCGCGAGCCAGCAGCAGGCAACGGACGTATCGGGACGCCTGGCCGCGCAGAGCACGGCCCTGGACGCCCAGGACCCGGTCACGGCCGCGCTCCTGGCCGGGGCCGCCTGGCAGCTCGCGCCGACCGCGCGGGCGCGCTACAGCCTGCTCGAATCGCTCGCCCAGCCCGTCCGGGGCGTGCTGGGCGTGCTGGGCGCCCAGTCGGGCGTGGTCACCGCGCTGGCCTACGCCCGCCGTGACGGCACCCTGGCGGCCGGGTACTCCGACGGCACGATCCGGCTCTGGGACGTCTCCTCGCACCGGCTGATCAGCAGCACGACCTGGGGTGCCGCCGCCCTCGCCCTGGCGTTCACCGGCGGCGGCAAGACCCTCGAGGTCGCCGACCCGGACTCGGCCGGCCGGTGGAACCTGGCCGACGGAGCCAAGATCGCCACCCGGCCGCTGACCGGTC
>JBOHCG010000881.1:0-2686 GCA_050698735.1 Streptosporangiaceae bacterium | reverse complement strand
TGGGTTCAGCGTTACCAGGCCGCCGGGGCCGATGCTCGCCTGCCGGGTGCCGTCCGGGCTGGTGATCCTGACGGTGCGCGGGATGGACGCGCCGCTTGTAACCGGGCGCACCACCAGCCAGCTGATGCGGCGCTTGCCGTGCCAGCTCAGGTGGATGACGGGACTGGTGCTTTCTGCGACCCATGGCCTGCCGCCCGATCCGGTGATCAGGCTGGCCGGGAACCCGGCGGGCTGCGCGCCTTGTGTCGAGGCGACGCTCACCTGCAGCACGCCCTTTCCGGGCGCGGGGATCTTGCCAAGCAGCGCGTCCAGGTCCGGGCCCGGGAGGGCGAGCGCGGAGGCCTGCAGCCGCAGGGTCAGCGGGCCGGCCAGGGTGAACGTCCTGGCCATCGGCGGGACGGCGGCCGGGCTGGCGAGGGTGGCTGGCGAGGGCACCTGCTGGTGGAAGGAGAAGACGACAGCGGCGGCCTGGCGGCCTGCCGGGTCCTCGGCGGGCTGCAGCAGGCGGGTCACCGTGACGCCGGGGATCAGCACGTCCGATATCCCGGCGCCCGGCTTTGCCTGGGCCACCCTCGCGGCGGTGGCGATCGTGATGCGCAGCCAGCTGGTCGGGCCCGGGACCACGTTCAGCCGCTGGACCGCGCCGGTCGCGGCGAGGGCGGTGGTGGTGCTGCCCGCGGCGGTGGACACGCGCAGCTCGCTGGCGATCTCCCGGGTCGGGCTGTCGTCGAGCAGGCGGATCCCGACGCTGGCCGGCATCTTCAGCTGGCCGGTGAAGTCGATCTGGATCCGCTGTCCCACCGGCGTCAGCGGGCTGCCCTCGGTCCACGCCGTGGCCGGGTCGCCGTCGAATGCACTGGCCGGGTCCTCCTGCTGCGTGTCGGCGAGCCTGGCACCGTAAGACGATACGGTCACGCTCGCCGCGCCGGACAGCACGGCCACCGTCTGGTGCCCGGCCGCGGGCACCGGAAGCAGCTGCCTGGGCTGGCCGCCGGGGGCGCCGAGGAAGGAGTCCGGCGGGTTGGTCTCGGTCGCGGTGTAGGTGTAGGAGGCGTTCGAGTCGGTCAGGCCGAACTGCGTGTCCGCGCGGCGCTGACCGTCGGTGACCGCCCACTCGGCCGACCTGACCGGCAGCGGGTCCCCCGCAATGATGGCGGGCTGGCCGGGGGCGAGCAGGTCCTGGCCGGTGAGCTGCAGGAGCGAGTCGGGGCCGCCGTTGACCAGCACGGTCTGGCTGACCGGCAGGGTGGTGACCGGGCTGAGCGTGCTCTGGCCGGACGTCCCCTGGCTGGCTGGCGCGTAGACCTCCACCGCCGGGTAGCTGGGCGGCGGTGCCTGCTGCTTTGGGGCGGGCTGCGAGCCGGTCTGGGAGTTCACGACCAGCGGCCCGAACGAAGCCACCCGGGTGTAGCCGGACAGCGCCAGCGTCTGGTGCACGATCGCCGCGGGCGTGTAGCCCGCCTGCTGCGGGTCCAGGTCGTTGCGTACCACGACGTAGCGCATCCCGGCCCGCTGCAGGTAGCCGGCCAGGCCGGTCACCTGCTCGCCGGATTCGATCGCATTCTCCGCGGTCTGCAGCAGGACCTGCGATCCCGCGCCGCCGTAGGGCACCAGGCCGAGTTCGGCCCACGGTGACGTGGCCAGCGCCACCAGCGGGTCGTCGATCGGGTCGCCCCAGGTGTAGAAGCCGTGCGAGTCCGCGGGCACCACCAGGGCGGGGTTGTCCGGCGAGTTCGCGGCCAGCCAGGAGGCGGCCTGGTACCAGTAGCGCGGCACCGCGGGGAACGACCCGGGGTTGAGCACCTGGCCGGACAGGTATGGCAGCGCGAGGCCGATAAGGGCGAGGCCGATGACGACACGGGCGGCCACGGTGGCGGGCCTTGCCCGGCCGGGCGGACCGGGCCGGGCCGTGACGCCTGCTGCGGCGGTGGCTCGGGCAGGTGCGGTGGCTCGGGCAGGTGCGGTGGCTCGGGCAGGTGCGGTGGCTCGGGAACTGGCAAGCCAGGTCGCGGCGGCGTGGGCTAGGCCCAGGGCCAGTGCGGCGCCAATGATGGGCTCTAGCTTGTAGACGTTGCGGAACGGGGCGAGCGGGCCGTTCAGCAGGTTATCGATCGCCTGATGGAAGGGGCCGCCGAGCGGGCCGCTGTAGCTTGCCAGGGCGGCTGCCGCGGCGATGCCGACCGATAGGCGGAGCCAGAAGGCTTCCGGCATGTTCCGCTTTGCCAGCCCGTACAGGCCGCACGCGGCGGCGACGGCGCCGGCGATGACCGCGACCGGGCTGCCTACCATGGTCCAGCCCGCTGGCAGCCACGGCGTGCCTACGTTGAAGTAGGCGACCCAGTTGCCGGCGCCGCGCAGCGTGGCGGCGGCCGACATGGTGGCCGTCGTGGTCGACGACTGCTCCACATAGGGCAGGAAGTTGAACGCGTATTTGCCCTGCAGCAGCAGCGGCAGCGCCCACCACGCGGTGGCCGCGGCCACCGCGGCGGCCCAGCAGGCGGCCAGCCGGACCAGGTGGCGGCCGCGTGCGTGGGTGAGGATGAACAGGCCTGGCAGCAGCAGCGCTTCGATGGTCACCGTCGCGTTGACCCCGCTCATGCACAGCACCACGGCACCGGAGCGGGCGGCGGCGCGGACCACGCCGCCGGAGCGGGCGGCGGCTCGGACCACGGCGCCGGAGCGGGCG
>JBOHCG010000880.1:0-2689 GCA_050698735.1 Streptosporangiaceae bacterium | reverse complement strand
AAACCTTTCGATCTCGGTATCGCCGCCCATGCCCGGTGCCGACACTATCCGGCTGCTGCTCACTTGTCCACGGCTTATCAGCACATATAGGAAGTAGTTGAAAGGGTTTTGCAATATGCGCGCAAGGCATAACCCTTTTAAAGGAGGGTTGACCTGCGGAGCAGAGCGTTCTTATCATGGCGGCACTTCCGAAAATTACCGAAAGTTTCGGAAGTGATGCGGATGTTATTCGTGATACGCGTCCGCCGCCGGCCCGTCCGCCGCGACCCGGTCCCGCAGCGCCAGGTATCCCTCGATGGCAAGATCCCGCCGTCGTCGCGCGGCCTCCGCCAGGGCTGTATCCGAGCCGCCGGCCGGAAGCGCGGCGGCCCGCGCGTACGCCAGCGGGTCGGCAAGCACCTCAGGCGGGAACGCCAGCACCGCGTCCCCCGCCTCGGGCAGCCCCGCGTTCTGCATGACGACCAGGAGCCGCAGCCCGCCCTCGTTGACGAGCCGGTGGATGATCCCCGGCGTGAACCACAGGCAGTCGCCCGGACTGAGCTCCGTTTCCGCGTACCCCCTGGCGCCGAGCGCCTGCAGCCGCCCGCGCCCGGCCAGCACCAGGTAGCCCTCGGCCGACGCCAGGTGCACGTGCGCCGAGCCGCCGCGGACTCCATCAGGCGACACCCAGTCGTAGACGTCCAGCACGGTCAGCGCGGTCGCCCCGGGGAACGAGTCAGTCACAGAGAATCTCGCAGCCTTCGATGTCCAGCTCGCCGTCGGCGACGATGATCTGGTAGCGCAGCGTCAGCTCCTCCTCAGCAGCCACCGGTACCTCAGCGGAGAAGAACGGAGCCGGGCACGCGCACGCGTACGGGGAAGTGCGCACGAACCACTGGCAGGGGAAGCCAGGGTTACCCGGCGAGTCACGGAAGATCAGCGTCGCAACAGGGGTCGCGAACGCCAGCCACGGTCCGCGCCGGCCCATCACCTCGTCGCCGCCTGCCCCCTCCGATGTCAGGACCCGGCCCCCGGCGAAGGCGGCGGGCCCGCGCCAGAACAGCCCCCCGTAGCCGGCGTCCGCCCGCCCCTCGGTGGTCGGGCTGCCGATCCTCACGGTCCGCCCGCTGACGTTGCGCATCGTGGTCTGGAACACGCAAGACCAGGCGGCCCCATCCGCCCGCACGTCGGCCGTGATGTGGCGTTGCTCGGCGAACAGCGCCTCGCCTGCCGCGGTCACCCAGGTCAGCCGCTCGGCCAGGCTGATCCAGTTGCCGCCCGTCCTGGCCCTGCTGGCCTGGATTGGGTCGAAGCCGTCGTGCCGCGTGGTCCCGTTGTTGTCGAGCTGGAGGTAGCCGTCGCCCCTGCGGTACGTCGGGCCGCCCCAGAAGTTCTCGCTTCCGACGTTCGGCAGCGACCAGGAGATCCCCTTGTGCCACGGGTGATCCTCGGGGCGGCAGTCGGTGACCAGTTCCCCGGCCAGCGTGCGGACCGGATGAAGGTACGGTCGCGGCGACTCAGCCGGCGGGTCGCCCGGCAGGTACTCGTACCGGAAAAGCTCCGCTCCGCGCCAGCTGCCGAGGACGCATGCCCCGTCGTCACTAACCCACATCACCACGGCGCCAGCCCTCCATCCATCCGGTCGTAGAACGGCGACCCAGGACCGAGGTCCGCGGGTGTCACCGGCCGCCCGGTGAACGCCGCCGCGTAGATCCCCGCGACCAGGGACAGCGTCCGCCGGCTCTCGCCGGGCGGCACCGGCGGTCGCCGCCCGTCCGCCAGGCACGCGAGCACCTCGGCGAACTGCGCCCGGTGGCCGCTCGGCGCTCCGGCCCGCAGGGCTCCAGGCGGCACCTCCCACCCGGGCGCCGGGGTGATCCGCCAGTCCTCGTCGCCGTAGCCGTACAAATGCGTCACCTCCACGCTCGCGCCCTCGAAGTCGAACCGCAGGTAGCTCTCCTCGCGCGGGGACAGAACGCTGTTGACCACGCTCGCGACCGCCCCGCTCGCGAAGATGACATGCGCCAGCGACACGTCCTCGGTCCGCGTCCGGCGCGCCTGCCGGCGGGCGATCGCCCGGACCTCGGCCCAGTCGCCGAGCACGTCGAGCAGCATGTCCATCTGGTGGATGCCGTGCCCCATGGTGGGACCGCCGCCCTCGGTGTCCCACCGCCCGCGCCACGGCACGTCGAAGTACGCCTGGTCGCGGAACCACGTCGTGTGGCACACGGCGAGCAGCGGCCGCCCGAGCTCTCCGCTATCGACCAGCCCCTTCAGCCGCCGCTGCGCGCCCCCGAACCGGTGCTGGAACACGCTGGCGAACCACGGCCCCGCGGCCGATTCGGCCGCGGCGAGCACGTCGAACTCCCGCAGGCTGATCGCCGGCGGCTTCTCCACCAGCACGCTCACCCCGGCCCGCAGGCACCTCAGTGCCTGCTCGCAGTGCGCGTCCGGCGGCGTGCAAACGTGCACCAGGTCCGGCCGCGCCTCCCGGAGCAGTTCGTCGAGGTCGCGATAGGTCGCCGCCACCCCGAACTCGCCGGCGAAACCGCCAAGCCTCTCCCCGTCGATGTCGGCGGCCGCCACGAGCACTGCGCCAGGCTGCAGCGCGGTAGCGTGCACCCGGGCGATGCCCCCCGTCCCCACGATCGCTACCCGGGGGGGTCCGGACGGCACACAAACCTCCAGGTCATCGCCCAGGTCACGGCAT
>JBOHCG010000879.1:0-2711 GCA_050698735.1 Streptosporangiaceae bacterium | reverse complement strand
ACGTTGCCCTGGACGGTCCGCCAGGGCAGCAAGGTCGGGTCCTGGAAGACGTAGCCGATGTCTTTCTGGTCACACCGCAGTTCGCCGCCGGTGGGCTCGAGCAGCCCGGAGGCGATCCGGAGCAAGGTGGACTTCCCGCAGCCCGACGGGCCGATGAGGGATACGAACTCGCCCCGGTGAACCTCCAGGTCGACGTTCCTTACCGCCTCCGTCCCGTCCGGGAAGGTGAGGCGGGTGGCGCAGAACTTCAGCCGCGCCCCGCCCTCGCCCGGAGGACCTCCCGCGCCCGGAATTCCGGGCTCATGAGGCTTGCGGTCCGTGAACATGACGGTCATCTTACCAGTTGGCAATTGATCGTCAATGAAAAGCTGAAATCAGTGTCTAAAGCAGGTCGCTGCCGGTGCTGGAACACACACTGGTGTCCGCTACCAGGCGGCCTCGGTGCCATACCATCCGCTGCTGCGTGCCGCTCGCCACCGCCTCGCTCAGGTCACCCGCCTCGATCGCGAGCAGGTCGGCGACATCGCCCTGCCGCAGCGCCGCCCGAGGCAGCCCGAGCACCGCCCGCGCTTGCGTGCTTACCAGCTCGTAAGCTCGCGCCGCAGCCAGGTGACCTGCGGAAACGAGCAGCGATGCGGTCTCCATCGGGTCGATGCGGCCGACCGGGTTGAACGGGTCGCGCCAGTTGTCGCCGCCGGCCGCCACCAGCACGCCCGCCCCTTCGAGCAGGCCGATCGGCGCTAGCGCCCGCGGCACCCGGGTGGCCAGCCCTCTCCCCTGCAGGCCCAGGTTGGTCTGCGGCAGCACGACCACGGCCACCCCCGCGCCGGCCAGCGCCCTGGCCACTTCGCTGGCCCGGCCTGGGTCCTGCTGCCCGAGGCTGACGCAGTGCGAGGCGGTGGCCCGGCCGCCCAGGCCAAGCCGCTCGACTCGCCGCAGGTAGCTGGTCAAGGTGAGCGTGCCGGCGTCCGTCGTCTCATCCAGGTGCAGGTCGATGGGCAGGCCGGCGTCCGCCGCTGCCGCCGTGAGCTCATCGACGCAACGATCGGGTGCTTCGCTGCGCCAGGGTGCGCCACCGACCGCGTCGCAGCCGCCGGCGAGAGCCGCGCGCAGCCGGTCCCGCTGCACGGACCCGTCCTTCCCCACGATGGGGTCGCGCACCAGCCCGACGACCTGCAGGTCGAGCACGTCCCGCAGTTCGCGCCTGAGTTCGGCCAGCGCCTCGACGCCCGGCCGGTCACCCGCCAGGCCGAGGTCGACGTGGGAGCGGATGGCGGTGAAGCCGTGCCGCAACGCGATCATGGCCGCGCGCCGGGCCCGGTGCAGGATGTCATCGCGGCTCATCGGCATGGTTTTCATCGCGCGCAGGGCGCCGGACAGCGTGCCGTCCAGCTGGCCGCCGCTGCCGAGCAGGGCTTTGTCCAGGTGGGCGTGGGCCTCGGCGGGCGCGGGAAGCAGCACCCGCCCGGTCAGGTCCAGCACGCGCGCCTGGCGGCTCGCCGCGGCCGCGCCGGTGGCGGCTATCCGGTCGCCGGCGATCAGCACGTCGAGGGGCGCACCCGCGGCATCAAGGCCGCCCCTGAGCAGGATGTCCATTACTGGTATGATATGTGAGATGTCGCAGCTCTCGCTGGCCGCCCGGGCGGCATACATCCTCAGGGACAACAGCACCGGGGTGATCACGAAGGCTGCTCCGGCACTCTATCCCCACCAGTGGAGCTGGGACGCGGCCTTCAACGCGATCGGGCTGGCGACCGTGGACCCGCCGCGCGCCCGGCTGGAGCTCGACTCACTGCTGCGCGGCCAGTGGCGCAACGGCATGGTGCCGCATATCGTCTTCGATCCGGCCGCCGACGGATATTTTCCCGGCCCGCGGCGGTGGGCGTGCGCCCGCTACAGCACGGACGCACCACGCGAGGTCCGGACGAGCGGGATCTGCCAGCCGCCTGTGCACGCGATCGCGGCCGCGCGGATCGTGGCGGCGTCGGGGCCGGGGCTGGGGCCGGGACTGGCGGCGGGGCCGGGGCGGGACGCCTGGGGCTCCCTGGATTCCTGGGTCGGCCGCGTCTACCCCAGGCTGCTGGCCTGGCACCGGTACCTGGCCAGGTACCGGATCGACCCGGAATCGGGCCTGGTCACGCTGTTCCACGGCTGGGAGAGCGGGATGGACAACTCGCCGCGCTGGGACGCGCCCTACCGCGACGTGCGTCCCGGTCCCGACTTGCCCCCGTACACCCGCCGGGATTCGGCCCACGTGGCGGACGCCGCGCAGCGGCCCACCGACGCCGAGTACGACCGCTACCTGTGGCTGATCGAGGAGGCCAAGCGGGCCGGCTACGACCCGGTCAGGCTGCGCCGGACGGGCAGTTTCCAGGTGGGGGACGTGCTGTTCACCGCTATATTCGCCGCCGCCTGCGACGACCTGGCCGGGCTCTGCGCCCTGCTGGGCGGGCAGGACGCGGCGGAACTGCGCAGGTACGCGGCGGCGGCCAGGGCGGCCGTGCTCGCGCACCGCGGGCCGGACGGGCTCGCCGTTGACGTTGACGTGCGCACCGGCAGGCGGCTGGTCACGGAGACCGTCGCCGGTTTCGCCCCGCTGATCGCGGGCGGCCTCACCGCAGCCGACCGGGCGCACCTGGTGGCGACCCTGCTCGGGCCGCGCTGGGCGGGCCATCCGGAGCTGCGCTGGCCGCTGCCGCCGAGCACCAGCC
>JBOHCG010000878.1:0-2713 GCA_050698735.1 Streptosporangiaceae bacterium | reverse complement strand
GACGGCGACCTCGCATGTCTACCACAAGCAGGTCTAGAGCATGCCGGCTCGATCCTGCAGGTGCAGTGAAGCCGCGGCCGGCGATCCCGAAGCCGCCGGTGCCGCCTACGGCGCCCGCTTGATCACCATCGCGACGACGCTGCGGCAACCACGGCGGAGACAACCGTGACAAGGGCAGGCGTGACGGCACCGCGAGTCGTTGTCGCCGGCGGCCATTCGGCCGGGCACATCGAGCCCGCGATGAACTTCGCCGACGCGCTGCGCCGGCTGGAGCCCACGGCCGAGGTCACCGCGCTGGGCACCGTCCGCGGCCTGGACACCACGCTCATCCCGGCCCGCGGCTACACGCTCGAGCTCGTCCCGCCGGCGCCGCTGCCGCGTGCGCTGAACCGGGCGCTGCTGCAGACGCCGGGCAGGCTGCGCGACGCGGTGCTGGCGGCCGGAGCGGTGCTCGACCGGGTGCGGGCCGAGGTCGTCGTGGGCTTCGGCGGCTACGTGGCCGGGCCGGCCTACCTCGCCGCCCGCAGGCGCGGCCTGCCGATCGTCGTCCACGAGGCGAACGCCCGGCCCGGAGTGGCCAGCCGGCTGGCGGCCCGGATGACGACCCGCGTGTTCACCGCCGCGCCGGGCGCCCGGCTGGCGCACGCCACCGCCATCGGGATCCCGCTGCGGCCGGCGATCACCGGACTCGACCGGCCCGCGCTGCGCGGCGCGGCCCGGCAGCGGTTCGGCCTGCGACCCGACGGCCCGGTACTGATGGCCACCGGCGGCTCGCAGGGCGCCCGGGCGATCAACGCCGCGGTTTCCGGCGCGGCCCCGGCGCTGCGGGCGGCCGGCGTGCAGGTGCTGCACATCACCGGGCCGCAGCACGCGGTCCAGGTGCCGGACGGTCACCCCGCCGACCCGCCCTACATCGTCCTGCCCTACGTGGATGAGATGCAGTACGCCTACGCCGCGGCCGACTTCGCCATCTGCCGCTCGGGGGCGATGACGTGCGCCGAACTGGCCGCCGTCGGCCTGCCGGCCGCGTACGTCCCGCTGCCGCTGCGCGGCGGCGAGCAGCGGCTGAATGCCGAGCCGGCCGTCGCGGCCGGCGGGGCGCTGCTCGTCGGCAACGCCAGCCTCGACCCGGCCTGGATCGAGACCACCCTGATCCCGGTACTCACCGATCCCGGGCGGATCGCGGCGATGGCGGCCAG
This sequence comes from Streptosporangiaceae bacterium, assembly GCA_050698735.1. Classification (GTDB taxonomy): domain Bacteria; phylum Actinomycetota; class Actinomycetes; order Streptosporangiales; family Streptosporangiaceae; genus Palsa-504. Next base: position 1,514 of record JBOHCG010000878.1, on the reverse strand, counting down.
CGCGTCGGCGGCCGGCGCACCCGACGCGGGCGCCGTCCTGGCCCAGCATGTCCTCACCGCAGTCGCCGAACGACGCAGGCTCGCCTGCTGATCGTCATCCGCCAGCGTTCGATGGCGCCGCGGGCAGTTGCACCGTGGCGCAGAGCCCCCCGTCGACGCGGGGGGTGAGGGTGAGGGTTCCGTCGTGTGCCTGGGCGATGCTCTTGACGATCGCCAGGCCGAGGCCAACACCTGCATGGTCACCGCGGATGCGCTCGATGCCGCGCTGGAACGGTTCGGTGAGTGTCGAAACCAGCTGCGAAGTGAGCTTCTCGCCGGTGTTCTCGACGGTGAGCATGACGGACCCGGGGCAGACGGCGGTGCTGAGCTGGACGGTGCCGTGCTCGGGAAGGTTGTGGACGATGGCGTTGTGCAGGAGGTTCGTTGTCAGCTGTAGCAGGAGCGCGGGTGAGCCGATGGCGGGGGTGATGTCCCCGGAGGCCTCGATGGTGACGCCGCGCTTTTCTGCGAGCGGGAGGAGCGTTTCGGTGGCTTCTTCGAAGATGAGGGACAGGTCGACGTGTTCTCGGGTGAAGGACCGCTGGTCGGTGCGGCTGAGCAGGAGCAGTGCCTCGGTGAGTTCGATCGCCCTTGTGTTGACGGCGCGGAGGCGTTCGCCGAGCTCGCCGCTGTCGCGGTTCGGATCGTTGCGGGCGACGTCGAGCAGGGTCTGCGTGATCGCCAGCGGGGTGCGCAGTTCGTGGGAAGCGTTGGCCGCGAACCTCTGCTGTTCGGCGACGTGCGCTTCGAGCCGCGCGAGCATGGCATCGAAGCTGTCGGCGAGTTCACGGAACTCGTCTCTACGGCCTTCCAACTCGATCCGGTGGGAGAGCGACCCGTCCGCGGCCATACGTGTGGCGTCCGTGATGCGAGTCAGCGGGGCGAGCATGCGGCCGGCGAGGATCCATCCTCCCACGAGGCCGAACACCAGCAGGAACGCCAGCACTGCGGCTGCCAATTCACCGAAGGCCTGCTGGGTGAAGGAGCGGTCTGGAGCGAACGCCCCGCCGATGCCAGATCTCGTCGCTCTGATGATCGCCGCGTGGGGGAAGTACCACACGAGGACCTCCCACAGGGCGAGCAGCAAGGCACCCGCGAGCACGAGGAATCCGGCGTAGCTGAGGGTGAGTTTGAGGCGAACGCTCAACCCAGGGGCTCTATCCACGGTCTCCTGCCTCACGCCCGGTGTCTAGTTGAGTGTCGATGCGGTAGCCGGCGCCGGGCACCGTGGCGATGACCCAGGGCTCGCCGAGTCGCTTGCGCAGGGCCGAGACAGTGATGCGCACGGCGTTGGTGAACGGGTCGGCGTTCTCGTCCCAGGCCCGTTCCAGGAGCTCTTCGGCGCTGATGACACCGCCTTCGGCGGCGATGAGAACTTCGAGCACGGCGAACTGCTTCCTGGTCAGCGCGACGTAGCGGCCGTCGCGGTAGACCTCGCGGCGGAACGCATCCAGGCGCAGGCCGGCAATCTCCCG
>JBOHCG010000877.1:0-2760 GCA_050698735.1 Streptosporangiaceae bacterium | reverse complement strand
CGTCCAGGTCGCGAGCTGCCCGAGCCACCGCCCGCAGCCCTGCCGGAAGACGGCTGCATGCAGATCGAGGTCGTCGACGGCTGGCTGGTCAGGTGCGAGTCCGCCGAGCCACCCTGGAGGGCAACTACACCTCGGCTGGCCTCGCCGTACGCGGTCGCGATTTTCACGCCGTCGACACGATCGACCCGTTCCCGCTGAAGCTCGCCTGGGACCAGCTCGACGACGGCATGTAGTCGGCCTCTTATCGTCGCTCCGCCTAGAGAGTGCCGAGGATCAGCCTGATGGCGCGGTCGACTTCTCCGGTCTCTGTCGCGTCAAGTCGGCCTGCGAAGTCACCGAGGCGGTTGGCGTCGACTGCTCGCATCTGGTCGACTAGTACGAGGGTCCGGGTGCCGTCCATCTCAATCTCGGGGCGGAAGATCGCCGGCTGGGCGCCGGTGGACGTCGGGGCGACGATGAGGGTGGAAAGCGGGATCCCGTCGCTCTGGATCGCGACCGCATACCGCGGGCCGCGCTGCTCATGGCCAGCAGCGTCCTTGGCGGGGCGCAGCCGGTACAGGTCACCACGCACTGATCTCGTCCAGGTCCTCGTTCACGGCCTTGATCTCGGCTAGGTCAGCTGGGTCGTTACGGAGCCGTTCGGCGTCGCGTGCTGCCTGGGCGTAGAGCCGGGCGGTGTACTGCGCGTGGATGAGCTCGCGGATCGCGTCGGACAGGTTCTTCTCGCCAGCCAACTGGCGGAGCTCGGCCATCGTCTGCTTGTCGGCTCGGAAGCTGATCGTCGTGGCTGTCATACAACCATCATAAGACACGCGCGTGCGACACAACGCTCAGCTGCTGTCTTAGGGCTCGACGCACGGGGGCGCGTCGCACGTCGGCGCCGTCACGCCGACAACGCGGACCAGCAGGCCGTGCAGCGTGGCCCGCTCGTCCGCGCTCAGGGCCCTGAACAGCTCGTCCTCGACCAGGTGGAGGCGGGAGCTCGTGCGGGTCAGCTCGTCCGCGCCGGCCGCGGAAAGCTCCACGATGTGCCGGCGGCGGTCGGCCGGGTCCCGCCGGCGGGTAACAAGCCCGAGTACAACCACAGCGTTCCCGCCGTCCTGAAGAACGCCATCGACAGCGTGTGGCTCTCGTTCGGATTCCGGAATAAGCCGGTCGCGGCACAAGGCGATAATGTCAGCCTTTGCGTTGGCCATAACGGGAACAGGACCCGCATGATCAGATTGACCGCGCCGTTATAGCCGGTCAATTCCAATTCCATCATAATGGTATAGTAGCAGTTATGCCTCGGGTCTTTCCGCGGCTGCGGCCGCGCCCGGAGAAGGCCCCGGAGAAGGCACAGCCAAGAAGTTTCGCGCCGCGCGCCGTAAGAGCACTGTAGCAGCGTCCCCGAGGGCTAGGGTTGGAGGATCGCCAGGGCGGCTCCGGGGAAGGGATCACGTGGCTAGCGACTCCTTCGTGCACTTGCATGTCCACACTGAGTACTCGATGCTCGACGGTGCCGCGAAGATCGCCAAGCTAGCTACCAGAGCCCAGGAACTGGGCATGTCGGCGCTGGCCATGACCGACCACGGGAACATGTTCGGCGCGTACGAGTTCCACAAGGCGGTCACCGCGGCGGGCCTCACGCCCATCCTGGGCATCGAGGCCTACGTCGCGCCGGTGTCCCGGCTGCACAGGGAGCCCGTCTTCTGGGGTGAGCCGCACCAGCGGAAGACCGACGAGGCCACCGGCCGGGGCGGGGATATCTCCGCGTCCGGCTCCTACCTGCACAAGACGCTGCTTGCCGTCAGCGCGCAGGGCCTGCGGAACCTGATGAAGATCAGTTCGCTGGCCTCCCTCGAGGGTCACTACCGCAAGTCGCCGAGGATGGACGACGACCTGTTCGCCGAGCACCACGAGGGGATCGTCGCGACCACGGGCTGCCCGGCGGGCGCGATCCAGACCCGGCTGCGGCTCGGCCAGTACGACCAGGCGCTCAAGACGGCCGCGCACTATCAGGACCTCTTCGGCAAGGAGAACTATTTCCTCGAGCTGATGGAGCACGGCCTCCCGATCGAGACCGCGGTCCGCGCCGACCTCCTGCGCATCGCCAGGCACCTGAACATGCCGTTCCTCGCCACCAACGACTCGCATTACGTGACCGAGGACCAGAGGTCCGCCCATGACGCGCTGCTGTGCGTCGGCACCAACTCGCAGTTGGATGACCCCAACAGGTTCCGGTTCACGGGCGAGGGCTACTACCTGCGCTCGGCCGAGCAGATGTGGGCCGCCGACTCCTCGGACGTCTGGGCCGAGGGCTGCAAGAACACGCTGGCGATCGCCGAGCGCGTCGAGTCCTACGACGAGATTTTCGCCTACCGGGACCTTTCCGCGAAGTTCCCCGTCCCGGACGGGGAGACCGAGATGACCTGGCTGCGCCAGGAGGCTCAGCGCGGCGCCGTCTTCCGCTACGGCGACCCGGTTCCCGCGCACATCATGGAGCGGATCGAGTTCGAGCTGGGCGTCATCGAGCAGATGGGGTTCCCCGGCTACTTCCTCGTGGTCGCGGACATCTGCCGCTACGCCAGGGAGAACGGGATCGCGATCGGCCCCGGCCGCGGCTCGGCCACCGGCAGCATGGTCGCCTACGTAACCCGCATCACCGAGCTCGACCCGATCGAGCACAGCCTGCTGTTCGAGCGGTTCCTCAACCCCGAGCGCATCAGCATGCCCGACGTCGACCTGGACTTCGACGAGCGCCGGCGCGGTGACATGATC
>JBOHCG010000876.1:0-2768 GCA_050698735.1 Streptosporangiaceae bacterium | reverse complement strand
CCAGGATGCCATCCGGGGCCGCCGCCACGCGAGCGGCGGCCGGCACAGCCGGCATTACCCGGTAACAGGGCCCGTCAGCTCGCCGGGACGCCGCCAGCGGCATCGGCTTGTTCAGTGCCGTCCTAGGACGGGCCGGGACCCGGCCGCGGCCGCCGCGCTGCTCGAAGACCTCGCCGGCCGCGCGCTGCGCTCGGAATTCGAGCCGGTCGCCTGCCTGGAAGCACCCGAGCCGGTCGCGGTGCCGCGCAGCTTGCTGCGCGCCGACGGGCGCAGCGTGAACCAGCGGCACGGCGGCGTACGCTACGCCACGCACGCGCAACTGACCACCGAGGAGCGCATGCTCGCGCTGGCCCGGCCCGGCGGCGCCCCGCGGATGACCCGTGTCGATGCCGCCCGCGCGCTCGGCGCGGACCTGGCGCAGCTCGAGGATGTGCTGGCTGGCAGCGCGGACGACGCACGCGGCGAGCGCACGCGCACCGGATTGCGCGAGGATCAGGCCGCCGCCGCGCTGTCGGTCCTGGCCGACGGACGGCGTGTCTCAGTGCTCAACGCGCCCGCCGGATCGGGCAAGACCTGGGTACTCGCCGTAGTAGGAAGGGCCTGGGCCGCGGCCGGGCTCGGCCGGGTCATCGGCATCACACCGTCCCAGTCGGCCCGCAATACCCTGGCCGCCGGAGTCCCCGAGTCGTACAACACCGCCCAGTTCCTTGGCCACGTGCCCGGCCAGCGCGGTGCCCGCGGTCCCGTCCTGCTCCATCCCGGCGACCTGGTCCTGGTCGATGAGGCCTCCATGGTCTCCAACCCTGACATGGCCGACGTCATCAGCCACGCGGCAGCCAGCGGCGCCAAGCTGATCCTGGCCGACGACACCCAGCAGCTGCAGGCAGTCGAGAACGGCGGCGGCCTCTCCCTCCTCGCCGCCACCCTCGGCTTCGTCCAGCTCACCGAGCCGGCCCGGTTCCGCGCCGCCTGGGAACAGGCGGCCAGCCTGCGGCTGCGCGTCGGCGACACCACCGTGCTGGCCACCTACGACCAGCACGCCCGAATCCGCGGCGGCGACCCGGAGCAGATGATGGACGCCGCCGCCGCCGACTACCTCGCGCTCACCCTGGACGGAACCGATGTGCTGCTGATGACCGCCGACCACGCGCTGCGCCGTGAACTGTCCCGCCGCATCCGCGACGACCTGATCCGCCTCGGCCTCGTCCAGACCAGCCCGCAGGTGTGCATCGCCGACGGCGCCACCGCCAGCACGGGGGACCTGATCGTCTGCACCCGCAACGATCACACAACCGAGGCGGGGGAGCCCGGCCGCACGCTGGCCAACGGCGACCTGCTCCGCATCGACGCCGTCACCGGCAAGGGCCTGCTCGTCCGCCGGGCACTAGACGCCGACCCGTACACCGGCCAGCGCCGCTGGACGAGCCAGCAGTTCCTGTACACCGGCTACCACCACGCCGAGCTCGGCTATGCGGTCACGGACCATGTCGCGCAGGGCCGCACCGTGCACACCGGCCTGGCGGTCATCTGTGGCACCGAAGACCGCCAGCACGCCTATGTCGCCCTGACCCGCGGCACCACCGTCAACATGGCCTACGTGTTTACCAAGTCGCCGAAGCTCGCCGACCCCGCGCCTGGCCCGCGCCCGGCCCCCGAACTGGCCCGCTACGACCAGATCACCACCAACCCAATCGGCGAACCCAGCGCGGCGGCGAGCCGGACCGCAGATGCGCTCGCCGTCCTTTCTAGTGTCCTGGACCGGGACGGCCAGCTCGTGTCCGCTTCCCAGACCCGGCAGCTCGCGCTGGCCAACGCCGACCACCTGGCCCTGCTCAATGCGATCTGGACCGCCGAGACCAGCCCCGCCCGCCAGCAGCACTACAAGGACCTGCTCGCGGCCAGCCTGCCACCCGGCTCTCACCACGAGCCCGGTCACCAGGCGAAATGGCTGTGGCGGACGCTGCGCGCTGTCGAACTGTCCGGCCTGGACGCCGGGGGAGCCCTGGCCGCCGCGATCGCCGAGCGGGACCTGGCCGGAGCCCGCGACCTCGCCAGCGTCATCGACACCAGGCTCCGGCACCGCACCGGCTCCCTCGTCCCGCTCCCGGCAGGCTCGTGGTCGGCGCAGGTCCCCGCCATCGCCGACCCCGACCGCCGCGCCTACGTGGCCCAGATCGCCGCCCTGATGGACGCCCGCAAGGACCGTATCGGCGAGCACGCCGCCGACGCCGCCATCTCCTGGGCGGTGACCGCGCTCGGCCCGGTGCCCGGCCACCCGCTGGACCGGCTGGACTGGCAGCGCCGCGCCAGCTCCATCGGCGCCTGGCGGGAACTCTCCGGCTACGACGACCCCGCCGACCCGATCGGCCCCGAACCCGTCACCGCCGCCCCGGACCAGTTGGCCGCCTGGCACGAGGCCCTCGCCGCCCTCGGCCCAACTACAGGGCCCGACGTCCGCGGCCTGCCCGACGGCATCCTGCTGCACCTGCGCGACACCTACCCGCTCGAAACCGCCTGGGCACCGCAATACGTCGGCGACGAACTCCGCCAGGTCCGCTCCGCCGCCTGCGACGCCCGCCTCGCCGCCCTCCGCCTCACAGCCGAAGCCGACGCCGCCCGCCGCCGCGGCCAGCACGACCAGGTGTTCCGCGACGCGCTGGTTGGGCATGTCCGCGCCATGCTGGGTGGGCATGACGGGTGACGGGAAAGGCCCCGCCGATGGTGTCGGCGGGGCCTGGTGGTGCCCGGGTTGTCGTGGTGGTGGCCGG
>JBOHCG010000875.1:0-2771 GCA_050698735.1 Streptosporangiaceae bacterium | reverse complement strand
GGGCCGCGGTCCCTGCCGCCGCCCGGTCGGCCCACCCCAGCCCTGGCCGCCGGGCCGCGTCACGGTGAGCGCCGCACCCGCCCGGTTCTCCTGGCCCGCTGCCCGGAACTGGACGCCAGTCAGCGTCACCGCGCGCTCGGCGAGCCCGGCCGGATCACCACGGCTTGCGGCCCAGCCCGCAGTAGGAGTAGATCTCGGCCGGGCCGTCGTCCGGGTCCGGCCGCCAGTGCGGCACCGGGACGACGCCGGGCTCGACCAGCTCCAGGCCCTCGAAGAACCGGGCGAACTGCCCGGGGCTGCGCAGGTAGTACGGCACCGCGCCGCTCTCGTTGTAGCCGCGCTGCGCCGCGTTGAACGCCTCGTTGGTGTCGGCGCCGTCATACAGTGCCAGGTAACTGCCCGCCGGCAGGCCGGCCAGCAGGCCGTGCACGATCGGGTAGGCCTCCTGGTCGGTGAAGTGGCCCATGACCCCCATCAGCAACAGCGCGACCGGCCCGGTGAAGTCCAGCAGGCCCGCGGCCGCGCCCAGGATCCCGGCCGGATCCCGCAGATCAGCGTCGAGGAACTCGCACGCACCCTCAGGGCTGCTGGTCAGCAGCGCGCGGGCATGCGCGAGCACCAGGGGATCGTTGTCGGCGTACACGATCCGGCTTTCCGGCGCCGCCTTCTGGGCCACCTCATGGGTGTTATCCGCGGTGGGCAGGCCGGTGCCGACGTCCAGGAACTGCCGGATCCCCGCCTCGCCGGCCAGGTAGCGGACCGCCCGGGTCAAGAACGCCCGGGACGTGCGGGCGACCGCGGCGATACCGGGGAATATCTGCAGGTACTCATCGCCCGCCGCCCGGTCGACCGCGTAGTTGTCCTTGCCGCCCAGCCAGTAGTTCCAGATCCGGGCCGACGACGGCACCGTGTTGTCGACACCCGTGCCGGAGAGCTGATCAGGCGATCCCGCCCCCGGCATGTCCCGGCCGGGCGGAGGTACATCGGTCACGGGAGACCCCTAGGGCTCGGGTCGCTAACACCGCCACGCGGAATTCAGCCATCTTGACAGGGGAGCGGCTACCTTCCTGGATCGCAGAACACTACCAGCCGGGGATCCCGGATGATCATGAACTTCCCCGGATCGAACATTCCGGAAACGCCGGCGCCGCCGGCGTTCCCGGCCCGGCCCGGCGGCATCCCGGGCGATCAGGCGCTGCGGCGTTCCCTGCGGGCCGCCGGTGCCACGCAGCGCCCGGGACCGTTCCCCGCATCCCGGCGCCCCGGATTACCGCGTGGCCGCTCAGGCCGGGCTCACCGCCGCTTCGGCTGCCGGGCCGGGCCCGACGCCATGGCGCACAGCAGCTCGAAGGCGGTCCGGCAGTCGCCGAGGGCGCGGTGCCCGCCGCCGAGCGGCAGCCACCGGTAGCGCAGCTCCCACGCCGACCGGCGGCCCATCAGGCACGCCCACCGCCCGGCGTCGCCGAGATGCCCGGGGCTGAGCCCGTCCCGGCCCGAGTGCCGGGCGATGACGCCATGGTCGAACTCGGCGTTGTAGGCCAGCACGGTCCGGCCCCTGGTCACCGCGAGCAGCCGGGGCAGCACCTGGGCCAGCGGCGGGGCACCGGCGACGTCAGCGTCGCAGATCCCGTGCACCGCCCGTGCCCCGGCCGAGATCGGGCAGCCGGGGTTGACCAGCGTGTCCAGCAGCGGGGCGCCGGTGGCGGCGTCCATGACGCCGATCTCCACCGCGTAGCCGTCAAGATCGGTTGTCTCGAAGTCGAGGATCACCGCCGCGCCGGGCTCGCGCATGGCCCGGGCCCAGCGGATCGCGGCGCCGGCCTCGGTGGCCACCGCGATCGCGTCCTGCCAGGCGGCCAGGTAGCGGTGCGCGCCGATCGCGGCCTGGACGTCGCTGACCGACGGCCCGCCGGGGATCCGCTCGAAGTCCAGCTCCCACTGGCCGGTCGCGGCCCGGAACCAGGTCCACACCTCAATGCCGTGCCGGTCACCGAATTCGGCGCACCACCGGCGGATGACCGCTGCCCGGCCGGCTGGCCGGCGGACCAGCAGCCGCAGCGGCGACGGCTCCCCGGCCCGCACCGCGCGGACGGCCTCCCAGTCGATGTCCGGGTGCTCCCGCAGCGCGTCCAGATCCCCGGCCCGGTACAGCGGCACGTCAACCTCCCGGTGCCGGGTGACCCGAACGCAGGCATGCGAACGCGGCACGGCCAGGTCCCCGGCCACCAGGTAACCGAAGTCGGTCGGCCGGATTTCCAGGTGGCCGGCGGCCTGGGCGGCGACCAGCAGCCGGTCCGCGGCCAGGTCCTCATCGGCCGCCAGAGCGTCCAGCTCGGCCCGGGCGTACCGGTCCAGCGGGCCCGGCCGCAGCCCGCGCCGGGCCGCAGCCCGCTCGAGATCCCGCCGGTGCCAGCCGAGGTAGGCCGGAGCATCCCGGCTGCCGACGCTGACGGCCAGCCACGCCTGCCGCTCCCCCACCACCCCGGCGACCTGGTCCTCGCCGACCGCGTCCAGGTCCCGGCAGCTCCACAGCGGCCACCCCTTGTAGGACCCCGCCGCCGGCAGCAGCCCGGCCGCGGCCAGCGCCTCGATGTCCGGCTTCCGGACATCCAGCCCGGTCCGTGCGGCCAGCCGCGCGGCTGCCCGGTTCCCGCCGACCGGCGGGTCGTCTCCGACCGCCGCCGCGATCTGGTCCCGCCGCGCCGCGATCTGCTCGGCCACGGCGGCGGGCCAGCGGCCATCCGGGCCGGCCGGCGGGATCAGCCCCGCCG
>JBOHCG010000874.1:0-2776 GCA_050698735.1 Streptosporangiaceae bacterium | reverse complement strand
GCTGCAGCGTCTGGGTGTGACCGCCGATCGCGCTGGTGAGGGATGAGCGACCCAGGAGCCAGACGCGGCAGCGAGCCTCCAGCCGACCCGCCTCGGCAGGCGTTCGAGCACCAGACTCGCTCGATCCGCCATGAGGTTGGCGCGTCCAGTGTTCCGGGAAGCGGACCCTCCTATCGTGCGCGACATAAGCGGCACTTACGCAACGTGCTCGGCGCCGTCGCGGCTGTGCCCGTCGGGGGACGAGAACCGGTGGTGACCTGCCAGCTGCGGGGTATTCCTCGCACGCTCGCGCTTCACGTGCGGGCGAGTGCGCTGCGGCGGTCTGGGTAGCCCTGGATGTCAATGATCTGGGCGCCCTCGATGGTGAAGACCTGGTAGAGCTGCTGTGGCGGCGCGGGCCGGGCTCCTTCTGCCTGCTGGGCCACGGTGAGCCCGAGCACGACGGCGTCGCGGTCGACTTCTACGCTTCGAACGGTGGCGATGGTTCCGTCCGCGACGAGACCGCGGTACCACTCGAGGACCTGTGCGCTGTTGCCGCAGAGCCCAGTCCAGTGGACCTGGGGGTGCAGGAGGGATCCGAGCAGGTCGAGGTCGAGGTCACGGTAGGCGGCTTCGAGGTGCCGGGCGATATCGGCCATGACTCCGGTGCCGATCGAGGCGGGCTCCTCGGTCTGGTCGCCGGGCCGCTGGGCGGCTGGCTCGTCCGGGGTGATGCCATAGCGCCGCAGCAGGTCCATGACCTCCTCGCTGGGTGGTTTCCCGGAGATCCACACGCCCTGCCGGGAGGCGCCGGCCCCGATGAGCAGCCTCACCGTCTCGATCCAGTTGCCCGGCTTGCCGTACCGCTCGCCGCTGCCGACGGTGGCGGCGGCCAGCGGCGTGGCATCGAATCTGTCGTCCCGGGCGTCGACGTCAGCCCCGGCGTCCAGGAGCAGCCGGACTACCGCCCCGTTCCCGTGGTAGGCGGCGTTGTGCAGGGGCTGCTCGCCGAAGCTGTTGCGGGCGTGGACGGAGAAGCCGAGGTCGAGCATGAGCGCCAGCGTGTCAGCCGGCCGGAAGGCGGCGGCGTCGACGATCACTGCCCGGTCCTCGTCGGTCAGCCGACCTGGCAGGTCAGGGTGGTCAGCGAGAAGCTGCCCGGCTGCCTCGCGGTCGGCGTTCAGGCACGCGCCGATGAACCGATCGGCGTCGGTGCCGTCATCGGCGGCGCCGAGGGCTCGCAGCCGTGCTGCGGCGTCGTCCTTGCCGGCCCGGACTGCTAGGCACAGCGCCGACACGCCGTCTTCACCGGTGGCATTGGGGTCGGCTCCGGCGTCGAGGAGGGCGGCGACCACGGGCAGGGAGGCATCGGCCGCAGCTTCCGGCAGCGCCTCGGTCGCCGTGCCAGCGGCCCCGCCTGCGCCTGCTTCGAGGGTGCCCAGGAGCAGCGACATCGCCACGGGATCGTCGTGGTACACGGCGGCGCCGATGGCCCAGGTTCCCGCCACCCGGGCGCCGTGGGAGAGCAGCAGCCGCAGGCACCGGTGGTCGCGATGACCGACTGCCTCACCGATGGGCTGGCCCGGGTCGGGGTTGGCGCAGGCGTCGAGCAGCACCCTGGTGATACCGGGGTTGTTGACCTCCACCGATCCCTTCAGCGCGGAGCGGTAGCGGGGACGGCCCCCGTCATTGGTGTTCGGGCTGGCGCCGGCGCCGAGCAGGAGGCGAACCACCTCGGCCATCCCCGACGCCCGGCTGGGGTCGATCTGATGCCACCGCGAGTAGCACGCGTACAGCAGCGGCGGCCAGCCGCGTTCGTCGTCGATGGCCACGGCCGCCGCGGGGCCTGCGGCGAGCATCTCCCGTACCGCATCGGCGTCGCCAAGTACGGCCGCGGCGAGCAGGCTGCGGCCGGCGATACCCGGATCGGCACGCAAGATGTCGCTGGCCTGCCGCAAACGGCCCTCGACCGATGCGGCCACGAACGCCGGCACCCCTTGACCGGAAGCCGCGCCGACATCGACGGCCGCTTTGAGCCGGGGCCAGCTCGGGAAACCCAGCTCGCGGGCGATGACCAGCTGGGCGGCGGCCAGACTGACCGCCTCGTACCGTGCCGATGGGTGATGGCGGGCGAACCGCTGAACACCGGCCGCATCCCCAGACCGGGCCGCGTCGCGCAGCTCTTTGGCCCGGCGGCGCAACTGGCCGAGATCGGGGCGCTCCGGAAGCGAATCGGACATGGCGTCTCCCTCTGAGCCTGCGGTCCGCTGCTCAGGCCGAGGAAGAGGCCACAGCCATTACTTCACGATGATTCGGAGGTGGACTCAGTCCTTCCCGCGGACCCGGTGGCACCCTCCTGGCGCCGCACTAACTATAGCTTCCCGGCGTCGGGCTCCCTCGCCGCACCGGGCGGGTGCATCCGCGCCAGCCAGTGCCCCAGCCACTGGCCAGTGGTGATCGCCGTGCTGCCCACAGGGCCAGGCGTGCGCAACTGGCCGAGTGCCTGGCGGGCGGCGTGGCGGGTGGGGTAGCCGCCGCGGCGGATCCGGCGGCGCCGCCCGTCCGGATCAGGCGGTAGTTCGAGGGTCAGATACGACGTACCGTGACCACGCCGGGCCAGACGAGGGCAGCGTATCCCCAAAGGCCGCCCGGTGGCCGGGTCGGCGCATCCGCAGCGGCGGTAGACACGGCCTTCGCGTTTCGTCATCATCCAGTCCTTTCCGCTGGTCAGGGTGCTTCCTCGGCTTAAGCATGCGCCAGGCCTCGGGGCCCAGGGCAGATCAAATGCCGGCCGGTA
>JBOHCG010000873.1:0-2777 GCA_050698735.1 Streptosporangiaceae bacterium | reverse complement strand
CCAGTCGCCGAGGATCGTGTGCCAGGGCATGGTCCAGCCCATCCGCTCTTTCAGGCGCGCGATGTCCGGCTGGCAGGCGCGCGAGGCGTAGGCGAACGTGGTGTCGCGGGCGTTCAGGTGGACGACGCAGATACTCGCTTCTGCGCCCGCCAGCTCTGGCAACAGCCGTCCCAGCTCCCGGCCACCCGGGCCAACCATCTCCGCCAGGACGCGGGCCTCTGTGTCGCGCGTGAGCGTCCGCAAAGCCCCAAGCAGCGGCGCGTAGGGAAGTTCCGAGCCGCCCACGTCCACGCATCCGCCCACCAGGAAGCGCGCCCCGGCCGCCAGCGCCAGCCGCTCGAACTCCATCACCAGCCGCGTCTTGCCGACGCCGGACTCGCCGCCGACGAACACCGCACCCGCCTCGCCCGCGCCGGCGCGAGCATAAGCCGCCTCCAGCGCTTGCAGCTGCTCGCCCCGACCGACGAACACCGGGCTTGAGACTCGCCTCGCCATCCCCCCATAATGACTGGGCCTCAGCGCGGTCGGCCCGGCGACAGACCCGCGCGGGCATCTCACACCGGGCGGCTCGCGGCGAGGCGGTCGAGCCACTCGGTCGTCGTCACCGACTGTGCTACTGCCAGACGGGCGTCGGTCTGGCAGTGCGAGGACCTCATCGGTACGGCTCACACGGCTGGCCCACCGCAAGCAGTGTCCCGGTCAGTGGCGCAGGCCGCCGGTCAGGTCGGCCGGGGCCATGGTCACGGTGAAGGGACGGTCGGCGGTGAAAGGCCCTGGACCTTTCGCCGCGAGAGCGTAACGACCGTCCCGCAACTCGAAAACGGTCAGCTCCGGCTGGGGCGGGTCCGGGTTCACGATCCAGTACAAGGGGACGCCGAACCTCTCGTACGCGGCTTTCTTCCTGTTCAGGTCGATGAGAACGGTGCTGGGCGACCGGATCTCCACGACGAGCAGCGGCGGCTCGGTGAACTTCGCGCCACCGATCTGTCTCATGCGGACCACCACGAGATCAGGATCGAATTCCGTCTGCGGGCCCAGCTCGACGGCTGGCTCGGGCACGACGCAAAGGTCTTCGGGGCAGGTGCCGCTCAGGACGCCGCACAGCCGTCCCGCCACGACCTGGTGAATCGTCGTCGGCCGGGGGCTCACGACGAGCACGCCGTCCAGCAGCTCGTACCGGCGGCCGTCATCGGGCATCCGGTCCAGCTCGGCGACGGTGAACGGTCGGCCGACGGCGGGCCAGGCCTCGGCGATCGTCACGACACTCATGGTGCCCCCTTCTGCGCATGGCGTCCACCTTGCCGGGAGCCTGTGACATTCCTGAGCCCAGTCATCACCAACGGTCACTACCCACGTGGACCGGTTCGTGGCACCAACGCCGGCTGGCCGGCCGGCAGGCCGGCGATGGTGAGTTCCTCGCGTGCGCCGAAATTCGCCTGCACGAAGACGCCGACCGAGTAGGTGGTGCCTGCGTAGTCGACGAGCCGCGAGGCGGTGCCGGACCCGCCTTTGAACTGGTAGCAGTTCATGCCGGTGCCGCCGCCGACCGAGCCTTCCTCGACTGGCCCGGACCTAGTTGCCTCCAGGGCATCCATGCAGGCCTGCTGGGTGACGTGCTGGCCGTTGATGTCGTTGAGGTAGCCGTCCCAGGTCTCGGCCGCGACGGGCAGCAGCCACGCATCGGCCAGCCGCGGATGGTGCTTGACCGTCCAGGCGATGATCGCCGCGTGTGCCACGCCGACTGCGTGGGTGTTGGTGATCGGGCGATCCGCTTGCTAGAGCCGGTCGTCTCCTCAGAAAAATTGACCGCGTTGGCATAGCCGTTGTAGGAGAACACGGCCACCGCGGTCAGCGCCAGCACCGCCGTGAAGGAAACGGATGTCAGCCCGCCGTGCGAGTTGCCCACCACCGGATGAACGAGCGAGCTCCAGTTCTTGGCGTGCGTGATTCCGAGGATTGTCACCACGGCCAGCGCGGCCAGCTCGATCGCCAGGAAGATACCCGTGATCTTCGCGTTCAGCCGGATGTTCAAGATCGCGATGCCGACCGCGACCAGCATCAAAATGGCGCCAATGACCTTGAGGTTGACGTTCCAAATCACGGCCAGGTACGTGCCGGTCCCGAGGGCGATGACCGCCGGGATGAAGGCGATGAAGTCCACGTACAGCGCGAAGGTGACGAAGCTGACCGGGCCTGCCAGCCATGAGGTCCGTCCCTTGAAGGAGAGCCAGACGAGGGCGTAGTCACCGGCCGCGATCGGGTACGCCGCGGACAGTTGCGCCCAGCAGAACGCCATGAACACGCCGACGATCGCGGCGAACACGAACGCCAGGAACGAGCCGCTGCCCGCCGCCACCAGCGCCGTGGCGGCGCGTGACCAGGACGCGGCGCACAACCTGATGGATGAGCACGTGAAGGCCACCGCGCGCAGCGTCCGGGCGTTGCTCAAATCGCTTGATGCCAGGGCCGCCTATGCACGCGAGCACGCCCGGTAGGGTCCCGGATTCCTGAGCCCGGACGGTGTTCCGGCGATGCTGCCTGTGCGGGTGCCTTGACTGGGCCGCCGCTCCCATGCTTGTGTTCATGGACCTTCATTCGTGATCACCCTGGCAGGAACTGCGCCGGATCTGCGACCGGCACGGAGTCCTCCTGCCGCCGGGAAGGCTGAGCTGACCGGCCAGATCCGCTCGTTCATGACCTGGCTCGGCGAGGGCCGCAAGCTCACCCAGGCCGGCCGGATCGGGCTGGCCGACGCCCGGCAGCTGGCGGAGCTGCTC
>JBOHCG010000872.1:0-2783 GCA_050698735.1 Streptosporangiaceae bacterium | reverse complement strand
GTGACCCGGCCGCGGAACTCCTCCGGCGTGGTCTGCTGGACGATCGTGCCGCGGAACACCACGGTGAACACGTCCGCCGCGCCCGCTATCGCCAGCATGAGGAGCGTCAGCCACAGCGTCCTGGCGATCGCGAACCCGGCGAAGCCGGCGCCCCAGATGGCGACCGCCCAGAGCATGGCCCGGCCCTGGCGGGTGATGTGCCCGACCGGGCCCGACAGCGCCCCGCTGATCAGCCCGCCGACCCCGATCGCCGCGGTGAACAGGCCGAGCGTGCGCGGGTCGCCGCCGAAGCGTTCGGCGTTGATGGCCGGGAACAGCGCGACAGGCAGCCCGAAGATGGTCGCGTTGACGTCGGCGAGGAACGCGCCCACCAGCACCGTGCTGCGGCGGATGTACTGGATCCCGGCGGCGACCGCGCGCGGTCCCGGACGTGCCGCCGAGCGCCTGGGCATCTCGGGCAGCCGGGCCCTGCCGTAGATGGAGAACGCGAAGCTGACCGTGTCCACGAGGTAGCAGCCGCGCAGCCCGAGGTCCGGCGCCGCGGTGATCAGGCCGGCCATCGCCGGGCCCGCGGTCAGCATGATCTGGAAGGTCAGCCGCTGCAGCGCGAGGCCGGCGGCCACCCGGTCGGCGGGGAGCAGGCTCGTGACCAGCGTCCGCCGTACCGGGGCGCTGATCGCGCTGGCCGCGGACGAAAACGCGACCAGGGCGTACAGCAGCCAGATCGAGCGCAGCCCGGCGAATGCCTGCGCGGCGAGCCCGGCCGAGGCCGCCGCGCTGCAGCCGCTGGTCACCAGGATGAGCTTGCGCCGGTCCACGGCGTCCGCGATCGCGCCGCCGAGCAGCCCGATGGTGATCGTGGGGATCAGTTGCGCCACCCCGATCGCGCCGACCGCCAGCGGCGAGCGGGTGATGTCGTAGACCTGCAGCGGCACGGCGAACATGGTCAGCGCCGCGCCGACCGAGGACAGCGTGGTGCCCACCCACAGCCGGCGGAAGTCGGGGAACTCGCGCAGCGGGCTGACGTCCGCAAGCAGCCGCCGTGCCCGTGCCGTCATCGTCTCGCTCCCTCGCCCAGGTGTCTCCGCCGCTCGCCCCGATTCAACAGTACTTGTATAAGCCCTGTTAGAACAGTGCTTATATAAGTTCTGTTAGAATGGGCGGGTGACCGTGGACAGGTCGGCCGATCCGACCGTGCAGGGCAACTGGCGGCCGATGCGGCTGCTGCAGGCGGCGATCGACGCCGACATCACCCGGGCCTACGCGGAGGCGGGGATCACCGGCCTCAAGACGAGCATGGTGATGGAACTGCTCAGGCTGCACGCGCGCGGCCCGATGACGATCACCGAGCTTGCCGAGTCCGTGCAGCGCACCCACTCGGCCACCAGCCAGAAGGTGGCGGCGATGCGGGCCGCCGGCCTGGTCCGGACGACAACCGGCGCCGACGCCCGCACCAGGAGGATCACCCTGACCGCCAAGGCCAGGCGGATCATCGGCAAGCTGGCCGCGGAGTGGCGGGCCACCGAGGCCGCGATCGCGGACCTGGAAGCGGAGATCCCCTACCCGCTCACCCGCGTCGTGACCGACATCGAGGCCGCGCTCCGCCGCAAGAGCTTCTACGACCGGATCTCCGAAAAGCTCGCCGACGACCCCGACTGGAAGTAGCGGGGCCAACGCGCCCGCGCTCGCTGACGACGCGCCTGCCGGACCGGGCACGACACGCCATCCGCAGCCGGGCCGAAAGCAGCGGGGCAGGGGTCCGCACCCTGCTGGGCGGGCTTGCCGGGCCGCGCGCCACTGCCCGTTCTGCATAAATCTTTTAAATTTTTCCGAACGGGCGGTGGTGCTTGGGTTGGTCCCTGGCTGGATGCGGGTGGCTTGACACATATCGTGGTGGCGAGCGAAATCCGGATGCTAGGACCGCAATTGCACTCCCATGATCAGCCGGCGCACAAGTATCCGCCGCCTCCTACGCCGGAGGAACTGGGGCTGACGCCTGTGGTCCCGGCCGGCGTGCGCAGGTCGGGGGCGGCGCTGGCGAAGATGAAGAAGTTCCGGTTCGAGCTGCTCGCGGCGTGGATCGCCGGGAACTTCCCGCCGTGCCGGGTCGCGGATATCGGCGGCGGCAAGGGAATGCTGAGCTATCTGCTGGACCGGGAGGGCTTCGAGTGCACCGTGATTGACCCGGTACCCCAGCCGCTGCCCGCGAAGTACCGGGAGCCTGGCACCGGACGTCAGGTGAAGGTGCCGGCGGGAGCCTGCGTGCGGCACGTCGCCAAGCCGTACTCCGCGGAACTCGCGGCGGACTTCGACCTGCTGGTGGCGCTGCACGCGCACGGCGTCAACCACCTGATCCTGGACAGCGCGAGGGCCGGCGGCCAAGGCTGCGTGCTGCTGCCCTGCTGCGTGATCGGCGAGCCGGCGGCCCCGCCGCCTGGTGAGAACTGGTTCGGCTGGCTGGCCGGGTACGGCCGCGGGCTCGGTCTTGCGGTCGAGTACTTCCACCTCAACTTCAGCGGCCAGAACGTCGGTTTCTACGTCCGCGGCGCCCGCCCCGACCACGCCGGCGCGAGGGTCGGCTGGCCACAGACAACGCGACCGGGCGGGGCGTGAACCAAGCTTCACGCCGCCGCCCGGTCTCACCGGGGGCGCCTGCGCGTCTCCGGTCACCGGCGTGGCTGCCAGCTTCCGGCGTTGTGGGGGCCGGCCGCCGCGCGGTGGGTCGTTAGGCGATCAGCGGCTTGCCGACCGGGAACCTGATCTTGCCGGCCAAGCCGTTGGAC
>JBOHCG010000871.1:0-2793 GCA_050698735.1 Streptosporangiaceae bacterium | reverse complement strand
GCCGCGCAGCGTCCAGCCGTCGTAGAGGCTGGTGCCCTTCCCCTCGTGTTTCACGGTCTTCTCCGCGTCCAGGTCGACGACGACCAGGTCGGCGTCGGCGCCGACGGCGAGCACGCCCTTGCGGGCAAGCAGACCGAACCGGCGGGCCGGGTTGTAGGAGTTCATCCGGACAAGCTGGGTGAGCGGCAGCCCGCGCTGGTGCACGCCGAAGTGCAGCATCAGCGGAAGCTCCCAGGCGAAGCTGACCACCCCGGGCTTCTCCGACCACAGGTCGCCGCCGTTCTTGCGGAACGGGACGTGGTCGGTGCCCAGCGTGTCGATCATCCCGTCAAGCAGGCCTCGCCAGAGCCCCTCCAGGTTCTCCTTGTCGCGCAGCGGCGGGGAGATCTTCGCGGTCGCGCCGAGATCCGGGTCGTACGCGGTGCGGGTCAGGTAGTGCGGGCAGGTTTCCATCGTCACGTCCACGCCGCGGGTCCTGGCCTCGGCGGCCATCCGCGGGCCCGCGCCCACGCTGGTGTGCACGATGTAGAGCGGGCAGCCGGTGATCTCGGCCAGTTTGATCATCCGGCCGATGGCCTCCTCCTCGACGAAGGCCGGGCGCGACTCGGTGTAGGCGGGCAGGTCCTGCCTGCCCGTGGCCATCATCTCCTTCTTCATCAGGTAGGCGAGCTCGGTGTTCTCGCAGTGCACGGACACCACGCCGCGCGGCAGCTTGACCGCTTCCCGCATCGCGCCGAACACCCAGGCGTCGGTGGAGGAGACGATGCCGATCGGATTGCCTGGCTCGTAGCCCATGTGGCACTTGAACGACTGCACGCCGGTCTGCGCCGCGACCCTCGGGATGTCGGGGATGTGGTCTTCGCGCTGGATGCCGAAGTGGAAGCCGAAGTCGATGCTGGCGTTCCGCTCGCCGCGCTCGCGCCGGTCCCAGTAGAACGGGACGTATGACCCGGCAGGGTTGCGCGCGAACAGCAGCACGGTCGTCACGCCGCCGGCCGCGGCCGCCGCTGTCTCGGTCCGCATGTCGTCGTCGTAGTCGTAGTCGACGCCCAGATGGCAGTGCGGATCGATGACCCCGGGCATGAGGACCCGGCCGTCGAGGTCGATGACGCGCGCGGCCTGCGGAAGCTCGCCGTCGGCGCCGAGCGCGACGATCCTGCCGCCGCGGACCGCTACCCCGCCGTGGAACTCCCCGGCGTGCGTCACCACCCGCCCGCCCTGTAGCACCAGGTCAGCCTGCATCGTGTCTCCTCTCGTCGCGTCCTGCCGCAAAGTGCCCTGCTTCGAAGTGCCCTGCCTCAAAGTGCTCAGCCTCAAAGTGCCCTGCCTCAAAGTGCTGGGCGATCCGGCGGGCGATGCCCGTCCACTGGCTGCGTCCCACCGTGACGGGCGCCCGGCGGCCCATGCCGCGCGCCCACCTGGCCCGGTGGCCGAGGGCGCGGGCGAGTTCGAGGTCGACGCCGCCCGGCGGCGCCGCGATGTCCACCACCAGCGAGCAGGGCGGCAGGCCCGACAGCACCCGCTCGCCCGCAACCGGCGCCGGGACGGTGGAGAACAGCATGCTCAGCCGCGGCGCCAGATCCGGGAGGTCGGCGAGCGGATGCGCCTCGCATCCGGCCGCGTACGCGGCGGCCCGCTGCGCCGGATTCCTGGCGAACACGTGCACACGCGCGCCGAGCGCCAGCAACGTGCGGGCCAGCAGGCCGCCGATGTTCCCGAAGCCGATCACGCCGACGGACGCCGCGTGGATGGTGATCTCGGTGTCGCCGATGGCCAGCGCGAGCACGCCCTCCACGATGGCCGGGCCGCGCAGCAGCATCAGCTCGGTGTCGTCCTCGTACTCGCCGAGCGCCGCGCCTGCCTGCGCCGCCGCGGCCCGCAGCCGCGAGTCTGCCCGGCCCAGGACGATCACCGCACCAGGCGCCAGCAGCCGGAGCAGCCCGGCGTCTGGCACGATCGGGCCGGCGGCGTCCGGCGCGTACAGGCTGCCGTCCGCGGCGATGCCGGGGATCGGGAACACGGCGCAGTCCGCGCCGCGCATCGCCTCGGCCGCCGTGGCCGCGAGCACCGCGCCTGGGATGCCGCCCGGCACCGGCCACGGGAAACCGTAGCAGCGCACGGTCGCGCCCGCGGCCACGGCCAGCCGCGTGATCTCCTGCTCGCGAGCGTCCCCGCCCACGATCGCGATCCTCTTCCCTGCGATCATCGACGCACCAGCCCTGCGATCATCCGCGCACCAGCTCCAGCAGTCCGTCCCGGTCCAGCCCGGCGACGCCGAGCCCGTCCGCGTCCAGCCCGCGCCCGATCGCATCCGGTCCGAGCAGCGCCGCCGCCACCGTCGCCAGCGCGTCGGCCAGTGGAGTCGGCACCGCCGCGATCCTGGCCAGGGCCTGGAACGGCCGGACCGCGTAGGGGAAGTCCTCGGTGTAGTAGCGGTGGGCGAGCGAGTCGGGGGCGCCGATCGAGGAGTTCGCCTCACCGGCCCGGATCGCCGCCGCCGTGTCGCCGGCGCAGGCCAGTTGCGGCGGGACCGTCCCGATCAGCGCCATCTCCCGCGCCAGCGGCGGCAGGTCGTGCCCGAACACGGCCGCCACCGCGCGGCGTTCGGCGTCGAGGGCGTCGATGACGCGGCCGACGCCGTCTGTCATCGCGTCCACGTAGAAGGTGAACGCGCCTGACGTCGACTCTGCCCAGGCGGCACTCAGGATCGCGCCAGGCGGATGCAGCACCAGGTTGACGTTGGCCAGGCTGGAGGCCAGCACGTCCGGCGCCCGTGCCGCCACTGCGTCAAAC
>JBOHCG010000870.1:0-2796 GCA_050698735.1 Streptosporangiaceae bacterium | reverse complement strand
CAGGTCACGCAACGCGGCGATGGTGCCGGCGGTGTCCTCTCGGTCCAGCACGGTGACCTTGCGCGGGTATACGTCCAGCAAGAGCCGGGTAAGGTCCCCCGCGGCCAGCCGGGATGGGGCCTCTATCCCCAGGTGGTCGGGCATCAGGTCGAACACCATGCTGAGTTCCGCGGCGCCGGTCTCTGGGTCGCCGCTCAGCTTCCGTCCCGTCATGTCCGCCCAGCGGCGGAAGCCGGTCAGGGTCTCGTCGAATCCGTTGCCCGCCATGGGTCGTCAGCCTAACGGATTTCAGTTTCATCGTCTGGCCAGGCGGCATGCTGGAGAGTCTTAGCGGTAAATCTGCCTCCAGGGCACCGAGCCTGCGGTTCACCGCCGCGAGGTCCAACGGTTCGGGTTTCGCCGGACCAGCCTCCACGGGCTCGCCATCATCGGAGTACCAGATCCCCTCTTCCGGATACTCGACCGGTGAGTTGCCGCTGTATCTGACGCAGAACAGATAATCGGCGCCGGGTTCCCGGGGCGCCTTCTTCTGCAGCGCGATCTCGTGGATCCAGCTCGCGCCGAAGTCGTACTCGTAGGTGATCTTGCCGCCTCCGGCGTTGAGGGCGGCCAGCACCCGCATGGCGTATTCGTCACGGGTCTCCTCGGGCGAGAACGACGGGTCGCTGTACGTCGCGCGGCGGACCCGGAAGGCGTGCAGGTGATCGCCGTCCCAGCCGTACAGGGCCTGGATCACGCGGTGACTGGCGCCAAGCGATGTCACAAGGCGTGGTCACTCAGTTCAAGACCCTGGCATGTAGCCGCCTGCGGAAGCGGCCCAGGGCAGGTCGGTGCCCTCGCCGTCGGCTGCCGGGCCATCAGGGCGGCCGCTGCCAACAAACAGGCCTTCCGATAATCTGCCAGACTGGGGAGGTGGATGAAGCCAGGGCAGCGGAGGTGGTGGCGGAGTCCGCTGCCGTGCTCAGGCGCGCCGGGGCACGGTTCGCCTACCTGCATGGCAGTCGCGCCTCTGGACAGGACCGTCCGGATTCGGACATCGACATCGCGGCGCACTTCGGCGGCCAGCCGCCGAAGGCGTTCGACATCCTGATGCCGCCCGGCGTGGACCTCCTGGTACTCGACCATGCGCCGCTGGAGCTGGCCGGGCGAGTGGCGGCACGCGGCAGGCTGCTCTTCGATGACGATGCCGTCAGCCGGGTCCGGTGGGAGGCTACCACCAGGAAGATTTACTTCGACGAGCTCCCGCGCATCACCCGCGCGCACCGGGAGTTCGCGGCCAGCGTCACCGGCAGGCGCGGTAACCCGTGGTAGACGAAGATCGCGTCCTGCGGCTGCTCCGCAGCATCGCCGACGACACTTCCGTCCTCCGGCAGGAAGCCGGGGCCAGCCAGGAACGCCGTCAGGATCCCATCTGGCTGCGCGGCGTGACGTACACCTTCGCTACCGCCATTGAGGCTTGCGTCGATGTCGCCCAGCACATCTGCGCAACAGAAGGCTGGGGCCCCCGGCCGACAACGGCGACGCCGTCCGGCTTCTCGGAGCGCACGGGGTCCTCGCAACCGAGCTGGCCGTCTCGATGCGCAAGGCCGTCGGGTTCCGCAACGTCCTCGTGCATGACTACATCGAGGTCGACGACTCGATAGTCATCGACAGACTGAAGAGCCTGGGCGACCTTGAGGAGTTCGTGCGCCAGGTGGCGACCTACGTCACCAGCGCGCAGCCCCAGCCCGAGTCGCCGCGCGGCTAGCAGCGGGGTCAGCATCCGGCAGCCGGTGCCTGCGATCGGGGGCTACCTTCATGGATCCGCCGCGCTGTCAAGCACGAACTCCATCGGCCGGTCTGATCCGTGAGACACCACGCGGAAGCCGAGCTGCCAGCCTGCGTGGTTATCGTTTGCACCGGGGACTATGGCCGCATTTGGCCGCGACCGATATTGCCGTGGTGCGCCCCCAGCCCGGGCCTGATCCAGCGTAGCCACGCAGTCCGCGGCAGAGCCTGTCCATGCGCCGGCTGGCCGCACCGGGTTGCCTGGGAGCCAGGCCCGACAAAGTGTGTCGTTATGTCACGTTCATGGCGGACTGTCTTCACACGCACATTCAGGGCAGTTCGCGGTCTCGCTGGCGGGCTTACCTGTCTGGATTCCCAGGTGATGAACGTCAAGTTGCCCAGATCCGAGCTGTAATCTTTCCCAGCATAGAACTGCTAAGTTGCCCGGAAAGTCGTTCACAGGCTGCCTTGCATGTCATCCTGAAGTGCATGAAGCCAACTGGCGGGCTGCGCCCTCGCCGACTCGTCGAAGTCATCCCTCAGCGCATGCGCGAAGAGCCCGTCGTGATCCTCACCGGGCCGCGCACGGTGGGCAAGAGCACCCTGCTCGCTGCTCTCGCTGCTCTCGCGGCCGAGTTTGACCGGCCCGTCCTCGACCTTGACCGCCCGGATGCGCGAGCGGCGGCGGCCAGCGACCCCAGCTTCATCGTCTCCGGTCCCGGGCCAGTTCTCATCGATGAGTTCCAGCACGTTCCGGAGATCCTGGACGCGATCAAGGCTGAGCTCAACAAGGACACCAGGCCAGGGCGTTAGGTGCTCACCGGGTCCACGAGGTACTCGGGTTCTGCCGCAGGCGGCGCAGTCGCTGACCGGGCGGGCGCACATCATCAACGTCCTGCCGTTGTCCCAGGGGGAGCTCAACGGGCACAGGGAGAACTTCATCGACCATCTCTGGGCGGACCCGGCCAGGCTGCCCGAGATCCCATCACGCCCGGTGACCAGGGATGAGTACGTGGATCGCATCCTGGC
>JBOHCG010000869.1:0-2807 GCA_050698735.1 Streptosporangiaceae bacterium | reverse complement strand
CCGATGTGCGGGGCGCCGTGGCGGGACAGCACCGCGTGGATCCGCTGCACCCACCCGGTCCGCTGTTCCCGCAGGTCCAGGTAGGTCTCCAGCAGCGCCCGGCACTCCAGGACCCGCGACGGCGGGATCCAGCACTCCGGGATCCGGCCCTGCTCCAGCAGCACCCGCTGGTGCCGGGCATCGGCCCGGTCGGTCTTGGCCCGCCGCTTCGGGCCGCGCAGGTGCGCGGCCTCGGCCGGGTCGGCCAGGTGCGGCGTCAGCCCCGCCGCGATGATCTCCCCGGCCACGTACCGCCACCCGGTGCAGCCTTCCAGCGCGAAATGGGCGTCCTGCCCGGCGAACCGGGCCAGCCACTTGGCCAGGTGCTCGCGGTCGGCCGGGCAGATCTGCCCGCGCCGCACCTCCCCGGTCTGGGTATCGACGTAGTCGAAGGTGATCTGCTTCCGGTGGATATCCAGCCCGCCTACGATGGACATCGGGACCTCCTCAAGCTCCCGCGGGCGCCCCCCGCAGCGGGCGGCGCCCGGCACGACATGGATGCTCCCCGCATCCATTTTCACGCGCCTGAGCTGAGGAGGTCTCCCGCCGGGGCGGATGCCCTTGCCCCCTGCTCAGCCGCTAACGGCCGCAGCCGGTGCATGTCATCTTTAGGTGTTTGGAGCATCCCGGGGTGTGTTGATCCTGGTGTTCTGTTTCTGACTTGGAGTCTGTTTCGGTGATGGCGTCATCGGGATGCGGGCATAAATCTGGCCCGCGTGTCGCGGCGGGGACGGCGCGCGGTTCCACGGTCCGCGGTCCCGCTGGCGCGGGGCGGTTCCTCCTTCCTGGCGGGTGACGTCCGGGGCCGGGGCTAGGAGAAGCCGGGCGCGTATACGATGACCTGGGGTTTTCCCGTGACGGTCTTCTTGGTCGCGGACGTGTGCACGAATTTCGGGCGGGCTTTCTGCGCTCGTTTGGAGTGCCGCTGCCGTCCGGGGATATTCAGGGTGCGCAGCGCGGCGCGGGCGGCGGCGTCTGCCGCGGCGGCGATCGCTTCTAGTGACGACGTGGCGGTGACCTGGGTGGATGTCATGGACCGGATCATGTGGTGCCGGCAGGCGGTGAAGGATTCCTCGTCGGCGGTCACCGCGGCGGCGTCTTTTCTGCGCAGCGCGCGGGCGGCGGCTTCCCCGCTGCGGAGCGCGGCGGCGGCGCTGGCGCGGACGAGCTGGGTTGCGGTCAGCCAGGCCCAGGCTTCGGAGATGACCAGCCGCGGCGAGCCGGACCGCAGCACGGGGCCGCTGGTGCGGTCCCCGGCGCCGGTGATCGTCGTCTTGTCCTCGCCGGACGTGGTCTCCGGCGCGCTCCACCTGGTGAGGCAGGTGTCCCGGACCCGGCCGGCGGGCGCGGCCTGGTGGCCCGGCAGGGTGGTGATCACGGTGCAGGTCTCAGAGACCTCTTCTGTCCCGTCCCCGCAGGGCATGACGGCGCTGTGCTCGGTGACCCGGACCGGGAGCCGGTCTTCTTCCTTCCCGGACGGGGCGTTCAGCCAGCTCAGGCGGGATCCGCCGGGCAGCCAGCCGCCGCCGGGCTCCAGCGGCAGCGCCACGCCCTCCCCGACGCGGGCGACGACGTGCCCGGCCGCGTCCAGGATCGCGGTGATCAGGCCATGACCGGGGAAATTCCTGTCGAAGCAGGTCACGCGGCCCGCGAACAGGTCCGGGCGGCGCTTCGCGAGCCGTTTCAGCAGGGCCTGCTCCCCGGCCCGGCACGAGCCCAGGATCGCCCCGAGCATGGCGCGCCCGGCCCGGGCGGTCAGCGCGACCACCCGCAGCTGCGGGAACGGGGCGGAATCATCCGCAGTGCCCGTCGACCCGAACATCGCCCTGTTCTCCGGCGTGTCCGGCAGGTTCACCAGCATCCCGTCCGCCGCGCACACCGTCATCCCGGCGAGCATGACCGCCGACGCCTCGTCATCGGCGACCAGCGGCCCGGCCGCCTGCCAGAAGATGTCCTCCATCACCTCCGCCGGGATCAGCAGCCGCCATCCCGTGACCACCTTCCCCGCCGGGACATGCCATTCCAGGGCGAACGGGACGTCCGCGAGCAGGCCCGCGAGGCGGGCCAGCGCTTCGCCATAGCAGGCGCCCGGCATCAGGCCCATCGCGATCATCAGCCGGATGACCAGCGGATACGACATCAACCTGCGCCGCTCCCGCCGCTTCAGCCGGCCCCTGGCCAGCGCCGTGGCTGCGATGGCCTCGATCACCCCGTCGCCGAGGTGGCGCTCCAGCTCGCCCAGCCGCACCAGGTCCGGCAGCCACGCATCCGCCAGCACCGTCCCGTCCCGGCGGACCACCGCCCGTGCGGTCACCACCGGGCGGCAGAACACCGCCATCTCACCCGCCAGCGGAGCCGGATCCCCCGCCGTGATCGTCCCGCCACCGCGAACCCGCAGGCCAGAAGCCCGGAGCACGACCGTTCCCGCCGGAGTCCCCGCATCCGGGGACGCTGCTGCCCGGTTTGCAACTGCGACGTCAGGCAGAGTAGAAAGCACAAGGGCTCCTTGGCACAGGGATGGACTTCGACACCCACACCCTTACCAGGAGCCCCGCCCGTCTCCAAACCACCGCAAAATACCAGGTCACAGCCTCATCGAAGCCGGCATGCCTTAAGTCCCTGGCGTTGGGCCGAGGACCCCTGAATGGACACCATGCTCGGCCGCGAAGCCACCGTATTCGACACCGATCTCGACTATTTCGCCATGGTCGCGGCGCTGCGCACGGGGAACGGCCTCGAAGGCACGATCGAGTTCTTTCCTGAGGAAG
>JBOHCG010000868.1:0-2821 GCA_050698735.1 Streptosporangiaceae bacterium | reverse complement strand
GCCGAGGTCAAGGGCGATCCGCCCGGCCAGCAGGTGTGCCTGCGCCGCGTCGGCGGAACCCAGGACGTCCAGCCGGGCGGCCGCCTGGTTGGCCTGGCTCAGCAACCTGGCCGTGGCCGGGCCTGCCGCGTAGCGTGCCTGCACGAGCAGCCGCGCCGCATGGGCTTGCCACCAGGTACTTTGCAGGGACCCGAACAGGCGGTAGGCGCCTAGCGCCCAGTCCTGGGCGGTGGCGGGCTCGGCCGCGGCCAGCGCGCAGTTGGAGGCCATCAGCAGGAGTTCGGCCTTCTTGGTGTACCGGCCGCGTAGTTCGTCCATCTCCCGCACCGCGTCGTGCGCCTCGGCCAGCGCGTCGGCGGACAGCCCGGCCGCGAGCAATACGGCGCACCGGTCGATGCGTGGCGATATGGCCGGTACCTTCAGCCGCCGGTAGCTCGGGATGACCGCGTCGAGGAAGGAGAGGGCGGCCGGGAGATCTCCAGAGGCGAAGGCCGGCAGCGCGCGGTTGCCGACCGCGTACAGTGCCTCGAGCTCTTGGCCGACCTCGGAGAACAGCTGCCCGGCGGCGACGAAATCGGCGTCGGCCCTGCTGGTCGCCCCGAGCGCCGTGTAGGCCATGGCGCGGGCATTGAGCGCGCGGGCGGTGTACAGCGTATCCCCGGCGCGCCGCAGCACCGTCACCGACCGCAGGTCGTCCAGGGCCGCCCGGTACAGGCCCAGGTTGACCAGGACGATCCCGCGCCGCACCAGCACCCTCGCGGCCACCACGCCGCTGGATCGCTGCAGGGCCGCCTCGAACGCGGCCAGCCCGGGCGTTGGCCGGCCCGCGTAGACGAGCGCCACGCCCAGGCTGGCCAGCACCTCGGCCTCGCGATCCGGCAGGCCGCTGCGACGCGCCAGGCGCAGCGCCAGGTGCAGCTCACGGACCGCGGCCTTGACATCGCCGAACTCGCGCAGCACGATCGCCGCCGCCTGATGGGCCACGGAGGCCTCGTGCGGACCCGGCCGGCCGGCCAGCACCGCGCGGGCTCGGGTGAGCGCCTCGCTTGGGCGGGACAAGGCCAGGGTGGTGAGATCCTCCATGTCACGCACCCCCCTGCTGTAACCGCGCGAGCCCCCCGGCCACGAACCGATCTTAGTTCGCACTATTTGCGCGGGTCTATGTATTAATCGGGGCAAACCTGCGCTCCGTACAGGCATCCGAGTCCGCGGGCTGGCGGGAACCCGCGGACTCGCGAGCAGAGCCCGAGGTCGGCTCGGGCCATCAGCTCGGGGAGGGAACCATGCCAGTTCGGAACAGTCGTGAACAGGAGCTCGATCCCAAGATCCGGGATCAGGTCAACTACATCATCTCGGAGTTCGAGGCTAATGGGACACCCGTCGACTACGTGACCGCCCCGCGCGAGCCCGGGCAGAAGTATTCGGCCGGCGTCAGCTACATGTACGCACAGGATCAGCTACTCGTCCGCCAGCGTGACCTGCCTGAGGTCCTCGGCCTGCTCAGGAAGCGTTTCAGGCTCGGGCCGAAGCATCGCGAGCTCAAGCCGTTCATCGGAGACATCGTCCTCGTGGAACTCGTCCCTGACACGTCCGGCGGAGACAACGTGACGCCCGCGAAAAGGTCACCTCACAGCATCGACGAATGCGCCGCGGCCGGTCATGTGCACTCCGATGGCGAGCAGCCATGCGTGCCGGAGATCCTCGCCGCCATCGACGAGGAACACGGCGTGGCCGTCGCGACGCCCAATCAGGTGGTCACGGTCTGCGGCGGCGACATGGGTCCCTGCCCGGCTACCGAGCCACAGGAGGTCTACGACGGCATCGAGCCTTATCCGGGCGTCTGCTGCGACAACGGCGGATCCGGGGTGCGGATCTGGATCGCCGACACCGGCCTGCTCGACGGCGCGACGCAGACTCACTCGTGGCTGAACGGCGTCGACGGCGACAAGGACGACAGGCCGTGGACGGGCGGATTCATCCCGGTATACGCCGGGCACGGCACGTTCGTGGCCGGGGTGGTCCGGTGCATGGCTCCGGCGGCGGACATCTACGTCGCGAACGTCTTCGATATCGCCGGCAGCGCGCTTGAGTCGTCCTTCGTGCCGAAGCTCAACGACGCGCTGGGCTATGGCGCCGACATCATTCACCTGACGATCTCGACGCTGACCCGGAAGGGCCTCCCGCTGCAGGGCGTCGGGGCCTGGATCCAGACGCTCGGCCAGGACCCCGGCGTGGCGTGCGTCGTCGCGGCGGGAAACGACGGCACCGACACCCCCAGTTGGCCGGCCGCGTTCCCGACCATGGTGTCGGTCGGCGCGCTCGCGGGCGACTGGCACAGCCGGGCGAACTTCAGCAACTACGGCTCCTGGGTCGATGTCTACGCGCCAGGCCGGGACCTCATCAACGCCTACGCCGACGGTACGTACGAGTGCGAGTGGGCACCCTACAAGGGCGTCATCAGGCACTTCTACGGCATGGCGAAGTGGAGCGGCACGTCGTTCTCCACGCCGATCGTGACCGGGCTGATCGCGGCGCGGATGGCCCGTACCGGGGAAAGCGGTCAGGTGGCGGCGCAGGCCCTGCTGGCCAAGGCGGGAGCCCAGGCGATTGCGGGCGTCGGCCCGGTGCTGCTCCCCGGCTGCGGTGACGCAGGCGACTAGTGTGAGCCGACGTGGGCGCCGGTGTCCTGGCCGGTGCCCACGATCCGCTGCGCGCGGGCCTGCTGGATGACCCGCTGGATCGTGTAGGTCACGGCGAAGTACAGCAGCAGGCTCGCCGAGGCGAGGCCGGACTGCGAGCCCTTGCCGAGGACCAGGTAGTC
>JBOHCG010000867.1:0-2828 GCA_050698735.1 Streptosporangiaceae bacterium | reverse complement strand
GCAAACTGCGGTAGAGGTGTGGTTGAAAGTGGGGCCGGAGCTTCACGTGGCATCTCCTGCACAGGGTGATGTCCGTGGCGGCCATTATTGCCTCCTTTAGTTCCTGGATGTGCCTTTGGTGGCGAAAAAGCAGTACATATACTGGTTCACGGGTCAGAGGGAGGCTTATTCAGCATCCTGAACAGCTAAGGCGTTCACGGCGACGGTGAAAGCCTCGTTAGCTGAACTGCTGCTGAGCCTGTAGGGGTACTCTCGCGTCTTGAGGTGCCCCTTCGGCGTGTCCGGGGTCGTTTTTTCGTGACAGGCGCGGCACGGGATTCGCGTTTTACGCATGCTCGCGCGGCTCCCTCTTGCGCCTTCCATGGTCATTCCTGCACGATCAATTGGAAGGGTTAAGTGGCTGGCGGGCTAACTGACTAAGGAGGTTGGCAAATGCCCGGATTTGTCATTCTGAAGGAATCGGAACCGCAAAAGTTCGTACAATTCTGGAGACAAGCATACCAAGCGGATCAATCGCACTGCCCTAAAGTTTCCGGACCTGTGGGGTGTGGTGTCCGTTTTTCTGAGGGCTGGTCATGGGCTGGTCACGGTCTGGCGGCATGTTGATCGCGGCGGCGTGACGGGATGCGATGGTCCCTGAGATAGAACAAAGCTCCTGGTAGGAACTGGGTTGTCGACACCCTTTCCGCCCACCTGGAGCTTTGTTGCCTGCCAAGTTGGCCATGGCCATCGCGGCTGCGTCCATTCCGCCCGCGCCGCCGGAAGAAGATGAATCCGAGGCTGCGGGGATGGCCGCCCGGATCGTGTCCGGGCCGGGGTTCTGGACCGAGTGGCTGGCGGAACTGGACCGGCAGGGCCTGCTGGAAGAGCTGTTCGCCGAGGACGTGATCGCCCGCGCGCTGCGGGAGGCGCCGCCGGGCCATAAATACGACCGGGTGCTGACGGCGAAGATGACCGTGATCTGCGTGCTAGTCGCGTGCCTGTTCCCCGGCGCCGGCTATGACACGGTGCTGGCGACGGCGTTCGGGCTGCCCGGCCTGCGGTCCGTGCCGGGCGCGGAGATCCCGTCAGGCAGCGCGTTCTCCCAGGCCAGGAAGCTGCTCGGCGAGCAGGTCATGCAGCGCCTGTTCGAGCTGGACGCGGCTGTCGCGGACGCGGACCTCGGGATCGGCCTGCTGTGGAAGGGCCTGGAGGTCACCGCGATCGACGGCACCATGATGGAGCTGGCGAGGAACGATGTGCTCGAAGACGGGTTCGGCACCCCCGCGGACGGCGCCCGCCCGCTGCTTCGGGTCACCGCGCACGTCCGCACCGCGACCTTCCGCTGGATCAGCGCCGCGATCGGCGGCTACCACGACGGCGAGAACGCCCTGGCCGACCAGCTCGAAGACAGCTTCCGCCCCGGCATCCTCAACCTCGCCGACCGCGGCTTCTTCTCCATGCGCCGCTGGATCCGGTTCTCCGCCGCCGGCGCGGACCTGGCCTGGCGCATCAAGAACAGCGCGAGATCCGTCCCCTTTAAGACCATCCGCACCCTGCCCGACGGCTCCGAGCTGGTCATGCTGCACGAATCAGACGGCATGCGGACCCGGCGCCGGAAGGAAGCAGGCGATCCCCGCGCGGAACGGCTCCCGGACACCACCGCCCGGCTGGTCACCTTCACCGTCACCGCCGTGACCCGCAGCGGCCGGACCAAGACCACCCGGATGCGGGTACTGACTACCCTCCTGGACCACCAGGCATACCCGGCCCGCGAGATCGCCGTCCTGTATGCCGAGAGATAGCAAATCGAGATAGGCCACCGCTGGTACCGGTCAAGCTGTGTTTTCTTCTCATTGCCGTGCTCCTTCGTGGCGGTCTGGTCCGGGTTCCGGCGGGGCCCAGCGGGCTCGGGTGTAATAGCCGGGCGGGCGTGCCCTTCGCTCGCGTAGCTGGCGTATCTGCTGGTCGTCGACGGTGATGATCCAGCACCGGCTTCCGGGGGCGTGGCGGGCGGTGATCCAGCCGCGGTAGATCCAGTTGTAGATGGTGGCGGTGGGCATGCCGAGTTCGGCGGCGAGGCCGGGGACTGAGCGCTGGCCGGGCTCCAGGCTCGTGAGCACCGCTGGGCGGCCTTTGGGCTGAGGGCGGATGCCGTGCTTGGTGATCAGGGTGCGGACCTGCCCGTCGTTGAACTGGAGGGTCCGCTTGGGCGGGCGGAATCCCTCGGCGTTGAGGGCGCCGGCGATCTGGCGGCTGCTGCGGCCCGCCTCGGCGAGTTCGGTGACGCGGGCGATGAGGGCGGGGTAGTACGACAGCTGGTCCAGGCGGGCGACGGGGCGGACGGCCCGCCCGGTGGTCTGGTGCCCGCCGGCCCAGGTGATGGCGACGTCGACGAGCTCGCTGTGTCCGGAGATTCCGCGTTCGGGGGGAGATAGGGCGCCCGCCCGGGCGGGTAGGCACTGGGTGTGCGGCAATCTCTGGTTAGCTCCCGGCGGGCCCGCAAGGGGCGCAAGGCGTCACGGGCCTGGCGTCCCGCGGCCATCGCTGAGCGGGTCGAGCGCGCCCACGTGCTCGACCCCCCCGTCCACTGGCTATCCGACAGCGTGGTGCGGGCGCTGCCCGCCGGGCCGCGCACCGACGCGCTGCACGGCGTGCCGTTCGGCCAGCCGGCCCATCCGGCGCTGGTCAGGCTGCCGCTGGGCTGCTGGACGTCGGCGGTGCTGCTCGACCTGTTCCGCGGCTCGGATCGCGCCTCTTGGGTGCTGATCGGCACCGGGATCGCGGGCAGCGTGCCGGCGGTTGCCACCGGGCTCGCCGACTGGTCGGCGCTGCACACCGGCCAGCAG
>JBOHCG010000866.1:0-2830 GCA_050698735.1 Streptosporangiaceae bacterium | reverse complement strand
GTCGGCGGCGTCGTTCCCGGGTGAGCATGCCAGCCCGGCGGCCGCGTTCGGGTCCGGGTTCGCGCTGGATACCGCGCCGGGCTGCGCGGTGCTGGCAGAGTTCGCCGACGCCGTGGCCGGCCCCGGCGACCGCTACCCCGGCGCGACCGACGATGAGATCGTCGGGGTGATCTGCGCCTGGGCGCGGACCGAGGCGCACGCCGCGGCCCGCAAGCTGGCCGCCATCGCGGAACTGATCCGCCGCCGCCCAGCCGAGGCCTGCGCCCCGCAGACCTCCGTACCGGACTCCGGGAAAGCCGCCGCGGCGGGAGGCTCGCCTCCGCCGGTCTGCGGCAAGGACGCCGCGTCGGAGGGCTGCGCCCCGCGCGACCCCGCCGAGGACGCCGGGCCGGAGGGCTCCGCCAAGCCGGATCCCGCTGGAGACGCCGCGCCGGAGGACTCCGCGGGTCCGGAGAGAGCCGCCGGGCAGATGCCGGAGGCGTGGGATGAGTTCGCGGTCGATGAGCTGTCGTGCGCGCTGGGGGAGTCCCGGGCCGCCGCCGAGGAGCTGCTGGGCCTGGCCTACGACATGGCCGCCCGGCTGCCCGGCACGATGGCCGCGCTGTGGGACGGAATCCTCAGCCAGGCCAAGGCCGACATCATCTCCCAGGCCACCAGCGCCCTGGACCCCGGCGAGGCGGCCGCGGCCGAAAAACTGGTCCTGGGCCGGGCCGCCCGGCTGACCCGGCCAGGACTGCGGGCCGCGATCGCCCGCGCCGTCATGGAAGTCGCCCCGGGGAAGGCGAAGAAGCGGCGCGAGGAGGCGGCGAGGAAAACCCGGGTGGAGCGGTGGATGGAGGGCTCGGGGAACGCTGGCCTGGCCGGCCGGGAGCTGCCTTCGGCTGAGGTGCTGGCTGCGGACCAGCGGATTACGGCCTGGGCGAAGGAGCTGCGGGCCGCTGGCCTGGACGGCGACATGGACGTGCTGCGTTCCCGTGCCTACCTGGACATACTGCTCGGCATAGACTCCCGCCCTGCTGCCCCGTCACCCGAGTCGCCGAGCGGGCAGGCGCCGCCCGCGAACCCGTGGGACTACCGGCCGCCGGCCGGCCCGTTCCCGGGCGGCCCGTTCCCGGCGGGGTTCGCGGCCCGGCTGAATCTCACCGTCCCGCTGATGACCGCGCTCGGCCTGGCCGACCGGCCAGGCGAGGCCGGCGCGCTGGGTCCCATCGACCCGTGGCTGGCCCGCGACCTGGCCCGCGCCGCCGCCGGGAACCCGAAGACCACGTGGTGCGTCACGGTCACGGACGCCGACGGCCACGCCATCGGCCATGGCTGCGCCAGGCCAGCACCACAAGGCACCAGAAAACCCCGGGCGAAACAGCGGAAACCGGGCCGGCCCGGCGCGGGTCCGCCCGGTGGTCACGACCCGCCCGGCGGCCCTGACGGACAGGAGTTCTCTATCACCGCCACTGATGACCACGGCCCGCCGGGCGGCTACGGGACCTGGCGGCTATCCACCGGCATCCCGGGACAACGGGACCTGGTGATCACCATCGGCCCGGTCGCGACCGATGAGTGTGATCACCGGCACGAGGCCGCCGGTCACGACCCCGGCGTCCTGCTCCGCCATCTGACCGAGGTCCGCCACACCACGTGTACCGCCCCGACCTGCCGAAGACCTGCTTCACAATGTGATTTCGAGCATAATACGCCCTTTGAAGCAGGTGGCCGAACGTGTATGTGTAACGGCGGCCCGAAGTGCAGGCATCATCATCGCCTCAAGCAGAATCTGCGGTGGCAGGTCGGGCAACCCACTCCGGCGGTCATCCGCTGGAGAACGCCCTCCGGCCGCCTCTACAGCACCGAACCGACGCGCTACCCGATCTGAGACGACCGGCCGGCGGTTTAGCACTCGATGACGTTGACGGCTAGGCCGCCGCGGGAGGTCTCCTTGTACTTGTCGAGCATGTCGCGGCCGGTGATGCGCATGGTGTGGATGGCCTTGTCGAGGGAGACGAAGTGGCGGCCGTCGCCGCGCAGGGCCATCCGGGCGGCGCCGATCGCGTTGATGGACGCGACGGCGTTTCGCTCGATGCACGGGACCTGGACAAGGCCGCCGATCGGATCGCAGGTCAGCCCCAGGTTGTGCTCGATGCCGATCTCGGCGGCGTTCTCCACCTGTTCCGGCGTGCCGCCGAGCACCTCGGTCAGCGCCCCTGCCGCCATCGAGCAGGCCGACCCGACCTCACCCTGGCAGCCGACCTCGGCGCCGGATATCGACGCGTTCTCCTTGAACAGCACGCCGATGGCCGCCGCGGTCAGCAGGAAACGCGCCATTCCCGCCGGGGAGGAACCGGGCACGAACCTGTCGTAGTAGTGCAGCACGGCGGGGATGATGCCCGCGGCGCCGTTGGTCGGCGCGGTGACGACACGGCCGCCGGCCGCGTTCTCCTCGTTGACGGCCAGCGCGTACAGCGTCACCCAGTCCATGGCCCGCAGCGGGTCATCGCCGTCGCGTTCGCAGGTGAGCTGTCGGAACAGGCGGGGGGCTCGACGCTGCACCTTCAGACCGCCGGGCAGTATGCCGTCGGTTGCGCAGCCGCGCTCCACGCAGGCCTGCATGACCTGCCAGATGTCCGCCAGGCCCGCATACACCTCGTCGGCGGTCCGGCCCAGCGCCTTCTCGTTCGCCAGCATCACGCCTGAGACGGGCAGGCCGCTGCTGGCCGTGTGCGCGAGGAGTCCGGCGCCGGTGGTGAACGGATAGGGCAGCACCGGTCCTGCTGCGGCCCCTGCCGACGATCCTCCCGTGGCCCCTGCCGACGATCCTGCCGCGGGTGTGGAGGAC
>JBOHCG010000865.1:0-2833 GCA_050698735.1 Streptosporangiaceae bacterium | reverse complement strand
AGGGCTGTGCCTGGTTAGCGTCGGTGTCGCGGGCGCAGGTATAGCAATCGGCCGGTGTTGTCATGCGCCCGACGATAGGGCCGTGCCAGTCAGGGCGCGTCCGGGACGGCCGCCAGCTCGCGGATCCGGTTCAGCGCGGCCGCGACACAGCCGGGCTCCTCATGCCATGGCAGGTGCCCGGCGGCGGGAGCCACCGTCACCTCGGCGATGGGCAGCAGGGCAGCGGTCTGCTGGCCCTGGCTGACGGGCATGGGGCTGAGCTCCCCGAGCACGAAGACGGCGGGAATACCGAGATCGCGCAGCTTCTCGCCGAAGCCATCCGCAAAGTGCTGGGCGACGGAGGCGAAGGTCGCCATGTAGCCAGCCACCGAGACCCGGATATGGGACGGGATCGGCGGCGCCGCGGCGGGGTCGGCGAAGTACCCCGGCCAGATCAGCCTCAGCGATGCGAGCATGTCGGCATCCGTGGGATCGAGGCCCTCCAGGCGCGCTTCTACCTCGGCATACTGCTGCACGGCGGCAGGAAGCAGGCGCTCGTGCAGATGCTTGCCCGTCTCGGCGGCGCCGCCGTCGCCAACCGCGCCGAGCGGGTCGACGAGGACCAGCCCGGCTATCCGGTCGGGATGGGAGAACGCGAGGTGCAGCGCCAGGTAGCCGCCCCAGGAGTGGCCGAGCACCACGGCGCGGCCGATTTGCAGCGAGTCCAGGACGGCGATCGCGTCGGCAACGTGGCCTTCGACGGTGAGAGCTCCGTGTACCGCGGACGGAGGCAGCCCTCGCTGCTGGTACCGGATCGATCGCCAGCCGCCTGTTTCCGCGCCGAGCATGTCCATGTAATCCGTCATGGCGGGACCGCCATGCAGCAGCAGCAGTGGCGGCCCGGAGCCGATGAACGAGCCCTCGATCGATCCGTCCGGCGTGACCGCGGAGAAAGCTTCTGCGGGCATGAGCCTAACCATAGTGACGGTGTCACGGGACAGGTAGGCGATGAAGGCGGCGACCAGGGCCAGGAAGGAGAGCGTGGTCAGCCCGACCCGCAACCCGAATTCGTTGGCCAGGAAACCGATGGCGGGCGGCCCGAGCAGGAATCCGCTGTAACCGAGCATCGAGGCGAGGGCGACGCCGGCCGATCCGGCCAGCAGCCCCGCCCGCGTTATGGCGGCGGGGAACATGTTGGCCAGCCCGAGGCCGGTGCCGGCGAACCCGGCCAGCGCCAGCCAGACGTCCGGGGCCAGCGCGGCGACGAGCATGCCCGCGCAGGCGGTGAGGCCGCCCAGCACCAGCACGCGGGTGCGGCCGAGGCGTTCGAGCAGCGCGGTACCGGAAAGCCGCCCGGTTGCCTCGGCGAGCGCGAAGGCCGCGTAGCCCGCCGCGGCAAGCCCCGCGCTCGCGCCCAGGTCCTGCCGCAGATGCAACGCGCCCCAATCGCCGATCGCGCCCTCGTCGTAGGCAGCGCATAGGCCGATCAGCCCGAACAGGCCCACGGCCTGGACCGTCCCGAGCGTACGGCGCGTGGCCGGAACCTGCCGTGGCGGTCGGCCGGACGGGCTGGCGCCATCGGCGTCGGTGCGGCCGGCCTCGGCGGCAATCTCGGCCGGGTCGGCGGACAGCAGCGCGCGGCCGGCGATCGCGGTGACAAGCAGGCCGGCCAGGGCGACGAGCAGCAGGTGTCTGACCGGGGAGAGGTGCAGCGCGAGCAGCCCGCCGATCCCGGCGCCGGCCAGGCCGCCGAAGCTCCACGCGGCGTGGAAGCTCGGCATCACCGGCCGGTCCAGCGCATCCACCAGATCGACCGCGATGCTGTTCATCGCGACGTTGAGGCCGCCGTACGCGGCGCCGAACACGGCCAGCGCCAGCCCGAGGGTGACAGCCGAACGGGCCAGCGCGGGAAGGACCAGAGTGACCGAGAGCAGGGCGCAGCAGATCACCGCGACCGGCCGGTTGCCGAACCTCTGGCACAGCGCCCCTGCGATCAGCATCGTGGCCACCGCTCCAGCCGACAGGCCGAGCAGCGCGAGTCCGAGGGCGGCCGGCGAGGCGCCGGTCTGCTGCTTGACGGCGGGCACCCGGACCGCCCAGCTCGCATAGATGAACCCGTGCGCGGCGAACACCGCGCAGAGCGCGACGCGCGATCGCCCAAGGCCACCGCGCGGCACGAACCTTAGGTGCTGGATTTTGTTCACCAGCGGCACAAAATAAGGCTACGTGCCCAAGCCGTGACCGCCCTTGACGGGCCATTAGCCTGGCTCTTCCCGCAGGCGCTCCTTCGCCGCCACCAGGTACGCGCGCTCGGCCCCGTTGCCTGTCCTGGCGATCGCCATACCACATGCGGCCGGATCGACATGCACGGGCCGTGCACCACCGTTCGTTCGGGATTGTCATCCGCCAGGAACCCCCCGTGTCGCGGCACTTTCGCTAGCGGGTGACTAGCCGGCATGAGAACACCCCCCCACCAGAGGTGAGGGGGTGTCCGGCTCGTCGTGCCGGAAGAATCGACCAGAACGCGACCGCCGGGCGAGCCGTCTAGCCTCACCCCCTGCTCTTGACGGTGCCAGAGAGAGCAGGGGGTGAGAGTCCGATGGTAGACCGGGCGGCACGGGGGAGCGGGGATGTGCCGCCCGGCGCTGGCCTGCCCCGCCTGGTAGTGGGTGCCGGACGGGGCAGGGTCTTGGGGGTGACCCCCGGCCTGCCGGTGACAGCCGCACCCGGGGGTCACCCGTCATCCCGCTGACCCACTGCCCGCCAGGTCAACGGGGGTCCAGATATGCCTTGATGATGTCTCTCATGGGCGAGCCCTCCCAGCAAAGAGCCTGGCTTGCCGCTAGTTGCCGTC
>JBOHCG010000864.1:0-2840 GCA_050698735.1 Streptosporangiaceae bacterium | reverse complement strand
GTCCCGGGGCGCCTCGCGGCGGCTGCCGCGGTGGCAGCGGGAGGGTGCGGCGGGCCGCCGGGGCGGCGGCGGTGGCCGTGGCGGGGGAGATGCCGGCAGGCTGCGGCGGGAGCTGGCGGGCGCGCGTGACCCGGCGGCCTGGTTCGGCCGCCGGGGTGGCGGGGCTCGCCGGCGTGGCGGGGCTCGCCGGCGTGGCGGACAGTCCCGGCGTGTCGCCGTGAGGCAATGCTCGCCTAGCCGTGCGACTGCGTGTTATCGTGTCCACGGTCCTTCAGATCTGGCCGGTAACCCGCGAGTTGGCTGGCACCTAGGTTGCGGGGTTCCGGAGAGCGGTATGTGGTTGTCGTGATGGCCCCCTTCCGGGGGCCTTCCGCGTGTTATGGGGCTGGCAGTACCTCCTGGCGTTCGTGGTTGCTAGCCGGACTGGACATCATCTTCGCCGGCCGGCTTGACACGGTGCGGCTGTTGCGGCGGGCCGGCGTGTCGCGGCTCTCACCTGCGGATTCCCGCTCCGGTGTAGGAGGAGATCAGCTCGGCGGGGTCCTCGAGGGCGTCGGGCCGCCACAGGTTGAGCCGGACCACTCCGGGGGAGATCAGGGCGAGGCCGTCGAAGAACCGGGTGACCTGGGCCAGGGCGCGGTTGGCCTGGACGAGGCCGGTGGCCTGCTCGTACACCGAGGCGCCGGCGGCTGACTCGGCGGGCAGCAGGTCGCTGGCCGGGTGGGACAGGGCCAGCATGCCGCCGGGCGGCAGGGCGCCGGTGAGGGTCTTGACGATCTGGTAGGCCTCGTCGTCGTCCGGGATGAACTGCAGGACCGCGAACAGGATGATTGCCAGCGGCCGGGTCATGTCCAGGGTGCGGGCGGCGCGTTCCAGGATCTCGGCCGGGCTGGCCAGGTCGGCGGTGACGTAGTCGGCGCGGCCCTGCGGAGTGCCCGTGACCAGGGCGCGGGCGTGCGCGGCCACCCGGGGGTCGTTGTCGACCGAGACGACGCGGGCGGCCGGGTTGGCGGCCTGGGCGATCTCCTGGGTGTTGTCCATGGAGGGCAGGCCGCTGCCGATGTCCAGGAACTGGGTGATGCCCCGGGCGGCGGCGAACTGGACCATGCGGCGCATGGCCCGGCGGTTGGCGCGGATGTTCGGGCCGATGCGGGGCTTGGCCCGGACCAGGGCGCCGGCCGCGTGCTGGTCGGCCAGCCGCCAGCTGTTGCCGCCGAGCAGGTAGTCGTAGATGCCCGCCGAGGTGGCCGAGCCGTCCAGGATGCGCCGCCGCCGGGGCATGGCGGGTCAGGTTTCCCTGGCGCTGATCACTCGGGCCGGCCTCCCGGGAGGCCGGCCAGGAGCTCCTGGATCAGGGCCCTGCTGTCGGGGGCCGGCGCGAGGGCCGCGACAGCCAGGGTGTCGAAGACCTCGTGGTGGCGGTCCACCTCGGAGGGCTCCCGGGTGCAGGTGATCGCGGTCAGCGTCTCCCGGAACACGTGGGTGGGGACGTCGGGCTGGGCGAACCGCAGCAGCGCGAACGGGCCGGGGGCCGAAAGGACCTGGTGGGTGTCGTCCGGCACGACCTGCAGGGCGATGCCGGGCTTGGCCGAGTCGGTCAGCAGGGAGGCCAGCTGCTCGCGCATGACCTTCGGGTCATCGGACGGGTTGCGGATCAGCGCGGAGTACTGGATCAGGGCCCAGATCTTCGGGGGGCTGGCCAGGCGGAGCACCCCGCGGCGGCGCGCCATGACGCGGGGGCCCAGGCCGCCGCGCCAGCGCATGTCGTACTGGTTGAGGGCGGCCAGGGCCTGGGTGTAGGCGTGGGTCTGCAGCAGCGGCGGGACGGCCTGCGGCTCGTAGACCCAGATCTCGGCGGCCTCGGCCTCCAGGTTGAGGTGGTGCCGGGCGGGGGCGGTGACCAGGTCGGCCAGCGGTGCCCACCAGTCGTCGTCGCGGGACAGGCGGGCCAGCTCGCCGAGCCGTTCCTGGGCGGCCTTGCCGGCCGTGCCGTACAGGCTCAGCAGGGCGGCCAGGTCCCGGTCCTGGACAGGGCTCTGCCCGCCTTCCAGGCGGGAGATCTTCGCAGCTGAGCCATGGATCTTCTCGGCCGCGGCATCGCCGGTGATGCCCGCGGCGTAACGGAGGCGGCGCAGCTCGGCGCCCAGCTGCAGGCGCGCGACCGTAGGCCCGGCGGCCATCAGCGGCATCGCTTCGGCGGCGGCCCCGTCCGGCGGCCAGTCCGAATGAACGACATGCCCGGCAGCATAGGACATTCAGGGGTTTCCCGTCAGTTGCGCAACGGTCACGGCTTGCTTGCGTCTCACTTTCATATGAAATTGCACAGCACTTGCAATTCTAGCGGTTCGTGGGTGAACCTGTGAAGGTACAGCGACCACTATGTACGTGTGTGCTGCCAGTACTACACAGCGTTACGGGCGGCCAGAGGGGAAGGGGCCCTGGGATGGAAACTCAGCGCCTGTCAGTCATGCCAGGACAGGAGCTCCGCCCCGCCAGGCCGGACGGCGGGACGGCCATGACGGCCGCGGCCGGCGCTGAGCGGCCCGGCCCGGACCCCGGCGGAATGGACGCGGTGCGGCAGGCCCGGGCGGAGCTGGGGGAGGAGCTGGTCCGGCGTCGGGAGAAAGCCGGGTTCAGCCAGACCGAGCTCGCCCGGGCCGTCGGGATCGGCCGCAGCACCCTGTTCGACTCCGAAAGCGGGCGCCGGCTCGGGTCGGCGCGGCTGTGGCGGCGGATCGACGAGGTGCTCGGCGCCGGCGGCGTGCTGCAGCAGCGCCGGGACCAGATCGCCGCGATGTCGACCGCCGCGGCCGACGCGGAGGTACGGCACGGCCGGAGGG
>JBOHCG010000863.1:0-2845 GCA_050698735.1 Streptosporangiaceae bacterium | reverse complement strand
CCGCTGCCGCTGCTCGCTGTCGAGCCGGAAGGTCAGCAGCAGCCGCCGCGGCCCCTGGGTTCCCATCCCTCACACCGCGGCCGCGCCCACTGCGGCGGCGCCGTCGATGAGCATTGCCTGCTCGGCCACGACCAGGTTCAGGTAGCGGCTGGTTTCCGCGGCCCGCCTGCGCCGGCTCCAGCCGAGCAGGCGGCCCATGATCAGGCTCACGTCGGCCGCCGCCGCGGCACCGGAGTCCGCCGCCTCGATGAACAGCCGGGTCCGCCGCCGCAGCACGTCGTCCACGTGCAGCGCGGCCTCGTGGGTGACCGCGTACGCGACCTCCGCGCGCAGGTACGGGTAGCCGGGTGTCAGCGGGCGGCCCAGTGCGGGGTCGGCCCGCACCAGGTCAAGCACCTCGGCCGTGAGCGTCCCGTACCGGCCGAGCAGATGCTCGACCACCTCGCGATCTACCCGGTAGTCCTCGGCGAGCCGGCCCGCCGAGGCCCGGACGGCGGCCAGGCCGTCC
The DNA here is from genome assembly GCA_050698735.1 of Streptosporangiaceae bacterium. Taxonomy (GTDB): domain Bacteria; phylum Actinomycetota; class Actinomycetes; order Streptosporangiales; family Streptosporangiaceae; genus Palsa-504. The sequence continues at coordinate 2,337 of JBOHCG010000863.1, read as the reverse complement.
GCGCCGAGCAGCGGCACCTGGTCGGTCACCGACGCGGGCACCCCGCGATCGGAACCGAAGTCCGCCACCGCGGCGTCCACCACGTCGCGGGCCATCAGCCGGTAGGTGGTGAACTTGCCGCCGGCGATGCTGGCCAGCCCGGGCACCGGCACGTCGACCGCGTGCTCCCTGGACAGCTTGGTGGTGGGCTTGGACTCCTTGGCCGCCACGGCCACCAGCGGCCGCAGCCCGGCGTACACCGCGATGACGTCGGCGCGTGTGAGCGGCCGCGCCAGTACCCGGTTCGCCGCGGCCAGGATGTAGTCGATGTCCTCCTCCGTCGCGACGGGCTCGTCCCGGTCGCCGGACCAGTCGGTGTCGGTGGTGCCGACAATCCAGCGCTTCCCCCACGGGATGAAGAACAGCACGCTCTTCTCGGTCCGCACGATCATCCCGGTGGCCGCCTCGACCGCCTCGCGCGGCACCACGATGTGCACGCCCTTGGACATCCGCACCCGGTAGCCCGCCCGCACCCCGGCCAGCTCGTGCACCAGGTCGGTCCATACCCCCGCGCAGATCACCACGCTGTGCGCCGTTACGGTGACCTCGTGCCCGGTCTCCTCGTCGCGTACCCGCGCCCCGGTCACCCGGGCGCCGTCGCCGCCGCGCAGGATCCCCACCGCGCTGGCCCTGGTCGCGACCACCGCGCCGTGCGCCGCCGCGGTCCGGGCCACGGCCAGCGTGTACCGTGCGTCGTCGACCTGCGCGTCGTAGTAGAGCATCGCCCCGGCGAGCCGGTCCGGCGACAGGGCCGGGGCCCGCTTAAGCGCCCCGCGAGCGGACAGGTGCCGGTGATGGGGGACCGGCCTGCGGGTTCCCTCCATCGCGTCGTACAGCGCCAGGCCGGCCCCGACATACGGCCGCTCGACCACCTTCCGGTACAGCGGGAAGAGGAAGGGCACCGGCGTGACCAGGTGCGGGGCGAGCCGGGAGACGAGCAGGTCGCGCTCCCGCAGCGCCTCGTAGACCAACTTGAAGTCGAGCTGCTCCAGGTACCGAAGCCCGCCGTGGATCAGCTTGCTCGACCGGCTCGAGGTGCCGACGGCCAGGTCGCGCGCCTCGACAAGAGCGACCCGAAGGCCCCGCGACGCGGCATCGAGGGCGGCTCCCGCCCCGGTGATCCCGCCGCCGATGATCAGCACGTCGAACCGTTCGGCCGCCAGCCGCCCAAGCGTCGTCTCGCGGTCACGAGCGTCCAGCACGCAGCCGTTACTCGCCATCACGCGTCCCCCATATGTCCCCGCAGTCCTAGCCCTACAGTATGTACATCATCAACCTACCCGCAATCCCTAGCGGCCGGGTTGAGCCGGGGATGAACGGAGTGACAATGGCTGATTTCATCGGCGCGATCGATCAGGGCACCACGAGCACGAGGTTCATGCTCTTCGATCATTCCGGCGCCGAGGTGGCCAGGCATCAGCTCGAGCACACGCAGGTGCTGCCACGCCCCGGCTGGGTAGAGCACAACCCGATCGAGATCTGGGAACGGACCAACGCCGTCGTCAAGACCGTGCTGGCCGCCCGCGGGCTGCAGGCGGCCGACCTCGGCGCGCTCGGCCTCACCAACCAGCGCGAGACAACGGTGGTGTGGAACCGGCGTACAGGGCGTCCGTACGGCAACGCGATCGTGTGGCAGGACACCAGGACCGACCGGATCGCGGCTGCGCTTCAAAAAGATGGCCGAGGTGACGTGATAAGGCACAAGGCCGGCCTGCCCCCGGCGACCTATTTCTCCGGCGGCAAGCTGCGGTGGATGCTCGAGCACGTCGACGGCCTGCGCGCCGAGGCGGAGGCCGGGGACGCGATCTTCGGCACGATCGACACCTGGCTGCTGTGGAACCTCACCGGCGGCCCTTCCGGCGGCGTCCACGTCACCGACGTCACCAACGCCAGCCGCACCATGCTGATGAGCCTGGCCACCCTGGACTGGGACGACGAGCTGCTCGGCTTCTTCGACGTGCCGCGCCGGATGCTGCCGCGGATCATGCCGTCGGCCGCGCCCGACTCCTACGGAGTGACCACGCCGGAAGGCCCGTTCGGCGGCGAGGTGCCGATCACCGGCGCCCTCGGCGACCAGCAGGCCGCCATGGCCGGGCAGGCGTGCTTCGCTCCTGGCGAGGCGAAGAACACCTACGGCACGGGCAGCTTCCTGCTGCTCAACACCGGCACGGACATCATCCGATCGGCCAGCGGCCTGCTCACCACGGTGTGCTTCAAGCTCGGCAGCCAGCCCGCCACGTTCGCGCTTGAGGGATCGATCGCGGTCACCGGCGCCGCGGTGCAGTGGCTGCGGGACCA
>JBOHCG010000862.1:0-2847 GCA_050698735.1 Streptosporangiaceae bacterium | reverse complement strand
TCCTCTACGTCGGCTCGGAGGTCTCGATCGGCAGCACGATGACCAACTTCCTGCATCGGTCCGATGTCTTCGGCATTCCGCTCGAGCAGGCCGGCAAATGGGTGAGCCTCTACTGGGGAGGTGCGATGGTCGGCCGGTTCATCGGCAGCGCGCTTCTGACGCGCCTGCGCGCCTCGACGCTGCTCGCGACCAACGCACTGGTCGCCGCCGTGCTCTGTATCGCGATCAGCCATGCCCCGGGAGCGCTCGCCGGCTGGGCGGCTCTCTCGGTGGGCCTCTTCAACTCGATCATGTTCCCCGTGATCTTCACGCTGACGCTCGAGCGCTCGTCCGCCTCGAGCGCCGCGACCTCGGGGCTGCTCTGCATGGCGATCGTCGGCGGTGCGGTGCTGCCACTGCTGGTCGGTCACGTCGCCGACGCTGCCGGCCTGCGGACGGCCTATGCGGTGCCGATGGTCGCGTACCTCTGCATCAGCGCCTTCGGCCTTGCCGCGTCCAGACAGACCGCGGTACGCGTGGCGGAGCGCGGCCCCCAGCACTGACGCAGCCGCTTGCGGTTCCTCAGGATCCAGCGAATGAGATCACGGCCGAATGGGGCGCGTTAAGCCCCGATCGTGGCAAGTTCGCTGCTCGGGTGAAAGCGTTTCACCAGGTGCAGCGTGTTCCTGTCCGTGTGGTCCATTTCCTTGCCGCCCAATGCTGCAAGTTTCAGGACTAGGGTCTGCTCGTAGCTGAAGGTGCCGTCGTCGTTGAACGCGAACGTGCTTTCGAAGCGCTTCAGCTCGGCGCGCTCGGACAAGTACTTGTTCTGGAGGATGCCGTAGTTCGGGTCACCCGCTTTCGCGGTGAACTTGATCTTCTTGTCGCGGGGCTTGGCGTCACCGCCCGCGAGAATCGCGATGCCGCGTCCGAACACCACCGCGCGCTTGACCTGGCCGCGCTTCTTGTCCCAGAGCATATAGCCGACCTCGTCGTGGAAGGGATTCAGCGCTTCTTCCCCGTGCCGCCACGCGGTGTTCTCGTACTTTAGGCCTTCGATTTCCTGCTGGCCGTTTTCCTGCTTAGGTATCGGGTAAAAGCGGAACCTTTCAAAATAGGGCAACGGCGGTGTCGACGTCTCATTTCACAACAAGGACGATGAAAGCGGCCCGACCAGCCACGTCAATGGTCCCAATGCCTGGGGGCCGTGAAATTCCTCGGTCAGTTTGCGAACCTCATTTTCGGTGAGCTTGGCCATCGGGTGCGGCTGAGCGAGTATCCGAGGCTCAGCGCGACACGGCTGTTCGATGAGATCCGTGCGGCCGGTTACGCCGGCGGCTACACCCAGGTAAAGGAGCATGTCCGCGAGGTGCGGCCGCTCCGCCCTGCCGATCCGGTGGTGCGTAGCAGTCATCCCTGACGGTCTGCAACGGGCACGCAGGCGCCCGTCGGCAGTGAGCAAGCAGGTACGGCCAAAGGCCGTCACTCAGCCTCCCGATCTCGATCGTCGTTAGCTAGACGAGCACCCGCTCGATGCCGCCGTTGTTCGCCCGCGCCACGTATTCGGGCATCCAGTTGTCGCCGAGTACGTGCCTCGCGATCTCAACGACGATGTAGTCGGCGTCGACGTCGGCATCGTCGTTGTAGCGCTTCAAGCCCTGCAGGCAGGACGGGCAGGAGGTCAGGATCTTGACCTGTCCGGCGCCCGCGGCGCGTAGCTTCTCCGCGCCCGCGCGGACCTCCTCCTCTTTGCGGAAGCGCACCTGGGTCGACACGTCCGGGCGGGTGATGGCCAGTGTTCCCGATTCGCCGCAGCAGCGGTCGTTCTTCTCGATGCGGCCGTTACGCGAGTCGTTCATCAGCGAGTTGACGACTTTCAGCGGATCGTAGCTCTTCATCGGCGAGTGGCAGGGATCGTGGTACATGTAGCGCGCGCCCGTCACCCCCTCCAGCCGCACACCCTTCTCCATCAGATACTCGTGGATGTCGATGATGCGCGAGCCGGGGAAGATCTCCTCGAACTTGTATCCCTGCAACTGGTCGTAGCAGGTCCCGCAGCTCACGACGACGGTGCGGATGTCGAGATAGTTCAGAGTGTTCGCGACGCGGTGGAAGAGCACGCGATTGTCCGTCGTGATCTTATCCGCGCGGTCGAACTGTCCCGCGCCCCGCTGCGGGTAGCCACAGCAGAGATACCCCGGCGGCAGCACGGTCTGCACCCCGACGTGCCACAGCATCGCCTGGGTGGCGATCCCCACTTGCGAGAAAAGCCGCTCCGAGCCGCAGCCCGGGAAGTAGAACACCGCCTCGGTGTCGCTGCTGGTCGCGGCCGGGTTGCGGATGATCGGCACGTAGGCCGCGTTCTCGATATCGAGCAACGCGCGCGCGGTCTTCTTGGGCAGGCCGCCCGGCATCCGCTTGTTGACGAAGTGAACCACCTGCTCGCGCACCGGCGGCTTGCCCGTGGTGGCCGGCGGTCGGCGCGTCTGCGCCCTGGCCACGCCTTTCAGCACCCCGTGAGCGGCCCGCTGCGCCTTGTAGCCCCAATCGATCATCAGCTTGCGCGTGAGGCGAATGGTCTCCGGGCGAGTGGCATTGAGGAAGAACATCGAGGCTGCCGTGCCGGGGTTGAACCGCTTCTTGCCCATCCGCCGCAGCAGGTCGCGCATGGCCATCGACACGTCGCCGAAGTCGATGTCTACCGGACAGGGGCTCGCGCACTTGTGGCAGATGGTGCAATGGTCGCTCACGTCGGCGAACTCGTCCCAATGGCGGATGCTGACGCCGCGGCGGGTCTGCTCCTCGTAGAGGAACGCCTCGATGAGAAGCGAGGTCGCGAGGATCTTGTTGCGCGGGCTGTAGAGCAGG
>JBOHCG010000861.1:0-2847 GCA_050698735.1 Streptosporangiaceae bacterium | reverse complement strand
CTGCTGTACCGGCTCGGCCGCCGCCCGCTGCCCGTGCCCCTGGCTATCGGGCTGCCGCGCTGGGACACGGCCCCGTCCCTCGCCCCGCAGGGCGCCGGCGCGGGCCCGGTGCCCGGCGGGATCGGCCACGTGAACGGCCACGGCGGCGTGCGCCCGGGCGAGCTGACCCGGGTAGGCGGCGATGACTGACGCCGGCGAGGCGGCCGCCCTGGCCGCCTTCGAGCGGTTCGTGACCGACTACCAGGCCGCCGCGCTTGCCCGCGCGGCGGCTGTCCAGCCCGCCGAGGCGGAGGCGGAGGCGGAGGCGGGATTATGACCGCCGCCGAGCCTGCCCGGACGCCGTATGGCGTGCTGGCCGAACCGGGCGCCGACGCCCCTGCATGGCTGGCCGTCCCGGAACCCGGCGACAACTTCCGCGAGCCGGAGGCGGACCCGTGCGGGTGCGATGCCGGCCGCCTGGGCGCCGTTTACACCCTCCACTTCGATCCTCCCTACAAGCCGGCTCCGGACGCGCCGCGGTACAAGCACGCCGGTCATTACACGGGGAAGCCCGAGGGTTCGGGATTTCTGAGGGTCCGGTTTGGGGTGTTCGGCCGTGAGTTGGCTGAACTCTCGCCCGGGTTGTTTCTGAGTTTGCAGGTCACCGCGCGGGTGGTGTCGTGTCCCGGTTTGGGGTGCGGGCCGCTGCCTGCCGGGGGGGCGGCGGGCTGGCCCGTTGTGTCAGGTGAGGATGAGCCAGGTCTGCCCGTCGATGAGTTCACGGGCGGCGTCCAGGTGGCCGGCGTGGCAGGCGGTCTCGGCGATTACGTGCAGCAGGACCTGCCGCAGGTTGTCCAGGTGGAAGCCGGGCGCGAAGAAGTCCGGCCACCAGGCGGGCGGGGCGTCCGGCGAGGTGGCGGTGATGATCTTGTCGGCCAGCGCTATCTCCCGCCGGTACAGGTCCAGCACGGCCGGGGCGGCTACCTCGGGGCGCACCTGCCAGCCGTCGTCGCCGAACTCGTCCGGCTCGACCTGCTCGCCGGTCATGACCTGGCGGAACCAGAACCGTTCGACGTCCAGTGCCAGGTGCTGGACCAGCCCGGCGCAGGTCCAGCCGGTCGGCAGCACGGGGCGGCGCATCGCCTCCTCGGGCAGGTTCTCCAAGATGCCCAGCACGTGCGCGCGCTGCTTGGTCAGGTAGTTCATGAGGTCTGTGGCCTGGCTGCTGGCGGGCTGCGTCACGGCTGGCGCCTTTCTGTGGTTCGCACGCTCATTTCGGCCGGCCCTGACACAGACGTCGCCGGCGGCCGGGATTCATCGCACGCCGCCGCCCTCGCTGGCGGTCAGCCGCTGTCGCACCATCACTGCTCACGGCCTGAGAGTATGCGGCGTCCTCTCATTGCCGCGGTTCTGACGGGGCGGGCCGGGCACGGCGCGCGGCTGACCCAGGTCCAGCGCGAGGCGGGGGGAACCTGGCGGCTGGCCTCGGTCGAGCCTGGCGGCCGGTCCCGGGAGCGGCCGCTCAAGCAGCACGGCGCAGGCCGCCGCTGCCCGATCTGCAAGGCCGAGGCGCAGGCAGCACCCGAGACCGAGGCCGAGCCTGAAGCGGAGATCGGGCTGTGACGCCCGCCGAGGCGGCCGGGCTGGCCGGGGACTCCGGGGTTGAGGTCCGCTACCCGCTGACCATCGGGCAGGAACGCGGGGACCGCGCTGCCTGGCCGTGGCTGCCCGGCTGGGTGGCCAGCATCTGCGGTCCTGGCGAGTGGGAAATCTGCGTGCAGGCCCCGGAGCTGGCCGCGGAGGACGACGGCGAGATCACCTACCCGCTGTGCTTCCGGGATTGCTCCGAACTGCGCGCCCCGGAAGCGGGGCTGGAGGCCGAGCCGGAACCCGGGGCGGGACCGTGACGCCCGCCGACGCGATCGGGGCGGCTGAACTGGCCGAGGCCGAGACCCGTTATCGCAATCAGCTGGCCCGGGAGATGTACGAGGCGGGATGGCGCGGCGGCTACGAGGCCGCCCGCGACGACGTCGAGGCAGAGGAGGCGCGGCGGTGGGCTGATTTCACCCGGCGCCTGGCGAATGCGCCGACCCATGCCGAGCTGGAGGAGCGCCGCTGGGGACCTGGCGGCCGCGGCCGCCTCACCGGCCCGCGCCCTGGCTGCCGTGAGCCCGAGCCCGAATTGGAGGCCGGATGACAACCCGCCGCATGACGACCCCGGAGGAGATCGAGCGGGCCGACGCCGCTTACCGGCAGTGGTTGCTGTCGGTGCTGACCTTCGGGCTCATCCCGAGGCCCGAGCCGGAACCCGGGATCGAGATCGCGTGACCGATCCGGACCCGGTCGCCGCCCTGGCCGCGCAGCTCGAGTGCCCGGTCACGATGTCAGCGCAGGCGTGGCCCTCGCGCAGATGTCCTAAGTGCGGTGAAGTCAAGCCGCTGACGACGGACTGCTGGCACAAGAATCGCCGCAACGCAGACGGCTTCGATTCTTGGTGCAAGACGTGCACCAGGGCGCGCCGGAGCAAGCCTTACAAGACGTGCAGGCTGACCGCAAGGGTCAATAACGGTAAGTGCTTGTGCCTTGAATGCGGCGAGTGGAAGCCGCTGACACCTGAATTCTGGCATGCCGATAAGCGCAGTAGCCGTGGTTACAGGATCAACCGGTGCAGCCAGTGCGCGAATCAATACCATGCCCGCCGCCGCCGCCAACTGGTTATCTACATGCTCACCGCCGCCCGTACCCAATGCCTCGGGGTTTAGGCATTTAGGCCTGGATGGGCGGTTCCCCTCTATGGTTACTTTGCGTAGTTCTTGTTGTCCGGGCATGGCGGCGGCCGGCGTGCCGTGCCGGTGACGGGCCGGTATC
>JBOHCG010000860.1:0-2850 GCA_050698735.1 Streptosporangiaceae bacterium | reverse complement strand
GCCGGGACGGCAGCCGATGCCGCCCCGGCCGCGCCGTCTTCGTGTCGTGCCTGCGGGGCCGCGTGCGGTACGCCGGGCGTGACCCCTTCCCGCCGCGCCGGCCGCCGGCTGCTCGCGGCCAGGTACATCAGGGCGCTGACCGGCGTCGTTTCGCGCCAGGTACACGGCCGGCCCGCGTGAGGTACATGAAGGGCCGCCGGAGGTAACCGGACCTCCTGCAACAACCGCGTTATTTTGCCTCACCAGCACCTTTTTCTGGGTGCCACGCGAAAAAAGGCCCCGAAAACCCGATTTCTGTAGTGCACGGGAAACCAGGAGTCGTGAGGGAGCGGCCTATGAGAGATCCTCCGGACGGCCTCGTGAGCGCCGGGCTGGCGGCTGGTCCCGACGCACAGTGCGAGGTTAGCTTCCCGCGGGCAGGCAGCTTTATTTCCCGGGGCGGAGTGCTGGCCGGGTGGACCGGCCAGCGGCCCGGGCTGCTGCTGATCGATGGCATTGACCAGGCCCGCGGGCCTGAGGCACCGGACTGGCTTCCGTCCCTGGCGGCAGAGCTGTCCGGGACGCGATGGCAGGTAGTGGCGACGATCCGCTCGTTCGACCTGAAGAACAGCTCGAAGTGGAAAGGCATGTTCCGCGGTACCCTGGTTGAGACGGCAGCGGCCGACCCCGAGCTTGGCGGTGTGCGGCACCTGCTGGTGGGCGACCTGGCTGACGGGGAGCTGGAAGTCCTGCGCGCGGCGAGCCCGAGCCTGGCGGGCCTGTTGGACGACGCGAGTCCCCGGCTCCGCGACCTGCTCGCCAATCCGTTCAACCTGGATATTGCCGGGCAGCTCCTGTCCGACGGCGACGCCAGCATCCTGCAGGTTCACACCAGGGCTGAGCTGCTCGCCGAGTACTGGCGAAGGCGCGTGGGGCAGGTCCCTGCGGCATGGGACAGGACCCGCACCCTGCGCGCGCTCGTTCGTCAGATGCTCGCAGGCGGCCGGCAGGCGGTCAGCTCACTGGACCTGCCAGCCGAGGCCACCGGCGAGGCACTGACTGACCTTCACCGTAGCGGCGTGATGCGCCAGGCCCCCGCCCGCCCAGGGAGAGTTGACGCCCCGACGGGGTTCGCCCACCCGGTGCTGTTCGACTACGCCGTCGCGATGCTTGCCCTCGGTGATCTCGGACAGCCCGGCAGCCTCGCCGACGTCCTAGACGATGACCCCAACCTTGCCATGACGGTACGCCCGAGCCTGGAATACCGCCTGGGCGACGCATGGACGGCCGACCCGTCGCGCCGCGACTTCTGGCACCTCGCGCTGCGCCTGGCCAGCAAGGAAAGCGGGCACCCGCTGGCTGCGGGGGAGTCCGCGCGCGTTGCTGCGGTGCAGGTGAACGACGTCACGGACCTGGCGCCGCTGGCCGCCGCTGCAACTGGAGCCGCCTCCGACCCGGCCGGGCGCTGGGGCCGGAACGAGGCAAGGCTGCTGGCTTTCCTGCTGGCCGCTGCCGCAGAGCGCAACCGCCGCCGCGAAGCCATGTGCTGTATCGACGCCCTGACGTGCGACCTGGCCCAGCAGGCCAGGGAGGCAGACGACGTGGACCTGGCCGTGGCCGCCGCGCAACTGCCTGTTCGCGCCGAGGGCCCCCGGAACACCGCTGCCGGCGTCCCGGGGTACCCCTGGACCGCAGTTGCGGCTGCGGACTGCATGACCGTGGCGCTGAAGGACCCGGACGACCAGAAAAGGACCTTGCTGGCAGACCCGGCCGCGCGTCTGCTGGCCCTGGCCGCCGCGACTAATCCAGCGGCAGTTGCCCCGGTCGTCGCCGCTGTCATCACCCAGGGCGCGCTGCACGCATGGGGGATGAAGGCGATCCGGCACCTGACCCGCGTCCTGCCCGCAATCGCCAGGAAAGACCCAGGCCTCGCCATCGCAGTCGGCATCGCGCCCTGGCAGTACGAGGAGACTCGCCGCACGCCCACGCCGATGACCGGCAGCGCCATCCTCGAGCTGTCTGGCAACCTCCAGCAAGACGTCGAAGGCGAGCGCTACACGGTCGGAACCTGCTTCGCCGAACTCACGCAGGCCGACCCGGTGGCCGCCACGACCTTGCTCCTAGCAATCCTCCGGCTGCCCCGCATGTCCCGATTCCAGGCAGCAGACTGGCGGGAGCCGCCCGCAGTCCGTCAAGGCGCTCCCCTCATGTTCGCGGGCGGACACCAAGTACTCACCACTATGGTCGACGCGCTCGCGCAGCGACTGGAAGACCTAGCCGAGGCAGGCGGCCAAGTCGAACCAGGCACCGACCAGGCAAGCACCCAGCTGGAGCAGATCGTTGGCCTCCTCACCAGCGAACTGCACCACGGCGAGACATGGAAGCGGCTGCTTGCCCGCGCGGCTGCCGCCTCGTCGGCAGCACTTGCGCGAGCACTGCTGCCCGCGCTGAGCACGGCCACCTTGTACGCGCATCACGAAACCTGGAACGAGGCAGCGCACGCCGCGTGCCGCGCCGCCACCCTGCTGACACCGGAGGAACTGTCCCGGCTCCGGGACGCCATCCGGAGAAGCCCAGACGCACGCAAGACGTCGGCCCCGCAGCCGTACGCCGAGGCGCTAGAGCAGCGTGCTGCTACGATCCTCGCCGCCGTCCAGGAGGCAGCGCCACAGCCCGGCGCCTCACCAGCAGCCGAGCGCAGCCCAGAAGACACCCCGCCGGCCGGGCTGCCTCCGCTGCAAGAAGAGCCGGGAGGATTATCTAAAAGTCCCAAATTAATTCCGTCGTCCGCGTATTACACAATTGTAATGAAATAGCATTCTTCGCTTCGGCGCGCCTGCCGGACAACGACTTCCCCGCCCAATAGAAAGG
>JBOHCG010000859.1:0-2850 GCA_050698735.1 Streptosporangiaceae bacterium | reverse complement strand
GGAAGAACTCCGGCAGCCGGGACGGCGCGACCGCGGCGACCGCCTGGCGCAGAGCGGGGAGCGACAGGGCGGGCATGGGAATCAACGGCTCGTCACCCTGTGGGTACTCAGCAGTCATCCAGCCCGCCTCCTCTCATGGCCAGCAACAGAATAAACCGTGCCACGCCTCAAGGCAGAGTCCGGCTATTCGCTCGCGCGGCCGTGGGCCGGACGCTCCCAGCGATGTTACGCACAGTAGCAGAGCGGAAGGAGATCGGCGCTTTGCCGTGGACCGGTTCGTGGACCGAGTTATCCGTGCAAGCGGTGCAATCAGGGCCATCAGGGGAACGGCTCCGTGGTATCCGTTAGCACCTCAAGCGGACACATAGAATAACTGCCGAGCGGATGCTGGCGCGCCAAAGGTATCTGTCGGAACCGACCTGCTCACCGGCCGGGAGATCAGGTTGCGCAAGGCATCCAAGACCAAGCATGCCGCGCAGATCGAACTCGGCAAGCTTCTTGCGATGGCCCACGCCGGAGGCAGCCCGACTCGGACGTCACCGTGGCCCAGCTGCTTGACCAGGCCCGGCCCGGTCGGCCCGCGTCCTGAGTGGCAGCAGACCGCTGACAAACTGCGGGCAGCGATCCGGTCAGCGCAGCTCCATGATTCGGTGGCGGCTGTTACTCACTTGGTTACTCAGCGCATAGGCAGTTGTCTGGGTCTGCGGGCGGGGCGTTCGCCGTCTGTCGCGACGCCGGAGTAGCGGCGAGGCGACTGTCGTACCCCTCCTGGCAGGCAGCCTGTCTACCTGGCAAGTGAGTTGGATCGCCGAGCCACTCTGGCAAGTGCTTTGTAATCCAGGGCTTCCAGCGGTAGCCTGATCCATGTGCCGGGAAGAAGCCCGGGGACTAGAAGGAGCATGATCGTGCCCGAGGCGCAGCAGATTCACATTCACCTAAGTCCGCAGCCAGGTTCTACCGTCCACGTCACCATCGCTGGCGACAGCGTCACGGTCGCCACCGACAACTTCGAGGCGGGCACGGATCTCCATGACTTGGCCGCGTCCCTGGACGATGCGATAGAAGAAGCGATCCGGCGGCTTGAGAGCTCTGGCGCCAGCCTGAATATCCGCACGGCTGTCGACGGCCTTCTGAGCCTCGGATACACGCTAAGGCGTCCGAAGACCATTCCGGGCAAGCGGCCTGAGAATTACCTGAGGATCATGGATCCCACGTACACCGCTCATGGCGTCGGGTACCTCACTCCTACGATGTTCTCGTTCAGCCGCGGGCCAGATCGGCAACGCCTGATTGAGCTGCCCGAAGCCGTACCGATCAGCAACGCAGTCAACTTCTATCACATGCGGAGCGCGCAGCCAGGCCTCGATGCGGCCAAGCTGCTTAAGGGCTGACTGCATACTCCAGGACCGGAGGCGGCGCTGAGGCCTGCTCACCGCCGCCTGACTATCGGCTTTCAGGAGAATGTCCGGGTCCGCGATCGAAGACGGCGGGCTCCAGCACGATCAGGACCCGAATGCAAGCACCAGCATTTGCTCTTCGTGGTCTCTGATGTCAAATGCACCATGATCAACAGTGCGTGGCGATGCTCGGGCGGCGGCCGGAGGTTCCTTCCGAATTGGAAGATCGCCGCGGCCGAGCTGACGGAGTGTCAACGGCCAAGTTTTTGTCCCCGCTGGTGGCCAGGTAAAAGTCCCCGCCCCTCGGGTTGATCAGGTCTTGTTCAAGGTGGTTCCTCCTTTGGCCCGTGCCTCGCGCATGCGGTAGGAATCGCCGGCCGTGACCACGACATTCGCGTGGTGCAGCAGCCGGTCCAGCAGGCTGACGGCGGTGGTGTGCTCGGGCAGGAACCGGCCCCAGGATTCGAAGGGCCAGTGGGAGGCGATGCCCAGGGCGCGGCGTTCGTAGGCGGCCGCGACGACGCGGAACAGCAGCTGCGCGCCGGTGTCGTCCAGCGGCGCGAACCCGACCTCGTCGATCAGGATGAGGTCGTTGCGCAGCAGGGTGTCGATCACCCGGCCCACGGAGTTGTCGGCCAGGCCGCGGTAGAGGGTCTCGGCGAGCTCGGCGGCGGTGTAGTAGCGGACCTTGTGCCCGGCGCGGACCGCGGCGCCTCCCAGCGCGACCAGCAGGTGGCTCTTGCCGGTGCCGGCCGGGCCGACCAGGCACAGGTTCTCCCGGGCGGTGATCCATTCCAGCGAGGCCAGGTAGGCGACGGTGGCCGGCGGCACCGAGGAGGCGGTCAGGTCGAATTCGCCGGGGGTCTTGGTCACCGGGAACGCGGCGGCCTTGAGGCGGGTGCGGGCGTTGGAGGCGTCGCGGGCGGCGATCTCGGCCTCGACCAGGGTGCGCAGCAGCTCTTCCGGCGCCCACCGCTGGGTCCTGGCGGTGAGCAGCAGCTCGGGGGCCAGCCGGCGCATCGCGGCCAGTTTCAGCCGGCGCAGCCCTTCGGCCAGGTCGGCGGCCAGCGGCGGCGCGGCCGCGGTCATGACAGGGCGCCGATGGCGTAGTCGGCCAGCGGCCGGACCGGGACGACAGGCAGTTCCAGCACCAGCGCGTCCCCGGCCGGCCGCGGGTCGGCGGTGCCGGGCCCGGCGGCCAGGATGGAGCGCACGTCGGCGGCGCGCCACCGGCCGAACGCGACCGCCCGGTCCAGCGCCGCGGCGAACGCGTCGTCGCCGTGGGCGGCGCGCAGGGTGTTCAGCTCGGCCAGCTCCGGTCCCAGCCGGGTGTTCCCGGCCGCGGCGGCGCCGGTGATGAACACCTCGGCGACCGGGCCGAGCGCGCAGAACTGCTTCTCCGCCGCGGTTCTCGGCCGGACCGCCCGCCGCGGCGCGGGCCGCGGCCCGCCGT
>JBOHCG010000858.1:0-2857 GCA_050698735.1 Streptosporangiaceae bacterium | reverse complement strand
GGCTGGCGCGGACCAGCTGGGTGCCGGCCAGCCAGGCCCAGGCTTCCTGGATGACCAGCCGCGGGGCCCCCGAGCGCAGCACCGGGCCGGAGGTGCGGTTCCCGGCGCCGGTGATCGTCGTCTTGCCCTCCCCGAACGTGGTCTCTGATGCGCTCCACCGGGTCAGGTACGCTTCCCGCACCTGGTCAGCGGGGGCGGCCTCATGATCGAGCAGGGTGGTGATGATGGTGCAGGTCTCCGAGACCTCATCCTCCCCGTCGCTGCGGGGCATGATGACGTTGTGCTCGGTCACGCGGACCGGCAGCCGGTCCTCTTTCTTCCCCGACGGGGCGTTCAGCCAGCTCAGGCGGGATCCGTCCGGCAGCCAGCCGCGGTCCGGCCCGTCCTCGGAATCCAGGCTGATGCCTTCCTTCATCCGGGCGATGACGTGCCCGCCGGCGAGAAGGATCGCGGTGATCAGGTCATAGCCGGGGAAGTTCCGATCGAAGCAGGTGGCGCGGCGGGCGAACAGGTCCGGGCGGCGCTTCACCAGGCGTTTCAGCAGGGTCTGCTCCCCGGCCCCGGACTGGCCCAGGATCGCCCCCAGCATCGCGCGGCCCGCCCGGGCAGTCACCGCGACCACCCTGAGCTGCGGGAACGGGGAGGAGTCATCCGCGGTCCCGGTGGAGCCGAAGAACGCCCGGTTCTCCGTCGTGTCCGGCAGGTTCACCAGCATCCCGTCCGCCGCGTCCACCGGCATTGCGGCCAGCAGGACCGCGGACGGCTCGTCACCGGCGATGAGCGGCCCGGCAGCCTGCCAGAAAATGCCCTCCATCACGTCCGCCGGGATCAGCAGCCGCCACTGCGTGATGACTTTCTCCGTGGGGATATGCCAGTCCAGGACGAACGGGACATCGGCGAGCAGCCCCGCGAGCCGGGACAGCGCCTCGCAGTACGACGCGGGCAGCAGGGTCATCGCGATGACCAGCCGGACCGCGAGCGGGTAGGACATCAGCCGGCGGCGCTCCCGGAGCGGGAGCCGGCCGTTCTTCTCCGCCTTCGCGACGGTCTTCTCGATCACGCCGTCGCCGAGGTGCGCTTCCAGGATCCCGAGGCGGACCAGGTCCGGCAGCCACGCATCCGCCAGGACCGTGCGGTCGCGCTTCACGAACGCGGGCGCCTCCACGACCGGCCTGGAGAACAGCGCCAGCTCGCCCGTCACGGGTGCCGCTCCGGCCACGGTCACCGACCGGGAACCGTGAACCCGCAGGTCAGTGGAACGGACAGTCAGCGTCCCCGCCGGAGTCCCGCCGGGCATCCCCCCAGCGGGGAACAGCACGGAACCAATTGCGGGATCAGCGGAAGAAAGGCAGGATTGCACCCCGGGACTCCTTGGTGAGCGGCGACGTAGACACTCAACGCCTACCAGGGGGTCCTTTCAGCTTCCAAACCGGCACGAAACGCCAGGTCACGCGGCCAGAGCCGGCCGAAACCGCCTAACGACATGGTGTTGGGTCGTCCGGGCGCTTGGGCGCATGGGCGTCGGAATGCAATTTATCCAGCCTGTCCTGCCGACGGATCCAGCAGCGGTCCTGAGAGGGAAGGAGTGATTACGAAGCGTGACAGAATGAGCGGGTCGAACGATGCCGACCCTCGTCGGCCTAGCGTCGCTCTGTGCCCGTTCTGGCGTGCTGATGTGATGCTCGGGAGCGCTTTCAGGGATGGGCTGCCATTCCCTGCAAGAGGTTGCTCGCGGTCGTGATCTGGGGGGGCGAGAGCGCCTGACGGGGCATCTTGGCCAGGACTACGCTGACCGTCCATGGCAGAGGACCAGGCGGACGAGGTCGTCATACAGCAGACGTTCACGTGGCCGACCTACCGGAACGGCCCGCGCCAAGAGCGCGAAGACAACGTGTCCGTGTTCTGGGGCCAGGTCTCGGCCAGGGACGCCACGGCATACATCCAGGCAGCCAGGAACAGCCCGGCAGAGCTCACGGACAAGGAAAAGGCGAGGATACGAGTACGACACCTGTCTACGCGGAAGCTAGAGGCGGCCGGATTCGTTGTAGTGCGGCGGGGTGGACGGGTGAGGTACCCGGAGCACTGCAAAGTGGTGTGGCCATCCGAGGAAGCGCCGCAGCGCATCTGGCCTCCCGAGATGCAAGAAGCTTTCGATAAGTGCTTTACTGGTGATGAGGAAGGATGGAAAGAGTGAACCTGGACACCCTTGTCAGGCGGGGGGAACGGCCGTGGCTGCCGCTGCCTGACGCGACAGACCTTGACGTGTGGATGGAGTACGGCCACCCACGTGTCGGGACCTTCCGAGTAGGCCCTGACCTGGTGATGTTCGCGACTGCGTATGACGTGGACGACGACCGACTGTCGGTGTGGGCTTATGTTCCAGTGCCGCGAGAGCTTGAAGCCCTGATCCGCGAGGCGGAGTTTGCCGCCCCTGGAGAACTACGAACGTTCATCAGCAACATGTTCGCTGGCCGCCAAGCGGTGTTGGCCATTGCTGACAACAATGCTGTCGCCCGGTGGAGCACTCGCGACGTGAACAACGATGATGAAGGCCTGATCAGCGCAGCGGCTGACTTCCTTGACTCGCTGCTGCGGGCGATGCCACTGCGGTCGCCTGCCGCTCGCCTTCAAGCTGCGGTCAAGACAGCGGAAGCCTGCGATCTGGTGAGTGCCTAAATCCCAGATTGCATGAATATGCGTCGTCACCGCCTGCGACGAGCGCACTCATCTGACAGGGTCGAGCGCTGCTGACTCGGCATGACGGAACCTTGGCGATGCTACCGGGGCCGCCACCACGACTCCCGGGTGAAAAGACGGGTTAGTGTGCGCGGCTGTGATCATCTGGCAGGCCGCTGAC
>JBOHCG010000857.1:0-2863 GCA_050698735.1 Streptosporangiaceae bacterium | reverse complement strand
CCTCAAGTCGCAGTTCCCGGTCGTCGACGGCATCCGCCCGGGAGAGCAACTCGCTGGCATACCCCCGCTCGGCATCCTCGTCTCCGGTGAGATGCGCCGCCCACGCGGACGGCGGCTTCGCGTACCTGAGCGACACCTGCTGGACGCCCTGCCTGATGGTGATCGGAGCGCCCTGACGCGAACCCGCTGCACGATATGCGCGCGCCGAATGCAAAGGCGAAGCGGAAACAGCGATAGCCCTGGCCCGGCCAGCGACGACATCGACGATGCCATTGGTGCCGCTACCCAAGCCCGCGAAGCGGGCACGGCCATCTTCGGCCAAATGTGCTTACTCGCTGGCGATTAACCCAGGCGCGACAGACGGCAAGCACGCTGCCAGCCAGCATGGCCACCACGGTCGCTCCGCGAGGAAATGTCACAATCCCGACACGGGCTTGTCGGCGGCGTTCGGTCTCCCCGTTCAGCTCACCCATCGGTAACTCAGAGCTGTCGTTCAGACTTGCGCATGACGGCCCAGGTGGCTGCAGGCAGACCCGATTGCGGGCTCTCGAGACCGGACTGGGTCTGGTCGCGGCCGTGGTATGCGACAATATATGCTGTGACCCGCGTTGTTCATGTGCCCTACGCCGTCGAGCAAGACGAAGACGGCGTCTGGTGCGCCTCTGCCCAGCTCCGTCCCGGCGTCGGCGCGGTCGGCGACGGGCCGACCCAGGAAGCCGCGATCGCTGACCTACGTGAGGCCCTGGAGGTCCTGCTCGCCGAGACCGGCCCGCCAGACGAACTGACGCTGACCCTCAACGTCGCCTGATGCCCGGGTGCCATCCCGGCAGTACCAGGGGCCAAGGTGGTCAAGGCGCTTGAGCATGCCGGATTCACGGTCACGAGAATCAGTGGCAGCCATCACGTCATGCGCCACCCCGATGGCCGGACGGTGGTCGTCCCGGTCCACTCTGGCCAGGACATGCCCAAGGGCACCTTGCGCAACATCTTGTCCATCGTCGGCATGACTGCCGATGAGTTGCGGAAGCTGCTGTGACCAGCGCCTTCGTGTGTCACCCCAGAGAGAATTCGCCGGAACTTGAGGGATACCGATGAGTGGCGAAGCCGCCGCCAAGCGCGGCAGATCGCCGGCGGGATCCGGGGCGCGCTTGGCCGGACCCAGAAGAGCACGAGCGCAGTGTTCGGCAGGAGCCGAGCACTCTGCGAGCTTGAATGCAGATCCGCGCAAGTTCGCCCGACAGAGCGTCACTCGCGGACCGTAACCGGGTAGTTTCTGACACGATCGAAGGCGCCGTACGGAGGATCATTGGGCAAGGCAAGCAACCGGAAGAAGTCGCGGCGGCAAGGTACCGGGACGTCGCGGGCGGACCTTGAAGGTCGGCGGGCCCTGGAGCAGCTGGCCCGGGCCGCGCAGGAACTCGGCGGCATGTTCGAGGCGAGGAGAGAGCACCTAGCGGGCGTCAGCCGGTCCTGGCGGCGCGGGGACGAGCCGGAAGCCGCGGAGGTGCCGAACTGGGCGGAGGATTCGGCTGGCGAGCGCTTCTTCGAGGGCTCGCGAATGAAGCAGTATGCCGTGGCCCCGAAGCTCGCGACGGCCAAGATACCTTCGCCGGAGGCCTTCGCCGCTGACCCCGGGCACTGGGATACCGCCGTCTCGGCCCTGATCCGTGCCGTGGTCCTGGATCGGGTCCCGGTTACCGACCCCTTGGTGACGGAGGTCATCCGGCTGCTCGGCCCGGCCGTCGACGCCGAAGTCCGGTACGCCGCATCGGGCGGTCGCGGAAGCCAGCCCATCGGCGGCGTCGAGGGAGGCTTTCCCGAGGACGACGCACCCGTCTTCCTGCTAGGTGCCTGCTGCCTCGTGGATGCGACGTGGGCGGTCGTGGGCCTCGACCCGCTCCGGGACATCCTGGATTACCTCGGGCCGCGCCTCGACGCCGCCCTCGCGGAGCTGAACTGCGCGCTGAAACCCAGCGGCAAGACGCTGGCCGAGACACTCCTCCGGGCGGCGGCCGACTTCTACCGCCTCGACGAAGATCCCGCCGACGCCGAGACGATGCGGCAGCTCGGCGGCAAGTCCGAGGGCAACCCGCTCGACTGCCTCATCAGCGAAAAGGCGATAGAACCCGCGGACGCGCTGACCATCGGGCTCGCCGTGCTCGCGACGCTCGCCGATCTGTGCCGCACTGCGGAGGCGTCGGTCCTCGTGCCCCAAGAAAATCATCTGCCGATCGGGCGTCCCTGAGGAACCGTCTGACACTGATAAAGCTTTTCGGTAGCTCTGATCAACGGCGGCCAGCGCGTCCTGGTCATCCTGACGTGCTGGCTGAAGTCCGCTTATAGCTGGATGATCTGCGTGTCGCAACGTGCAGAGCGCCCGCCACGCTGCCGGTGCCCAGCCCGAGTACCAGTTCCAGGTTACGAGTAAGCGTCCGGTGCATGAATGCCCGGCGACCGGGTGGAGAATGCTGCACGTGGACCCTGTGATCGTGTTCGTCGCTCAGTACCTGCTCTTCATCATGGCGGCGGGGATCGCCGTGTACTGGCTGGCCGGGGAGAGCTGGCCGGACGGCAAGGTCCGGCTCGGCGCCACGGCCGTGGCCGGGCTCGTGCTGACCATCGCGCTTATCTATATCGGCGGCAAGCTGCACTCCGACCCGCGGCCGTTCGTGCAGGACCCGTCGCTGAAACCGATGTTCCCGCATCCGAAGGACAACGGGTTCCCATCCGACCACAGCGCCGCGGCCGGGCTGATCGCGGCCCTGGTGCTGTGGCGCAGCCGGGCGTGGGGGGCGCTGTTCGGCGTGGCGGCGCTGCTGGTGGCCGCGGCGCGGGTGCTCTCGCACGTGCATCACGTGCAGGA
>JBOHCG010000856.1:0-2872 GCA_050698735.1 Streptosporangiaceae bacterium | reverse complement strand
CCGTGATCTCCTTGAATCGAGATCTCCGTCGAGGTCGACGTGCTCCCACGTCAGCGCTCTAGCCTTCTCGGCCCGGATCGCGGCCCGGCGCACCCTTCTCTGCGACCACTCGGTCGAGCAGCACATCGGTAAGCTGCGACTCATCCCCGTCGCGGGCCAGGCTCGCCGCCTGCGCCACGCGGATATACCACACGGTCTTCCCATCCACGCACGCCCGCCGGGGTCGGCATGCGGGCTGTGGCCGGCCGTCACAAGCCAGCCTTATCCAGCCAGAACCACCGCACCCATCGGGTGCGCGCCGGATCGCGACATCGACCTCATCCCTGGCGTGAAGCCGCAGGTCAACGTCGTAAGAGAACGGTCAATCCCGGTCAGCGCGTGAATGCTGAATCCCGGAGGCTAGACTCTCGATCCCGACACGCTCAGCCCGCACCAGCTAGTCCAGTACGACATCCGCGATACGGCTCACGCTAGCCGCCTCCTTTGGCAGCCCCGCTCGTTCGGCGCCCGGAACGGACCCGGAGGGACAGACCGTGACACGACCAGAATCGAAAGCCGGACGACGCCTGCTCGCAGTGACCGCGGCCGTCGCTGCCCTTTTGGCACTGGCAGCGTGCAGCAGTAGCCCGAGCGCAGGCGGCACGACGCCGAACGCAGTCAGTACAGTAAGCGCGCCGGACGCCCCAGGCAGTGCGGCACCTGCGGCCGGCAGTGTCCCGCGGCCGAGACCCGGGCCAGCATGCGACGTGCTGACCCGGCAGATCGCCGAGGAGATTCTCGGCCAGCCGACGACCGTGCTGGACTCTGAATCGGGCTCCGCAGGCGCGGACTGCCAGCGCGCCGGTACGCGTGACGTCGACGACCAGGTTGAATACGGATGGCAGAAGCCGGACACACCGGGCTATGAGACGCCGGATCAGCGCGCTGCTGGCTGCCAGGGGAAAATCTCGCGACCCGCCGAGTTCGGTGCCGGTGCTGTCCTCTGCCAGTACAGGCCTCAGCCCCTGGAAGCCGACTGGCTCGGATGGACCGTAAACGGAGTGCTCTACATCGTGGTAATCCACGTTGATGACCAGGAGCTGCCAGATGATGCGACACTTCACACAGCACATCTCCTGACGAGCTGACAGGAAGGCCAACGTGGATCGATACATGGCCACGATGACTTCCCGCAGCCGGCGCCCCGGGAGCAGGGCACAGAACATCCAGACCTGTTCGCCTTGGATACTGCAATGTACGGTCCTCCCCGTAGGGCGCGTAACGGCGGCTACGTGTGCGGGGGGACAAGAGGCCTTCGCCTCGTCGGCAGTCGCTGCGCAGGCCCCGATTGCACCGGTGACAGGCTGCTCAGCCTGCATATTTATACATCGCCGCGATGCGCCGGAATGCGCGCTTCTGCCGCGACGAGTGATGTCCGAGAATCAGTCGCGTGAGGAACCCGGCCGGCGCGGTGCGGGCCATGGCCGGCCGGGGCAGCTACCTCACCAAGCGCGGCTGATCAGCGCGAGCCGCCGCGGCGTTCGCGCGGTGCGATCAGGCTGGCGATCACGCGCCACGGAATCGTCTGACCGCGTCCCAGCGCCCCGGGCCGCGGCGTGGCCCCGGCGACGACGACGGACCAGCGGCCGCGGATATCCCAGCCGCCGGCGCGGGCGCCGACTCCGGTGCGCTCATCGCGGCACAGCTGCCACAGGTCCTCCTGATGCACGAGGCCAGCGACAGCAGCGACGTGCGGTCGTGCTCCCGCGAGCCGCCGCGCGGCCATCAGCGTCTCGGCCGGGGTCAGGACGCTCACCACGACAGCATGGGCACGTGTGGCGCTCGATGACCACCGCGACGGCGAGGCCGCTGTCCGCAGGGCGGCATCCCGTCCCGGATGCGCCGCCCAGAACGCGCCGCGCGGCTCAGCCTGGCTTCCGGCCGGGCAGGCGCCACGGACCTCCACTTCCCAGCACAGATAGACCGCAGGCGGCCGATTCTAACATTCTGGCCAACATCGCGTTAGAAACAGGAAGCACGGACTTCGTAGATGCCCAACCGGATACGTTAAACGCCTGATCGACGCATTGCCGATGACCACCACGAAACGCTTCAGAAAGGAGCGGTACGGCGGCGCAGCGGAGAAGGCGGGGAGGGTCGTTGAGCGAGGATTTCCCGGCGCATCTGGCCGGGTTCCGGGCGGGCTCGCCGCTGGCAGGGTACCGGCTGGAGGCGCAGGTCGGGGCGGGCGGGATGGCGGTGGTCTTCCGGGCCTGTCGTTACCGCGTAATCTCCCAGGACGGGGCGCTCTTCGCTATCTACTCTGCGTAACTCCCGGCCCCGCACCCGGCAGGTGCAGCCCGCACCACGCCCGACAGCCACAAACCAGCAGGTCAGCACCACGAAACCTCAAGAGACGCCTGATCACGGATGCGGAGTTGAATCCCGGGAGGTTAGGAGGATCGATCATGTGTGTCGCATCACGGTGTACTGGCCGGTAATCAGCTCTGACCTGCGGTCCTACGATGGCAGTAGCCTGACGGGCTCCGCATCGCCGCAGGTCAGACCCCACCCCTGAACGGACACAGCGTGCCGGTCCTGGCCAAGGCGCTTGTGCCGGGCAGAATAAGACAAGGTCCCCTCCATGTATGAGATGCAGGGGACCTTGCCTGGCCTCGCCGCATGGGTCCGCGAGTTGCCTTGCTTTCCCGATGCCGCGCGCCGCCCGCCAGAGTCAGGAACCCGCGCGAGGCTTAGGTTTCCCCACTCCTCCCACGTCCCGGAGTTGCCCCCGGGCAGTGCCCGTTTCTAACGGTGAAAGCATTTCTACCGCCTCGGCGCGGGAAGGCGCAAGCCCTGTGCCGCATTATTTTCTTGTTTTTTCGCTGTCCAC
>JBOHCG010000855.1:0-2874 GCA_050698735.1 Streptosporangiaceae bacterium | reverse complement strand
TGTCCGAGTCGGAAGCGTGAGCCTGAGCTGCGCCCGGCCACTGCACGGTAGCCCGCCATAGTCCGGTCAAAACGCGCTGGCCAGGTTATTCGCCGCCGCAGGCGGAGCCATCGCCGGCAAGTTCTCGTTGCGTCCGGCCGCTCCGGGACGGCTTACCTTACGGGTTGGAGATAACTGGCGGGGTGACGGCCACCGAAGTATCCGCATCCCAGCAATAGCCGATACCCCGGACGGTCCGGAGCAGCAGCGGCGACGCCGGTTCCTCCTCCACCTTGTCGCGAACCCGGCGCACGTGCACGGTGACGGTCGACTGGTCGCCGAACGACCAGCCCCACACCCGTTTCATCAGCTCGGCGCGGGTGAACGCCTGTCCAGGATGGGACATGAAGAAGGCGAGCAGATCGAACTCGCGCACTGTCAGGGGCAGCTCCCGGCCGTCCCGGCGGGCCCGCCGGGCCGTCACGTCGACCTCGATGCGCCCCGAGCGCAGGGGCGGCGAGGTCGCCCCCAGTCCCGCCACAGGCGCGGCGCCGCGCCGCAGCACGGCCTGTACGCGCAGGGCAAGCTCCCGGGGACTGAACGGCTTGGTCACATAGTCGTCGGCACCCGTCTCAAGTCCCAGTACCCGGTCGTTCTCCTCGCCGAGGGCGGTGAGCATGATCACCGGCAGCAGGGCCTGCCCGCCCCGTGCGTCTCGCAGCCGACGGCACACCTCAAGACCGTCGATCCCGGGCAGCATCACGTCGAGCACGACGAGATCTGGTCGCCACGTGCCGGCGAGCCGCAACGCAGTATGCCCGTCGGTCGCATGCCGGGACTCCATGCCCGCATGCTGGAGGTAGCCGACCACGACCTCGGCGACCGTCGGATCGTCGTCGACCACGAGAACACGTGCACTCATAGGTCGAGTGTAGAAAGGCGGAGTTCCTCATCCTGTAAGGACGCGCTGTCTGCCGGCCGGCCCGACGTGCTCGTAACGTCGCTGCTGTGACCGTCGACGTGATCCTGCCCTGCCTGAACGAGGCATCGGCGCTGCCGTGGGTGCTGAGACGAATGCCGGCTGGCCGGTTTGCCGCGCGGGCGCGCGAGCTCGCCCCGGTTCTCGGCCTGGCCGGCGCGGCGCGTCCGGTCGGCGCCGCGCGAGAGCAGGCATGAAGGCGGGGGCGATCGGCCTCTATGAGGAGGTGCTGGGTATGTCGGATGCCGGGCTGCTGCTGCTGCGGACGGCGTGCGGCCGCGCGTTGCCTCTCCAGGTCGAACGCTGGTGCGGGCCACCCGACCTGGCCGATGAGGAGCTGCTGCGCCGCTGCCTGGGGCCGGTGCTCGACATCGGCTGCGGTCCCGGGCGCCTGACCATCGCGCTGGCTGAGCGCGGGATCCCCGTGCTCGGCGTGGACATCTCCGGTACGGCCGTGGCCCGTGTGCACCGGGCCGGGGCGTGCGCGTTGCACCGTTCGGTATTCGATCCGCTGCCCGGCCAGGGCCGGTGGGGCACCGCGCTGCTCGCTGACGGCAACATCGGCATCGGCGGCTTCCCCGATGAGCTGCTGCGCCGTTGCGCGCGCCTGCTGGCTCCCGGCGGCCGGCTGCTGATCGAGGTCGAGCGCGACGACATCGACGAGCGGATGACGGCTTGGCTCGAACATGCCGACGGCCGGCGCGGCCCGGTGTTCCCCTGGGCCCGGCTGGGCGTGAGCGGGCTCCTCAAGCTTGCGGCCGCCGTCGGCCTGCACTTCCTCGAGGAATGGGATCACGCCGGCCGGGTCTTTGTCTCCGTCGCCACGCCAAGCACGTGAACTCCAGGCAGCTCCAGGCGCTAGTCCGCCCCCCGATGGCGCCAGCCGGGCGGGCCGCGCCAGGCGGACCGCCCGGCGGATCACCCCCGGGGCCGGTCCGCTGGGTGAGAGTTGCCGCGATGCTGGCAGGCCTGGCGGCGCTGACGGCGTACCTGCTTCCCGGGCTGGCGGCTCCGGGCGCGCACTGGCCGCTGTGGGATGTCCACGTCTACTGGTGGGGCGGCCAGCAGGCCGCCCGGGGCGGGGCGCTGTACGCCCCTGGGGCCCGGTACAGCTTCACCTACCCGCCGTTCGCCGCCGTGCTGTTCAGCCTCGCCGCCCACGCGCCCGAAGGCGATCTCGCCGCCGTCATCACCGCCGCGAGCATCGGCGCGCTGGCGGCGCTGTGCGCCCTGTCGCTGGGCATGGCCGGGGTGCGGCGGCGGGCGGAGACGGTGTTCGGCGTGACGGCGCTGGCCCTGCTGACCTGGCCGGTCGCCTATACGCTTCGCCTGGGCGAGGTCGACCTGATCGTGGCCGCGCTGGCCGGGGCCGACCTGCTGCGCCGCCACGACGGCCACTGGGGGCAGGGGATCGCCACCGGGCTGGCGGCCGGGCTCAAGCTCACCCCGCTGATCTTCGTGGCCTACCTGCTGATCACCGGCCGGGTCCGGGCGGCCGCCACCGCGGCCGCGACCTTCGCGGCGACCGTCGCCATCGGTGTCGTGCTGCTGCCGTCACCGTCCCGGGTGTTCTGGCTGGAGGGTGTGTTCTATGACCAGAACCGGATCGGTGACCCGGCCAACCTGTCCGATCAGTCGCTGTCCGGGGCGGTGGCCCGGCTGGCCGGGAGCCTGGATCCGGCTGGCCGGTGGTGGGCCATCGCGGCGCTGCTGGTCGGCCTGGCCGGGATCACGGTCGCCGTGTGGGCGCACCGGCGCGGCCGCCGACTGGCCGGGGTGACCTGCTGCGCCATCACCGGCCTGCTCATCTCGCCGTTCTCCTGGACCCACCACTGGGTGTGGGCCGTGCCGCTGCTTGTGGCCCTGGCCGCCATCGCGTGGCGGCGTCGCTCAGCCGCCTGCTGCCTGGCCGCCGC
>JBOHCG010000854.1:0-2890 GCA_050698735.1 Streptosporangiaceae bacterium | reverse complement strand
GCGCTGGCTTCGGCGACCTGGCTGCCGACTGCGCCGCGCGGCTCCGCGCCCGGCTCGCCCGCCCGCAGCGCGCGCCCGGCGACTGGTCGATCGAGGTGCCCGCGGGCGGCTGCGCCTGCGATCTGTGCGACACGCTTCGCGTGTTCCTGGAAGACAAGGGCCGGCGCACCGGTTGCGCCGGGTACGACACCATCGCGCCCGCGCGAGCCTCGTCTATTGCGTGACTGACAGTACGCGGCAGGGTAACGCTTGCGCTGGCCACCGGGCCAGGCGGGCGTCGGCCAGGTCGTCCTGGTACGGGGCGCGGTCGCGGTGAGTGCCATCGGCCAGGGCCGTGGGAGACGCCGGCTGTATGACCAGGGGCGCCTGGACGGCATTTTCGGGATGGGCGGCAGCGGCGGGACGTCGATCGCGACGGCGGCGATGCGGACGCTGCCCGTCGGCGTGCCGAAGCTGGTGGCCTCGACCGTCGGCGGCGGCGATGTCAGCGCGTACGCGGGCACCAAGGACATCACGTTCATGCCCTCGATCGTGGACATCGCCGGGTTCAACCGGATCAGCCGCCGCATCTACGCCAACGCCGCGGCCGCGATCGCCGGGATGGTCGGCGCCGAGCCGCCAGTGGCGGCGGACGCCCCGATGATCGCCGCGTCGATGTTCGGCAACACGACGGCAGCGGTGGACCAGGCACGGGCGCGGCTGGAGCAGCAGGGCTACGAGGTCCTGGTGTTCCACGCCACCGGCACCGGCGGCCGGACCATGGAGGACCTGGTCCGGGATGGCTATTTCCACGGCGTCCTTGACCTGACCACCACCGAGCTCGCGGACGAGGTGTGCGGTGGCGTGTTCAGCGCCGGGCCGGATCGCGGCCGCGCGGCAGCGGAAAGCGGCGTGCCGGTGGTGCTGGTCCCCGGCTGCGTCGACATGGCGAACTTCGACGCCCCGCAGACCGTGCCCGCCCGCTACGCCGGCCGGAACCTGTACAAGTGGAATCCCAACGTCACCCTGCTCCGCACGAACGCCGGGGAGAACACGCGCATCGGCGAGATGCTCGCCGATGCGGCGAACGCCGCCACCGGCCCGGTCGCGGTCTTGCTGCCGCTGCGGGGGGTCTCCATGCTCGACAGTCCCGGTGGGGCGTTCTGGGATCCGGCCGCCGATCGCGCCTGCTACCAGGCGATCCGCTCGCACCTGAAGCAGTCGGTGCCGGTGGAGGAGATCGACGCCAACGTCAACGACCTTCAGTTCGCGCACCGGGCAGCCGACCTGCTGCTCGCCATGATCAGGGAGAACCCGGACCAGAGGAAGTGACCAGCGATGGCTTTCACCCGCGAAGAGATCCACGCCCGGCTCCGGCAGCAGGCCGAGGCGGGCAAGCCGATTGTCGGGTGCGGCGCAGGCACCGGCATCTCGGCCAAGTTCGCCGAGGCCGGCGGCGCGGACCTGATCATCATCTACAACTCTGGGCGGTACCGGATGGCCGGGCGGGGCTCGCTGGCGGGCCTGCTCGCCTACGGGGATGCCAACGCGATCGTGACCGAGATGGCCGCCGAGGTCCTGCCCGTGGTGCCGAACACGCCCGTGTTCGCGGGCATCAACGGCACCGACCCGTTCCGGCTGATGCCGGTCTTCTTGCGGCAGCTCGCGGACATGGGCTTCTCCGGCGTGCAGAACTTCCCGACCGTCGGGCTCATCGACGGCACGTTCCGTGAGAACCTCGAAGCCACCGGGATGGGCTACGACAAGGAGGTCGCGGCCATCGCGACCGCGCACGAACTCGGCCTGTTCACGCGTTCGGGGCGGACGGTATCAGAGCCTGCTCAGCTTGGCGCAGGGCAGCACGATCCGTTCCTTGCGTGAACCGAAATCGATGACCACGGCGATGTCGTCCTCCACCCCGATGACCCGGCCGAGGCCGTACTTATCGTGAGTCACCCGGTCCTGCAGGGCGAACTGCTCGGCAGGCGGAGCGGGGGGCGGAGCGTTGAAGGGACTTGTGGGCAGGTAGCGTCGGGTTGCGACGCGGGCAGGCTTCATCATTACTAGTATGCGCCCTCGCGACTAGTATGCGCCCTCGCGGCCGTCCGGCGCTTGTCCATCCATCCGCCCGGCGAGGGCCAGGCGGAAGGCATCGTCGATGCTGAGCGCGATGCCTTTGGCGTAGGCCCTGTCGAACTGCTCGATCAGATGCTCGCGGTTGTCCAGCACGATCAGGACGTCCTGGAAGGCAAGGGCATCGAGCAGGCTTTCCAGCACGGTATCGACCCGGGCCGGCGCCGCCCTGTGGGCGATGCAGCACGCCGTCGTCGGCTGAGCCACTCCCGGCCACCCCCGCTCCTCGCGCCCGGGCCGGGCCGTGGTACCACTGCCCGTTCTGGATAATTCAAATTCTTTTTTCCCGAACGGGCGGTGGTGCTCCTGCCCAGCCGCAAGCACGGCGCTGGTCCCGAGACACTAGCACTATTGCCCCGCTCGGTGGCAATATGATCTTTGTGTCCGAGACAGGACTCGGGCGGCCAGTCAGTCGTAGGGGGGCCCATGAGCCGATACCTTGGCCGCGTCCGTCGTGTGTACACCGGATGGCGGGCAGTTCCCGGTAAGAATCTGGTCATTTTCGATGACTGCCTCGTCGGAGTGAGGGCGAGCGCACTCGATGGTCTTGCCAGCACGGGTGCGGCGTCCGCCGCCGTCCGCCGCGCTGGGGCCAGGGCGAACGCGGCGCTCGATTCGCTTAGTCCTGAGGAGTTGGCGGGCCAGCACTCTGACCCGATTCCGCGAATAGCGCGGTGAGCCGGCCCTTGCCTCCGTAAATGATCTTGGTGCGCCAGGATTCGCGGTGGACGGCATGCTGATGGCCCGGGAGACGGCGCCGGGTTCGCGATCTGCGGGC
>JBOHCG010000853.1:0-2890 GCA_050698735.1 Streptosporangiaceae bacterium | reverse complement strand
GCAGAACGGCCCGCAGCGGAGATCGGCCCCAATGCCGGAGGCGGCGACGACAGCTGGGAGCTGGCCGGGGATGAGACGGTCGACGCGCTGGTGGAGGAATACCGGCGTACCTGTGAGCAGTCGCGGCGGACGGCCGCGCTGTTCGCTCTCGATGACGCCGTGCCGCAGCGGCGGCTGGGCCGGGTGTCGTTGCGCTGGATCTACGTCCACATGATCGAAGAGACCGCGCGGCACGTCGGACACGCAGACATCCTGCGCGAGCAGACCGACGGTGCCACCGGTGTGGACGGCTAACCGGTGGCCAGTCCCGGAGCCGGCAGCGACGCCAGGCGGCGGTCAGGACAGGTCGTGCTGCCGGCACCATTCACGCACGCTTCCGGCTTGGCTTTCGGCTGTGTGCTGCCAGTGGGGGTCTGCGGAGATCGCCTCTTCCACTGAGCGCTGGGCGGCGAGGACCTTGGTGAGTCCGGTGATCTGGAAGATGCGCAGGATGCGCGGAGCGCTGATGACCAGTGCGAGTGATCCGCCGGCCTCGCGGAGCCGTTTGAGGCCGCCGACGAGGGCTCCCAGGCCGGTGGAGTCGAGGAAGTCCACCTGGCCCAGGTCGGCGATGAGGTGCACGGCGCCCTTGGCCGCGAGGTCCCGCATCTGCTCGCGCAGCATCGGTGCGGTATAGACATCGACCTCGCCGGTCACCTGGAGCACGGCGCAGTCGCCGATCGGTCCGACGGTGTCGAGGCGGAACTCGCGCATGTCCGGCTCCCATCGGCCGCATGTCCTGCCGCGACCCCGCCTGCTCTGACCGCCTGGCGGCGGCCGGCCGTGATTGGGTCTCGCCAGCGTGACGAGCACCGGCGAGACTGGGCGGCATGGGCGCGTGTGTCCGGATCCCGCTGTGGGTGTCGCTGCCCTGCGTGGCTGTGAGCGTCGCAGGCCTCGGGGCGGTCGCTGCCGGTGCCGCCGGCCTGTCGGTGACGCGCGGTTACCTGACCAGGCAAACGGACAGTAGCCTCCTGGCCTGCGCAGGCGAGGCGATGGGCCAGCGGATGGCGGACTGGCCCGTCCCGGTGCCGTCCGGTGCCTGCGACGCGGAACTGCTGAGCGCCGGCGGACGGCTGGTGGCTCCTCCGACGGGACGTGGCGTGTCCTGCTGGAGGCGGTCCGCTACCAGCCGCAGCGCATCTTGTACGTGTACGGGGAGGCTCACCCTGGCGGAGCTGGACGAACGCGCGGGGGCCGCGCTTTCCGCCCGCACCATCTGCGAACTGGCCGCCCTGATCGCCGACCTGTCG
Organism: Streptosporangiaceae bacterium; assembly: GCA_050698735.1. GTDB lineage: Bacteria > Actinomycetota > Actinomycetes > Streptosporangiales > Streptosporangiaceae > Palsa-504. The sequence continues at coordinate 1,598 of JBOHCG010000853.1, read as the reverse complement.
GGCCCGTGGACGCCCGTCCCGGCCTCCGCGCCCCGCCGGGTTCCGCCGCCCGCGTCGCCTGTCTGGGCGAGCCGCGCTCCGGAACGCTGGTCGCTCCTGCAGTCCCTGGCCGACCGCGCTGTGTGACCCGGTCAGCTTGTCACGGTCAGCCGCGCACGGCGACCAGAGCTGGGTCCGCTAGCGACGCCCCTCCAGACGTGCGGGCGAGGGGGTGGAAACCGGAGGGCCCGCACTCGGTCGAGAACATCGATGAGGTGGCCTCGGCGCTAGAAACTTGAGATTCCAAGACCTCCAAAAGTTTGGTTTTACGGAGGGCTATGCTGCGGCTGGACCGGGCTGGATGCCCAGGTGCCTGAACAGGGTGGCCATGTCGGTTCGGAGATGTTCGTAGTCCTGGTCGATGGGGGTCAGCCTGGCCGGGACGTGGTCGTGCCGGCGGATCTTGACGCCGGCCAGTAGCGGGCCGATGACGTGGTCGCGGAGGGTGAGCAGCGCCGAGATGGTCCGGGCGGCCGGGCCGGGCAGGTAGTAGCGTCGGGTTCGCGGGGGTTTGGCCACGAGCTGCTTGCCGCGGAGTTTACGCAGATCGTAGGCGGCCTGGCGGGTGTTGTAGGTGGCGTGGGTCTGCCCGGTCATGGCGTGGACCTTGGCGGTCATGTCGGCCACGGTGAACCCGCCGGGAGACGGGGCGAGGGCGAGCACGGCGGCCAGCGCGGCGCGGATCCGGGGCTTGTTCACATCGATGCCGCCGACCCTGCTGGCGCCCACTTGGGCGGGCAGCGGCAGCTGATCCAGCGTGCCGTCGGGGAGGAAGCCGGTATCGACGCAGTCCAGCGCGATGCAGAACCGCTGGCACATGCCGGCCAGCCGGGCGATGATCTGCGGGAAGCGCTCCAGTGCCCGGCCGCAGCCCAGCTGCCTGGTGTTATGGGTGATCGCCTCGAACCGCAGGACGCGCGCGCCTTTGGTGTAGCCCTTGAGTGTCAGCAGCCCGAAGTGGACTTTGAACACCGTCAGGTCCCACGCAGGTGTCTCGAGCGCGACCCCGACCCGGGGCGAGGGGGCTGTGCCGTACTTGCCGGGACGGCGGCGGGCCCCGAACAAGGTCCGCAAGGCGCGGATGTCCAGCCGGGACCGGGTCCGGTCCAGCATGGCGTTGAACACCCGGTCCATGTGACCGCCGTAGGCAAACAGCAGGTTACGGCTGTATTCGGCCTGGTAGACCGAGTAGGCGTAGCTGAAGCAGGTCCGCTGCTGGTCAGCCAGGTCCAGGCCGAAGCACAAGCATGCGGTGTAGATCCACCGGTCGATGACCTGGCTCAGCCGCCCTGCAGCCGCATCCTGCGACAAGGTGTCTGCGATCTGAGCCAGGCCAGCCGGATCCGTGGTACCAGTAAAGCAGTTGCCCTCCTTGGTGAAGCCGATCCCGGCCGCCTGGGCCGCGACCGCCACATACTCATGGCCGTTCAGGATCACCTGCGCGCCGAACGGCGCATGCCCGGCCATCTTGACCGTGAGGTGCCCCCACTGCCGGTCCATGATGTGAAAGCTGTAATGATTCACGTACGTCCGCTTCCGACCCAGGCCGCCGATCACCG
>JBOHCG010000852.1:0-2891 GCA_050698735.1 Streptosporangiaceae bacterium | reverse complement strand
CGGCTTCCGGGAACCGGCAGCCTTAGTGCCTGTTAAGAAATAACCTTGAGTTATGCTCCGCGGTGGGGCACGCTTGTGGTATGGCCATTGCCGTGGACGTGGTGGAGGGACTGGCGGCGAAGTTCGCCGCGCTGCTGCCGCACCTGGATGAGCGGCAGCGGCGGCTGGCGCTCGGTGCGGAGGCGCGGTCGCTGGGCCACGGCGGGATCAAGGCGGTGGCGGAGGCGGCCGGGGTGAGCGCGGTGACCGTCTCGGCCGGCGTCGCCGAGCTGGAGGCCGGCCGGGAGCCGCTGCGGCGGGCGCGGGCGCCGGGCGGGGGCCGCAAGAGCGTGTCCGAGACCGATCCGGGCGTGGTCCAGGCGCTGCTGGGCCTGGTGGAGCCGGGCTCGCGGGGGGACCCGGAGTCGCCGCTGCGGTGGACGACGTTGTCGCTGCGGAACCTGGCCGCCGAGCTGGGCCGGGCCGGGCACCAGGCGTCGGCGCCGACGGTGGCCAGGCTGCTGCGCCAGGAGCACTTCAGCCTGCAGGGCAACGCCAAGACTGCCGAGGGCGGCCAGCACGCGGACCGGGACGCCCAGTTCCGCTATATCAGCGAGCAGGCCAGCGCACACCAAGCGGCTGGCCAGCCGGTGGTCAGCGTGGACGCCAAGAAGAAGGAGAACGCCGGCAACTTCAAGAACGGCGGGCGGGAATGGCGGCCCGGCGGCGAACCCGAGCGGGTAAACGTCTACGACTTCATCGACAAGGAGCTGGGCAAGGTCACCCCCTACGGGGTGTACGACATCGCCGCCAACGCCGGCTGGGTGAACGTCGGAACCGACCACGACACCGCCGCGTTCGCGGTCCAGACGATCCGCACCTGGTGGGAAAGGGCCGGGCAGCCCGCCTACCCGGGCGCGACGCGGCTGCTGATCTGCGCCGACGGCGGCGGGTCCAACGGCTACCGCACCCGGCTGTGGAAGACCGAGCTGGCCCGCCTGGCCGCCGAGACCGGGCTGGAGATCACCGTCTGCCACTTCCCGCCCGGCACCTCCAAATGGAACAAAATCGAGCACCGGCTGTTCAGCCACATCTCGATGAACTGGCGCGGCCGGCCGCTGACCAGCCACGAGGTCATCGTCAGCCTGATCGCGAACACACGCACCCGCACCGGCCTGACCGTCGCCGCCGAACTCGACCCCGGCCAGTACCCCAAAGGCATCAAGATCAGCGACCAGGAGATGCGGGACCTCGAGCAGAGCCGGCGCCTGCGCCGGCACGACTGGCACCCAGAATGGAACTACTGCCTCACCGGCCCCAGACCGCCATGACGTGGCCAGCAGCGTGTTATTACTTTACAGGCGCTTAGGGTAAGTGGCATTGGGCCCAGACGCCGCTCGCCGTGCGCTGCTGTGATTGGCCCAGAATGGCGGCTGCCGCCTGCCGCCCTGGCCAGATTGCTATGGTGCGCCGCAGGTTTCGGGTAAAACGGCTCCTGCTTCGCGCCTTGGCGCGCGCCCTTCAGCGTCGGCGCCGGCGGGATTCCTGCATCTCGAATCCGGCGCAATCGTTGGGACGGCCGCCGGCGCCTGGCGAGTGCGGTAAGCAGCCTCGAGCGTGTTCGCGGTCAAGCAAAATGAAGATGGCGAACCCTGTATCCCAAACCCGACAAAACAGGCCAGGCTGCGCCGCCAGCGCGGGTCTGCACCTGCGCCGCCGCGAGCCGTCAGCAAGCCCTGTCTGGGCCTGGCCATGCGTGGTCGCCATCGGAGCAGGGAACAGGCCCGTGGGCCTGGCCATGCGTGGTCGCCATCGGAGCAGGGAACAGGCCCGTGGGCCGGCCCATTGCGGCGGGGCGGCCCTCCCGAGCCCGGGCGCGGCCTTGGCCCCCGAATATGACATGACCGTCAGCTTTCGGTGATATGACATATGCGTCAGCTAATGCTCGGCGGCCCCGGCCGGATTTAGGTTCTAGCCTTACAGCAGCGCACCTGGACTGGGCTCAGCCGTATAACACGTTCTACTCACGGGCGCAAACCCGGCAGGCAAAGTCGACGCGCATGTCATGTGACACTCATGTCATTTTTGCATTTCAAATGAGTCCTGTGCCCAAATAGAACCCGTGGCACTTGACGGGACCCCGGCAAGCCGGGTGAGCGGTGGACCGCACCCGGAGGCGCCGTCCGCCGTGGCCGCCACGTCTGCCGTCGATGCGATGAATCCCGGGGGCGCCCGGGCCTCCGGCGAGAACTTCCCGGTCGCGCTGCGCCTGCTGCCCACGAGCCGCCGGAAGTACCTGATGGCGGTGTACGGCTTCGCCAGGACGACCGACGACATCGGGGACCGGGCCCCGCCCGAGCAGCGCATCCGCCTGCTCGATGAGCTCGAGGACGACCTGAACCGCCTCTACGCCGGCCAGGCGGCGGATGGCGCTGGGCCAAGGACCGAGGTGGTACGCGCGCTCGGGCCTGCCGTGACCGGCTGCGGCATCCCCATGCAGCCGCTGCGCGATCTGATCCAGGCAAACCGGCAGGACCAGGTCATCGGCCGCTACCAGAGCTTCGAGGACCTGCTGGGCTACTGCCGCCTGTCGGCCAACCCGGTGGGCCGCATCGTGCTGCACGTGTTCGGCTGCTTCTCCGAGCGCCGGGCCGAATTGTCGGATTCGGTCTGCACCGCGCTTCAGCTCGCCGAGCACTGGCAAGACGTGGCCGAGGACTTCCGTGCCGGCCGCATCTACCTGCCTGCGCAGGACATGAAGGAGTTCGGCTGCACCGAAGAGGACCTGTCGCTCGGCACGGCGCCGCCGCAGGCGCGCGCGCTGATCGCATTCGAGGCGGACCGGGCGGCCGCGATGCTCGACGCCGGCGCCCCGCTGATCGGCACCCTGCGCGGTGCTGCCCGCGTGGCGG
>JBOHCG010000851.1:0-2891 GCA_050698735.1 Streptosporangiaceae bacterium | reverse complement strand
GCCGGGGCGCGCTGCCCGCGTACCGCGCGCCGCCGCGCGCCGCCAGCCGCAGCGCGGCCAGCCCGCGCCTGACCCGCAGTCGCTTGCGTCCCGTCAACTGTTCCCTCGGTCGGCCGCCGTCGCCGAACGCATCCGGACGGTCAGCCGCTGCCTGGCCTCGAGTACGCCGGGCTCGCCGAGGAACACCGCGTCGAGCACGCCGAGCACCTGGCGGATCTCCTCGCGGCGGGCACCTGTCAGCGGGGCGGGCGCCGGGTAGCCGTACTCCTCCCGCGCCCAGCCGGGCAGCGAGGCCACGGCCGCGTCCCTGACGTCCTGCCACAGCTCGGCGATGTCCTCGTCAAGGCCCGGCGGGTCAAGCAGGTAGCCCATCGACTCCGCGGCGGCCGGCGTGCGGCGCAGCTCGGGGCGGACCTCTTCGAGGTACCGCCGCAGCGCGGCCACGCTGGCCGGAACCATCTCATGCGGCACCCCGAGCAACTCGGCCGCGATCATCATCTCGCGCACGTAGGCGTCCGCGTCCGCGTCGGTCAGCGGGGTGCCGAACAGGGCGCAGGCCACCAGGGCGGAGTCCACCAACGCCGCGTGCACCCACAGCAGCAGCGCCGGGTCTCCGGCCGCGTACGGCCGGCCGGTGACCGTGTCCACGCCGCGGACATGCTCATGGATCGCCCGGACCCGCGCGGCGAGGAGGCCGGCGCTGGCCCGGTCGCCGTAGGTGACGGTGGTCGTGTACGCCGAGGTGGCCGCCAGCCTGCCGACCGGGTCCCGCCGCCAGCCGCTGTGCTGGTCGACGCCGGCCATCGCCAGCGGATGCAGCGCCTGCACGAGCAGCGAGCGCAGCCCGGCCACCGGCGCGGAAAGGTCGCCGCCGACCCGCCAGGTCACGCTGGCCGGCCCGAAGAACCCGTCGTCGGCCGGCTGGGCAGGCACCGCCGAGGCGTAGGCCGCCGCGGACCGTGCGACCAGGTCCGTGGCGGCGGCGGCGTAGGGTTCGGTGGTCACGGCCGGAGCCCGGCGAACAGGTCGTCCTCGGGGAGCGGCGCGCCGGTGCTGTCCGCGACCCTGATAAAGCTCTCGCGGCCGAAGGTGGCCTCCGCGATCTGGGGCGGGAGCTTGCTGAACCAGGACTCGGAGATCTGGCTGCCGTGCGCGAACAGCGCATCCCGCTTGCGGGGGAGCACCGACCGGATGTCGATGGTGGTGGTGATGCGCTCCTCCGACGCCATGCCCCGCCCGATCGTCTCCGGGTCCACGTTCTCGAAGTTCGGCACCTCCTCGCCGAGCTCGCGCAGCGCCTCCCAGATCTTCCGCCAGTCGCTGCCGCGCATCGCCGACAGGTAGAGCTTGGCCACGGTTCCGCTCTTCGCGAACGCGGCCTGCGCGGACCTGCTGGCGTGCACGTGGTCGGGGTGCCGGTACGGGCCCTCGTCGTCGTAGCTGATCAGCACCTGCGGCTGGTACAGCTCGATCAGGTCGCTGATCCGCACCGCCACGTCCGCCTCAGGGATGTTGCAGAACGCGTCCGGCCGGTCCTTGTAGTCCCAGTCCGGCATGCCGGAGTCGTGGTAGCCGAGCAGTTCCAGGTTGGTCACGCCCAGAATCGAGCAGGATTCCCGCAGCTCAGCAATCCGGTGGCGGGCCACCTCCTGCTCGTCGTGCCCGTCCTGCCCGGGCTTGACCCCGCCGGGGGCGTCGCCGAACTCGCCGTTCGTGCACGTCACCACCACCGTACGGATGCCCTGGGCGGAGTATGCGGCCAGCACGCCCCCCGTGCTTGATGCCTCGTCGTCGGGATGCGCGTGCACCGCCATCATCGTCAGTTCGTCTGCCATGCTTCCAGCCTGCCTCATCGCGGGCTTACGGCGGTAAGCAGGGCCAGCATGAACGTGGCGATGGCGGCGAAGCCGTGGCAGGCGGGAATGAGCGGCAGCAGCTGGAGCCGGCGCCGCCGCCGGACCTGGAACGGCTCGGCGAGCAGGCGCGCTATCATCTCGTCTGTCACCCGGAACGTTTCCCCGGGCTCACCTGGTCCCGAGGCCGGCCCGGCGACCACCGCGACCGATTCCTCCGCTTCGGCCGCGCGGACCGGGTACGGGGTCCAGAGGGTAACGGTGCAGATGCCGAGGGTGAACGCTATCCCGATCAGGCCGACGCCCGCCCAGGCCAGCGGACGCCAGCCGCTCGCCAGGTAGCTCAGCCAGACCGCCAGCCCGGTCAGCGCGGCGCCCGCGTGCCCGAACACCACGGCGGGCGGCACGCCCACACCGGTCCGGCGCTGGTGGCGCAGGCCGCCGCGGGCTATCCAGGTGCGCAGCATGTAGATGCCGATACTCACAGTGATCAGCCACGCGATCAACGCCACCACGCCGAGGGGCCGACCGGAGATCATGCTTCACATCCGCAACTCCCCACGCTCAGTCGCGGGGGGGGCCCCGGAAGACTACAGAGCGCGGTAACCGCAGCGTACCCTCGTCGCGCTCCGACGGCGATACCCCGTCGGCTGCCTCGGCGAGAGCTTCCGGGTGCATCCGGTGGTAGTGCTGGGTGAGCACGGCGCTGGCCTGACCGGGCCGGTACGCGAGGGTGCGGCTGCATATCTTGCAGCGCGTGACGGGGAGCCGGGTCACCGTCACCGGGAAGCGAGCAGAATCTGATCTGTTCATTGGCATCCATCATGCCAGATCAGCGGGTCGGCTCCCATCCCGCAGCTCCGCCGAATGAGGAAAAATCCAACGATCCGCCGACACCCGGCGTCTAACCATTTGCAGGCCGTGCGGTTCTGCGCGAGAAGGGCGGGGATGCGGCGATGCTGCGACGTTCACGGTATGCGCCCGCGGTGGCGATCGCGGCCTGCGGCCTTGTGGCCATGGCCCTCGCCCCGGTCACCT
>JBOHCG010000850.1:0-2893 GCA_050698735.1 Streptosporangiaceae bacterium | reverse complement strand
GTTATCGGACCCTAGCAGGCATCTATACAGCAAAAACGGCCCGCAAGAGCGGGAAAGCATACCGGCAGCCGGTCAGCTACGTGCGCGACGGCGACGTGCTGCTGACCCCCGGCGGCGGCCGCTGGACGCTCAACCTGGCTGGCGGACGCCCGGCCCGGATCCGGCTGCGCGGCCGCGACGTGCCCGCCCGGCCCGAACTGGTCACCGATCCCGCCGAACTGGAACGGCTGCTCGGCGTGATCGCCGAGCAGAACCCGCGCGCGGCCAGGTTCATCCCCGCGCCGACGGGCGCCTGGACGCCGACGTCCTCGACGCCGCGCTGCGGCACGGCTTCTGCATCGTGCGCTGGCACCTCGCGCAGCGGGGGTAACGCCCGGCGAGCGGTAGGTTGGCATGGCCGGTCGCGATCTGACGGTGTGGCCTACGGATGCCGATCGGTGCCTGTCTCGATGAGAGCCTGGCTGCTGCCGTTGCGGGCCGTGTAAGCGCCGGCGGCGACGCAGTTGCCAGGAGCCGGGCAGATGGCCCAGTTGAAGTAGGCGTTCTGCTTCGTTGTCGCGGCCCCGGGGGGCAGGGGCGCCTTCGCTGCCGTCCACGTCCCGCCCGACAGCGTGTCGAACGCGCCGTCGACCGCCCCGCCGCCGGCTATGTAGGCCGCAGGGGCCACGCAGGAGCCGTCCGCCGGCGCGGCGGCCGCGTACCCGGCACTGTCTGCTGTGCCGGTGTCCGTCCGGGCGATGGCGCATGATCCGGGGCAGCGCCTGGCAGGTGCTGGACGGAGGTCTGCGTCGGCATAGCCGGTACGGCGTCCGGCGCCGCCGGGGACGCCACCGTCGCCGGGTGCGGCGCGGGCGCGTCGGGAACGGCCTGCTGAGGCCCCCCCGCCGTGCTGCCCGCGGCCAGCGCGGCACCGTCACGGGCAAGAGCGCGCGTGACGTCCTGCGCGTCCGGCCGCGTGGCCGGATCCTTGGCCAGCAGCGCCGCGATCGGCCCCGCGAGCGGGCCGGCGTGCTCCGGCGGGTCCGGGGACCTGGTGAGGACGGCCGCGATGACCGCGGTCAGCGTCGGGCCGCCGAACGGCGGCCTCCCCTCCACGGCGGTATACAGGGTGGCACCCAGCGCCCACATGTCCGCGGGAGGGCCGGTAACGCTGCCCTCCAGCTGCTCGGGAGCCATGTAATGGACGGTGCCGATCCGCGTCCCTGTGCCGGTCAGCCTGGTCGTGTCGTCGAGGATCCGGGCGATGCCGAAGTCGGTCACGATCGCGCGGTCCCCGGCCAGCAAGATGTTGTCCGGCTTCAGGTCACGGTGCACGATCCCGGCCGCGTGCGCGTGCGCCAGCGCGTCCGCGACCTGCTTCGGATGACTACGATCCGATGCGGCAGTTCGCCGAACTTGCCGGGGGATGTCCGCGACCCGTACCCGATGTTCGCCGGGCTCCGGGAAAGCACCCCGGTCATGGAGTTCCATTACGGTGCGGGGTCAGACCCGAAGGCGCCGCGGGTGACGTCGCTGTTCAGCGTCACCAGCCACGAGGTCGCGCGGCAGGTGCTCACCGACACCGCGCGGTTCTCCTCGGCGGGCTGGGCGGTGTGGTGGGCGGCTGTTTCTACGGCGGCGCGGACGAAGGCGGCGACGGCGCGGGAGCGGCTGGCGGCTGGCCAGGCGACCATGACCTCGCTCGGGCTGAGGTCGCTGACCGGCACGACGGCCAGGTCGGCGGAGTTGTGCTGGTAGGCGAGGGAAGCCGGAAGGTAAGCAACGGCGTTGCCGAGCGTGACTGCGGCCAGGAGCTGGCTGATGTCGGTGATCTCGGGGCCATCGAACGGGCCGTCGGACGGCCGGGCGGGCTGGCCGTCAGGGGTGCTGCCGACCGGGCCGGGGAAGTCGGCGCCGGTCCAGTGGGCGGCGGCCGCCGCGTCTGGTGTGCCGGCCCAGTGCGGCATCGGCTCGCCGGCCAGGTCGGCACGGCGCAGTCCGGCCCGCCCGGCCAGGCGGTGGTCCGCGGGCAGGACCGCCACGCGGGGTTCGGTGAGCAGCAGTTCGGTGTCCAGGCCGCGCCGGTCGAACGGGGCGCGCAGGATCGCGACGTCGGCGGCGCCGTCGCGGACCGCGGCGGCGGGCCCGCCTGGGTGGCCGAACATCACGTGCAGCCTCGGCATCCGCGGGTCCCTCGCGCAGCGCCGCATGATCTTCCTGACCAGGTCGGTGCCCGTGCCGGGCTTGACGGCGACGGTAAGGCGACCTGGCTGGGTCCCGGCCCTGCGGGTCCGCTCGATCGCGGCGCCGGCCGCCTCGACCGCGATCCGCCCCTGCTCGAGCAGCACGGCGCCGGCCGGCGTCAGGGCGACCCGGCGGCTGGTGCGCTCCAGCAGCCGCACGCCGAGCTTGCGCTCGAGCTTGCCGATGGCCGCCGACAGCGGCGGCTGGGCCATGCCCAGGCGGGTCGCGGCCCTGGTGAAGTTCAGCTCCTCGGCGACGACTATGAACCGTCTGATCAGCTCCAGGTCAGCGAGCTGAGCTGCGGCCATGTCCGCGTTTTCCACTGGGCGCATCTCCTCATGGTCGCAGCTTGCACACGACAACCGTGAATTGCCCGATCCGTTCCCTTGCCCCTTTGATCGTTCAACCGCATCTATACCCGCTGCATATGGAACCGGATGCAACGCGTCCTTCCGCGCGGAGCGGCGGGCGGCTGTACTGGTTGCTGCCCGAGGGAAGCTTCGCAGAAGGAGACGCGATGGACATCACCGACCGGCTGGCCGAGAGGGTGGCGCTGGTCACCGGCGGCAGCCGCGGTATCGGCGCGGAGATCGTGCGCAGGCTGGCGGCGGAGGGAGCCGACGTCGGCTTCACCTACCACACCGGCAAGGACGAGGCAGAACAGGTCGCC
>JBOHCG010000849.1:0-2893 GCA_050698735.1 Streptosporangiaceae bacterium | reverse complement strand
GCCAAGCGCAAGCCGGGCGGCCCGGGCGAGCTGCGCCCGCTCGTGCCCGAGCACCTGCGGACGCTGGCCGGCATCCGCAAGGCCGTCACGTGGCGGGCCGTCAGGTGGCGGCACATCTCGCTGTACCACCTCATCCGCTCGCCCAAGCGGCTATGCCTCACGTTCGCGTGGGCCGTGCTCGGCATCATCGAGCTGGAATACGCGCTCATCCACTGGTGGCACGTCGCCGAGTCGGCGCCGCTGCGCGCCAAGGCCGTCCGCGAGGGTGACAGCCGCACGTGGGAGTCGCTGCACAAGACGGGCCGCAAGACCCGGCTCACCCGCGGGCTGTTCCTGCTCGGCGCCCACCTGGTCCTGCTCATCGGCGGCATCACGCTGAGCGGGCTGTACCCGCTCGGCTGGATCCCGGCCGGGGCCGTGCTCATCCCGCTGCTGGCCTGGTACGGCAACCCGACCGGCACGCCGATCGTGGACGCCGCGACGACACCGGTGGCGTATGACGCGCTCTCGCTCGAGGTCGTGATACGCGCGCTGCTCGCGCTGTCCATCGCCAGCATCAACCGCGCGCACAAGGACAACGCCAAGACGGCGTTCCAGCAGGTCGACCCGATCGCACGCGACGGGCAAGGGTGGATGTGCCGCCTCGACCTGCCGTACGGCGTGACGGCCGGAGAGGTCAGCGAGAAGCGGGAAGAACTCGCGTCGGGCCTGCGGCGCCCGCTCGGCACGGTGTGGCCCGAGACCGACCACAAGCGCCACCCCGGCGCGCTCGCCCTGTACGTCGCCGACCAGGACATGACCACGGCCGAGCAGCCGGCGTGGCCGCTGGCTAAGCGCGGCATGGCCGACGTGTTCGCGCCCGTGGTGTTCGGCACCGACCCGCGCGGCCGGGCGGTAACGGTCACGCTGATGTTCGCCAGCGTGATCATCGGGTCGATCCCGAGGATGGGCAAGACCTTTTTGCTCCGCCTTTTGCTGCTTATCTGCGCGCTCGATATCCGTGTCGAGATTCACGCTTACGACTTCAAGGGAACCGGCGACTTGAAGCCGGTTGCGCAGGTAGCGCACAGGTATCGCGCCGGTGACGAGCCGGAAGATATCGACTACCTGCTCGCCGACATGCGCGCCCTGCGCACCGAGATGCGGCGCCGCACGAAGGTAATCCGCGGCCTGGGCGAAAAGCGCTGCCCGGAGAATAAGGTCACTCCCGAACTGGCATCTGACCGGAAACTGGGGCTGCACCCTATCGCTATCGCATGGGACGAATGCCAGATCCCGTTTGAGCACCCCGAGCACGGCAAAGAACTCATCGCCGTCGCCACCGACCTGGTTAAGCGCGGGCCCGCGCTCGGCATCATGATGATGCTGGCCACCCAGCGGCCGGACGCGAACTCGATACCGACCCCGATCAGCGCGAACGCGATCCTGCGGATGTGCCTGAAGGTGATGGGCCAGGTCGAGAACGACATGGTGCTCGGCACCTCGATGTACAAGAACGGCTACCGGGCCACCATGTTCAGCCGCGACGACAAGGGCGTGTTCCTGTTCGCCGGGGAGGGACTCAACCCGGTCATCATGAAGGGCTACGGCTTCGACATGGGGCCGTCCAAGGTCATCGCCGCCCGCGCCCGCATGATGCGCGAGGCGGCGGGGCTGCTGACCGGGTACGCGCTCGGCGAGGACGGCGGCGCCGAGGTGCGCTCGTTCGCGAACGACGTGCTGCTGGTGTTCCGCGACGACGCGAGGCTCTACACCGAGACGATCGCCGCCCGGCTCCGCGAGGCGCTCCCGGCGTTCTACGCCGACCTCACGGCCGAGGCAGTCCGCTCCCAACTGGCCGCGCTCGGCGTCACCTCCAAGCGCGTCCGCGAGCCCGGAGGCGCACCGCTGGCCGGGTTCGAGCGCGCGTCCATCCTGCCGATCGTGAGCAACCCCGGTGACTGAGAAGCGTTCCGGCCGGGCCGCCATGTGTTCCGCGGCCGGAACAGCGGCCCTGCCTGCGGATGTCCGTTTTGCCGGAACAGCCCGGAACGGCACCCGCAACCGCTGTGACCTGCGATGTTCCAGGGAATCGGGCCAGCGGCCCGAGCTGGCCCCGGCGGCAGGGCCATGGGGTCCGGAGGCGAGAGGGACCGATGCGGAACGGACCACGGCTGAGGCTGACGTGCGGACGCTGCGGCCAGCCACGGGACGGCATCCGCCACGTCTGCGTGGCCCGCAGCGGCCGGGCATCGCGCCGCCGTGCCACGCCCAGGCTGAAACTCGACTTCGGCAAGTGCCCGGACTGCGGCAAGGTCACCGGCAACCCGCTCACGCACGTCTGCGCACCCCGCTCGGACTTCAAGAAGCGCAAGCGCGAGGCCGCCGGGCGCGAGAAGGAACAGGCCCGCGCCAAGGCCAGGGCCAGGCGCAAGGCCGACACGCACGAGTACCAGAGCTTGCATGGACGACGAGTGCAAGCGATCGGCCTGCGTGGCGTACAAGACCGGATGGCGCGAGGGACACGAGACCGGGTTCGAGGAAGGGTTCGCGGCCGGATACGACGCTGGCATCGCTGCCTGCCCGCGCCTGCACTCGGTGCCATGCCACGGGCCGGACGTTCCGCCCGTCCGCGCGCATCGTCCACCACGTCGTCCACCACGGCCGGCTGCAGCTGCGCGAGGCCGCCGGGAAGCGACGGGAGGCACGACCGTGACCTATCCGGGCGTTCACTGCGCTTGCTGCGCGGGGGGCATCACGGTGCCCGTGGTGCCGATCGCCGCCACGCTCGGCGTGGTCTGGATCGCCGAGCACCTGGTCGAGGTGGCCATCGTGTGCGGCGTGAGCGGCACCCTGGCCGTCGCTGCGTCCGTCGCGCTGCTGCGATGGGCTAACCACCGCGACGATCGCCAGC
>JBOHCG010000848.1:0-2896 GCA_050698735.1 Streptosporangiaceae bacterium | reverse complement strand
CGGCGTCACCAAGGCGGTCATCGGCGGGATCTTGTACCTCACCGTGCTCGGCCTTTTCGCGATGTCGATCGGCGGCCTGATCAGGCACACCGCGGGCGCGATCGCGATCGTGATCGCCCTGGTCATCGTGGTCCCGCCACTGGTCTCGCTGATCCCGGGCACCATTGCCAACCACATACACGGCTACCTGCCGACGGTCGCGGGCGAACTTGTCGCCCAGACCAGCCAGCAGTCCGGCGACGTGCTGTCGGGCTGGCAGGGCTTCGGCGTCTTCTGCGCGTGGACCGTCCTGCTGCTTGCCGTCGGCGGCGGGCTGCTAGTACGCAGGGACGCCTAGCCTGTCGCAACGTAAAGTAGCGAAGTAAATCCGATTAGTTATCGTTGGGTCTTGACCCGGCATATCGGACGAGTCACCATTAGTAGTGAAACAACTACTGTTGGTGTTTCATCCGCTGAGTAGGGGACCCGGCATGATATACGGGCTGATCGCCGCGGCCGGGTGGGGCGTTTCCTCCCTCGCGGCGGCGCAGGCGGCCAGGCAGATGGGCACCCTGGCCGCCCTGCTGATCAGCCAGATCACCGGGACCGTCGCGCTGACCGCGGTGCTCGCCGTGATGCGGCCGCACCTGCCCTCGCTGCCGAGCGCCACCATGTGGGGGCTCGCCGGGGCCGGGTTCTTCAGCCTGCTCGGCTGGCTGACCTACTACCGGGCGCTTGAGCACGGCCCGGTCGGGATCGTCAGCGGAGCCGCCGCCACCTACGGCGGGGTCACCGCGCTGCTGGCGCTGCTCGTCCTCGGCGAGCCGCTCGGCAGGTATGTCGGCCTCGGCGACGCTCTCGCCGTGGCCGGCGTCGTGGCGGCGGCCATGCAGGCGCCGGGGCGCAAGAAGCGCGCCGGGGACCGCAAAACCTGGTCCGGCGTGATGCTGGCGGTCGTATCGGCGGTTACCTACGGGACCGGGGCGTTCTGGCTCGGGACCTATGCCGCCTCGGCGGGGTGGCTGGTGTCCGCGCTTGTCGTCGACATCATCGCGGTCACCGTGCTGGCCGCCGCGCTGATCTGCAAGCGGGAACGGCCGCGCGGCGGGGTCGGGATGGCCTGGGCCATCGCCGCCGGGGTGGCCGAGTCGGCCGCGCTCGTCGCGTTCGCGCGCGGCGGGCAGGCGGGCCAGATCGGGATCACCGCCGCGGTGTCGAGCACCTACCCGCTGATACCGCTGGCCTTCGGCCTGGTGCTGTTCCGGGAGCGACTCAGCGCGCTGCAGGTAATGGGGGTCTGCGTCGCCGTAACCGGCCTAACCCTGGTCAGCATGTCCTCCGGACTCGTCTTAGTGGACGCGGGACGCGGAGCGGGGCCCCTTGGCCCCGTCCAATGGGGGCGATGAGCCCCGCACCCCGGTCCGCTCGGCGGGCGCGAGACGCGCACCACCGCCCGTTCGGCTAAAAGAGAGAATTTTCATTAGTACGGACGGACTGGGGGTATTACGGGCAGGGGCGGGGCGGGGGCTATGGTTACGGCGTGGAACGGTCTGTTGTGGCCGGAGGCGCGCACGGTTTTCCTGCTGCGCTGACCAGCTTCGTGGGGCGGGCCGGGGCAGTCGGCGAGGTCGCGGGGCTGCTAAACGAGCACCGGCTGGTGACGGTGGCCGGGCCCGGCGGGGCGGGCAAGACGCGGCTGGCCGGCGAGGTCGCGGCGGCGGTGGCGGACCGGTTCGAAGACGGGGTGTGGCTGGCGGAGCTTGCGGCGGTGCGGGACCCGGCGCAGGTGGCGGTCGTGGTGGCGGCGGCGCTCGGGGTGCACGACCTGCCCCCGGTGGCGGCGGCCGACGCGCTGGCGCACGCGCTGGCCAGGCGGCACATGCTGCTCGTCCTCGACAACTGCGAGCAGGTGATCGGCGCGGCGGCGGAGCTGTGCGGCAGGCTGCTGCTGGGCGCCGACGACGTTCGCGTGCTGGCGACGAGCAGGGAACCGCTGCGGATAGCCGGGGAGGTTCGGTACCGGCTGGGGCCGCTGACGCTGCCGGAGCCCGATGATCCCGCGGCCGGATGCCAGAGCGAGGCGGTGCGGCTGTTCGAGGACCGGGCGCGGCGGGTGGATCCCGGGTTCGTGCTCGACGAGAAGACCGGGGCCACGGTGTCGCGGCTGGTGACCCGGCTGGACGGGATGCCGCTCGCGATCGAGCTCGCGGCGGCGCGGGTGGACGTGCTCGGCGTGCGGCAGCTTCTTGACCGCATCGACGACAGGTTCGGGCTGCTGACCGCCGGCGACCGGCTGGCCGACGGGCGGCAGCGCTCGCTGGCTGCCGCGGTGCAGTGGAGCTACCAGCTGCTTGACGAGGAGGGCCAGTGGGCTTTCCGCGCGCTGTCGGTGTTCCCGGGGCCGTTCACGCTCGAGGCGGCCGAGGCGGTGGCCGGGACCGGGGCGAGCCTGGCGGTGCTGCGGCTGGTGGACTGCTCGCTGCTGGTCCCGCCGCGGGAGGATCCGGACGGGCGGTCCCGGTACCTGATGCTGGAGACGCTGCGCAGCTACGGGGCCGGGCTGCTGGCGCAGGCCGGGGAGGGCGAGCGCGCCGAGGCGGCGCTGGCCGCTTTCGCGGCTGATGTCGCGGAGGAGGCCGTGCTCGGGCTGTACACGCGCACCAGGGAGCTGGCGGGCATCCGGCATTTCGACGCCGAGGAGATTACCCTGCAGCACGCGCTGGCCTGGGCGCTCGAGCACGATCCGGGCACGGCGCTGCGGCTCGCGCTCGCCCAGGTGTCGTGGTGGGGGCTGCGGGGCCGCCTGATCAGCCGGGCGCCGCTGCTGGCCGCGGCCGTCGAGCACGCCGAGGCCGGCAGCGACGAGTGGTGCGCCGCGTGGCTGACGCTCGCCCAGGCCGCCATCCAGTCGGGGGGG
>JBOHCG010000847.1:0-2905 GCA_050698735.1 Streptosporangiaceae bacterium | reverse complement strand
CCAGCAGCTGGCCGTAGCACTCCTGGACCAGGCCACGGGACACGTCCAGCTCACGAGCGAGCTCCCGCGATGACGGCAGCCGCTCGCCGCCGCTCAGCTGACCGCTCCGGATGGCCTCGCGCAGGCCCCCCTCCAGCTGGGAGCGCAGCGGCTGGCCGCTGTCGCGGTCGAGCCGCAACAGCAGCTCCGGGCCCAAACCGGACCACTGAATCGCCATGACATTGGAGCTTATCGGTGGCCCGCTTGGGCGTTAGGTTCCCAAGCATGAGCACATTGAGCCCCACCGCACCCAGCCACGAGACCGGCGGCGGCGCGGCCCGTGACCGGATCATCAGCCGTCCGCTGCTCCTGGTGTTCTTGTCCGAGTTCTGCGTGCTCACCGGCTTCTACCTGCTGCTTTCCGTGACGCCCAAGTACGTCGCGGCCCGGGCCGGGAGCACGGGGGCGGGGCTGGTGACCGGGATGCTCCTGCTGGGCACCGTGGCCGCGGAACTCGCCGCGCCGCTGCTGATGAAGCGGTTCGGGTACCGGCCGGTGCTCGCTGTCGGGGCGCTGCTGCTCGGACTACCGGCCCTGGCGCTGCTGCCGGCTGGCCCGCTGGTCATCACCGTGACGGTCAGCGTCGTTCGCGGCCTGGGCTTCGGCCTCTGCGGTGTCGTGGCCGGCGCCTTCACGGCCGTGCTGCTGCCGCCCGACCGGCGAGGCGAGGGGCTGGGCCTGTCCGGAGTCGTGGACGGCGTGCCCGGAGTCATAGCCCTGCCGGCTGGGCTCTGGCTGGCTGGCCACTACGGCTACGCGGTCGTGATCGGCCTGGCGGCGGCGGTCGCGCTCGTGCCGCTGGCCGTGGTCCCGTGGCTGCCCGGCGGGGCAGGCCGCCGCGGGATCGGGGCGGTCGCCGAGGTCGGGCAGTCGGCCGGGCTCCTGGCCGGCCTGCGGCAAGGCCGGCTGCTGCGGCCGGCCCTCATCTTCGCGGCCAGCACCGTGGCCGGCGGGGTGATCGTCTCGTTCCTCCCGATCGCCGCCGGGGCATCCGGCAACCTGGCCGCGGTCGGCTTGCTGGCTCAGGCCCTCACTGCCACGATCAGCCCCTGGTGGGCCGGGCGGCACGGCGACCGGCACGGTCACGCGCGCCTGCTGGCGCCGGGGCTGGCCATCGCGTCCCTCGGCATGGGCGCCATGATCTGGCTGTCGTCCCCGGTCGCCGTGATCGCCGGCATGGGCCTGTTCGGCACCGGGTTCGGCATCATCCAGAACGCCACCCTGGCGCTGCTGATCGATCGCGTGCCGGCGTCTGGGGTCGGCACGGCCAGCGCCCTGTGGGGCCTGGCCTACGACGCCGGATACGGGGCCGGCCCGGCCGTCTTCGGCCTGCTCGTGATCCACACGGGATACGCGGCTGGCTTCGCCCTGACCGGCGTGCTGATGCTCGCCGCCCTGCCCATGGCCCGGCGGGAGCGGTCAGCGGACGGACGGCTGACGATCGACCTCGTAGTGCAGCGAGACGATGCCGTCGGTCGTGACATGCGCGTCCAGCAGCCGCAGCCGAGTCGGGAACTGGCCGGGCTGAAGGGTAGCGCCGTCGAAGGCGGTCGGCGTTCCCAGGCCGCCGACCAGTGACGGCAGCAGCATCAGGTGAAGCTCGTCAACGAGCCCGGAGCGGAGCAGCGCACCGTTGAGGCCGCCCCCGGCTTCCGAGATGACACAGGTCGCTCCGAGCTGGTCCTTCATCGTGCGCAGGGCGTCGCCCAGGTCGACCGGTCCGTCGCCGGCGACCAGGTAGGGGATGGCCTCGCTGCGCAGATAGCCCAGGTACGGCGCCGGTGTCGCGTGCGACACGATGACCAGCAGCCGGCGGTCAGCGTCTCCCTTGTGGGTCCACCCGATCCGGCCGCGGCCGTCGACGACGGCGAACCAGCGCGACTCCGGGTCGGCGGGCAGGAAATCGTCATAGAGCGCGGCGGCGTCGCCATCGGGCGCGGGCAAGCCGATGATGGGGCCGTCGGCATCCGCGACGAACGTTCCGCTGCCCTCCAGGACCACCTGCGGTGCGTACCGCCGCTCGATCTCCGCGTGGCGGGCCGCGGACATGCGGTCCGCGCTGGCGGGATGAACGGAGTCCCACATTTCCCTGGTGGCCTCGTCCAGCAGGCGGCTGGCGCGGCTGAGCGTCACCCGCCGTCGGCTGAGGCGGTCACCGACACCACCAGGCGCGGCCGGGCCGAGCCAGCCGCGCTCCCGCCCGCTGCGGTATCCACCATCGACACGCTAGCCAGCGCATCTGACAACGCTGGGCGGCACCGGGCCGGAGGCTCCGCAATTCCCGGCCGGGAATCGCGGTGTTGCGCGGCGGCCAGCACACTGATGGGCATGGACAAAAGTGGCCCTCCTGCCTGTTCCGTGGGTGGTTCTGTGATCATCTTCCGGGGAGTTCGGGCCGGAGGCCGCCGAGGGCGAGCATGGCCAGGCCGATCAGCGCGGCGGGGTTGTGGAACCCGAAGGCCATCCGGGTGATGACGCGGATCTTGGTATTCACCGACTCGATCAGGCCATTGCTGAGGTGATGGTCCAAGGTGGCGTGGATGCTATTGAGATGGCGGCGGATCTTCCTGCCGAGTTCGGTGAATTCGGGGATGCGGCAGCGGGATGCCCATGAGAGCCAGCGGGACAGGGCGTATTTGCCTTCCTCGCCGGGCAGCTTGAGCGCGGTGCGCAGGCCTTCCTTGAGCAGCCAGGCGCGGTAGAGCAGGGGCTGGGTCTTCTCGATCCAGGCGAGCCTGGCCTGCTGGGCGCCGGTGAGGTTCTCCGGGTTCTTCCACAGCGCGTACCGGGCGCGCTTGAGGTCCATGGCATCCCCGGCCGAGGCGCGCACGGTCCGGCTGCCGTGGCGGACCGTGGTGGTCTGGCC
>JBOHCG010000846.1:0-2906 GCA_050698735.1 Streptosporangiaceae bacterium | reverse complement strand
TACCCTACCGAGGCCTCGCGCGCCGCGCTGGCGGCGGCCGGCGGCGGCAACCCCGCGCTGCGGTTCCTCTACGGCCGGCTGGACGGCTCCTCGATCGGATCCCTCACCACCTGGCGGTACGGGATCTGGGCAGGCATCTTCGCCGCGCTGATGGCGATCTTCGTCGTGATCAGGCACACCAGGTCGGACGAGGAGGCGGGCCGGCTCGAGCTGATCGACTCGGCGGTCGCCGGCCTGGCCGGCCTCCGCCGCCGCGACATAGCCTGATCGCCCCGCGCGGCGGCCCTCTGATGCGCGGCGGCCCTCTGATGCGCGGCGGCCCTCTGATGCGCGGCGGCCCTCTGATGCAGAGCCTGGGCCCAGTTCAGGTTGGTTGGGCTTGCATTCGGCTTGCAGATGCCGCCAATCCCGGACCCCGTTGGCTTATTCTGGGTTGGGGCGGGGCGGAGGGATGCGATGACAGGCCGCGGCAAGGTGGTTACCCTCCTGGTCGGGGAGGGCATCCGGCAGCTCCTCGACCTAGGCGCCGGGCTGCCTGCCAAAAATCTTTGAAACGGCAACTAAACCCTGAACCGGGGATCGTATTTTGCATACTGTGTCCTATAAAATGAGTATGCCGACTCCACGGGAGGGAGGGTCGGCCCGGCTAAGTGGGAGTCGGCCCCACTAGCTGGAGGATGCGCGATGGCGGGCCTGACCGCGCCGGTAATTCGACCTTTGCAACGGCCGGTGCCGTTGCGGCAGTCGGTATATGACGCCCTGATCGACCTGATCGTCGGCGGCGAACTGCCGCCGGGTCAGCACATGGTGGAGACCGACCTCGCCCGACAGCTCGGGGTCAGCAGGCAGCCGATCCGCGAGGCGCTGCACCGCATGGAGGCCGAGGGGTGGGTCGACCTGCGGCCCAGCCAGGGCGCCTTCGTGCACGTGCCCACCGATAAGGAAGTAGACGAGCTGCTCGACGTGCGCGCGCTGCTCGAGGCCGAGACGGCCAGGCTGGCGGCGCTCGCCGCGACCCCCGAGCACATCGCGAGGCTGCGGGAGCTCTGCCGCAAGGGCCAGGCGGCGGCCGAGGCGGGCGACTTCGGCGGCGCCGTGGCGACGAACAACGTCTTCCACGCCGAGATCGCGGCCGCCGGGGGGAACCTCGTCCTCGCCGAACTCGCCGACATCGTCGGCCGCCGGGTCCAGTGGTACTACCGGCTGGTGGCACCGGCCCGCGGCGAGGGCTCCTGGGCCGAGCACGAGGACCTGATCGAGGCGATCGAGTCATCCGATCCGGATCGCGCCCAGCACGGCGCCCGCCGGCACACCGAACGAACGAGAGACGCCTACCACGGCTCCCATGCGTAACGTCGTCGCCTTGTTTTATCGGGCCTGCGGGCCCGGCAGAGCCGTCGCGGCGCGTCTATCAGCCGAAATGCATCATGCGCGGGGTCACGAGGAAGTAACGTGGTTCCTCAGCGTCGCGACTCGACGGTTAAGAATCATCCAAGTAGGTAGCAGAGTGTCTCCTTTGTCGCGATGATGCTAGTGATCATTGACCTGCTGTCTCGCAGACAGGGAGTGACCGGTATATGAGGAGCGGTTCGCCGGCTCAAGATGACGGACGTGGCTGGCCAGCCGCGCAGCATCCCTATCGGGATGAGGCGATCGGCGGTCCGGCCCACTACGGATCGGGGCCACGTAGCGACCCGCACGAGGGGCCGAGCGGTCGACGTGACATACCGTACGGCCCCGAACTCTCCTGGCCTTCCGGTTTCAGGCCGCTCGATGCGGAAACCCGGGACGTGCTCGAGGCCGGCTACGGCACCGGGCCCTACCGCACGCCACAGGCCGACCCCAGGTACAGCGCGCCGCGCAGGCCGGGGCGTGACTACGGCGCCGGCTCCGGCTATCAGCAGCCGGCCATGGAGGACTACGGTTACGGCGATCCCGGCTACTCCGACCCGTCGTACGATGGTCCGAGGAGCCCCCACGGAGGGTCCGCAAGCCGGTCGCCGCGAGGCTACGGGGCACCGGACACCAGGATGCCGGGTTATCACGTGCCGGAGGATCGCCAGCCGCGTCCGGGCCATCAGCAGGACTACGCGGCTCCGCCGGCCGGCGACCGGCGGGCTTACCCGGGCACCGGCGGCCATGACGCCTACCAGGACGTCAGCGGGCATGGCGGCTACCCGGGCGATGGCGGCGGCCAGGCCTACCCGGGCGATGGCGGCGGTCGGGACATTTACCCCACGACCGGCGCGATGGAGGCTCTGACATCGACCGACCCGTTCGGGCACAGCGGGGCGCTCGGCCCCACGGGAGCCTTCGCGTCTTCCGGGACGTTCGACGCCTTCAGCACCCAGGGACCCGCCGCGTCCACGGGGTTCCCCGCTGCAGGGCGGCCGGCCGATCCGCGCCTTGAGGGGCTGCGGTATGACGAATTGCGGTACGACGAGCCCACGGACGACCAGGGCGGGTTTGACCAGTCGCCGGACGACGTGTCGTGGTACGAGGAACTGCACCGCAGCGCCCCGGTGTACCCGGAGCGTCCGGACGGCCGGCCGAACGCCGATGACCGGCGTCCCGGGGACCGGTCGCGCGCAGCCGAGCCGCAGCGGGACACCGGCCCGCAGCGCCGCTCCGCCGACCAGGCATTCGGCTATCCCCAGGCGCCCGCGCGCGATCAGGCCTTCGGTCAAGGGCAGCCGCGTAGTGACCGCGGCGGGTCCCGCCCGCAGATGAGCACCGGCCCGTCCGGCCCGTATCCGGGCTCCCCGGGGACCGGCCCGCGGATGGCCACGGGACCTGGGTCCCGGCCCGCTGCCCCCGCCGCGGGCGGACCCGCCGCGGGCGGACCCGCCGCGCGCGTCCCCTCCCAGGGCGCCGGGCAGCCCGCGGTAGGCGAACGCCGCGAAGGC
>JBOHCG010000845.1:0-2911 GCA_050698735.1 Streptosporangiaceae bacterium | reverse complement strand
CCCGAGCAGCATCAGCCCGCTGAAGAACATGGTGTAGGCCGTCATCACCCACGGCAGCTGGCTGCGGTGCAGGTGCAGGGCCGTGCCGATGTCCGGCAGCGCGACGTTCACCACCGTGACGTCCAGGACGAGCATCAGCTGCGCGGACGCGAGCAGGGCCAGCGCCACCCAGCGTGACCGGACGTAGGGTCGCGTACCTCGCGTGTGCGCGGCACGCCGAACGGTTGAAGTCATGGCAATGCTCCCGATGCTGAGAATCTGAACCTGTCTGTGCGAGGTGCGGTCTATGGGCGCCATGACCGCGTGCCTCAGTCGACCAGCGCAGGCGGCTGGGCCTGCGCTTCGCCTGCCGGTGGTTCCAGGCTCATCCGGCGGGCAGCCGGCCCAGCGGGCCGGGCGCCCACCAGTTCCAGCGGCCGAGCAGCCGCATGGTGGCCGGCCCGAGCAGCGTGCGGATCAAGGTCGCGTCCAGGAAGATGCCCGCGGCCATGCCGACGCCGATGAGCTTGGTGACCACGATCTGGCCGGTAGCGAAGCCGGCCGTGACGACGATGAGCAGCGCGGCGGCGGCGGTGATGATCCGCCCGGTGCGCTGCAGCCCGGTCGCCACCGCCGCGGTGTTGTCACCGGTGGCATCCCACTGCTCGCGCACCCGCGAGAGCGGGAACACCGGCGAATCCGCCGCTGTAGCTCGCGGAGATCAAGGTGGCGCTGCCGCGCTGCGTGCCGATCTGTGCCCCGGTGACGTCGCGCAGTTGCGCGATCCGTTGCCGGGCGTCAGCGGCCTGTGCCGGGGTGGCGTCCGGGAGCAGGACGAGGACCGGGGAGGGAGCGGTGCCGCCGAATTGCGTTGCCACGCGTGCGGCCACGGCCCGGGCCGGGTCACCTGGCGGGAGCACTCGCTCGTCGACGCTGCCGAAGCGCACGTGCAGCAGCGGCAGCGCCAGCACGGCCAGGATGAGCAGCACCGCCGCGACGTAGCGGGCGGGCCGGCGCATCACCCTGCGCGCCAGGCGCGCCCACGCCCCGGCCTCGGCGACGCTGGCACCGGTGGTGTCCGAGGACGAGTGCTGTCGCCGCCGAAGCCCCCGCACCTGCAGCGCGTTGACCCGGTGGCCCAGCATCGCCATCCGGCGCCTTCAGGCGGATCACCAGGTAGGTGGCGTACCGGTCGCCGGACACCAGCCCCGGCGCGCCGTCGTAGGTGCTCGCCACGCTCGCCACCCCGGGCAGGGCCCGCAGCCGCCGTGCCTCGGCCTCGACCGGGCCGCGGAAAGCCGGCGCATCAACGGTTGCGGCCGGACTGGAGTACAGCGCGAGCACATCCGGGCTCTGGCCACCGAGCGTCCGGGTGATCTGCGCGTTGGCATGCGCCGAGGCACTGCCCGGATCCTCGAACCCCCCAGTGACGAGCTTGCTGAACACTCCTGAACCCCACCGGGCGCCAATCACCGCGACCAGCAACGCGGCGGCGACGATGAGCCGCCGCCGCGCGACCACGGCGCGCCCCCACCTTTCAAGCATGTCGATCCCCTTCTGCGCTCTCCCCGAGCTAACATGAACTTTCGTGTACGAGTTACTAGCTCCCGACTGTAACTCATACACTGGTGTTCAGGAAAGGGGTTTTGGGGATGCCTTCCAGCGATGCCCGCAGCGCGGCCCCGAGGGTGCAGCGGGCCGATGCCCGCCGCAACGTCGCGGCGATCCTGGACGCGGCCACCGACTGCCTGGCGCGTGATCCCGAGATCAGCATCGCCGGCATCGCCGCAGCAGCGGGCGTCGGCCGGATCACGCTCTACGGCCACTTCAAGACCCGCGCCGAACTCGTCGACGCCGCCCTCGCCCGGACCATCGAGCACGCCGACGCCATCCTCGGCGCCACCGACACCGGCGGCGACCCGGCCGAGGCGCTCACCCGGCTGGTTGCCGCCTCCTGGCAGATCGTCCACCAGTTCCGCAACATCCTGCTGGCCGCACACCGGGAACTCCCGGCCGAGCGGATCCGCGGCGTCCACGACCCGATCCTGCGCCGCGTGCAGTCCCTCATCCGGCGAGGACAGCGCGCCGGAACCTTCCGCCGCGACCTGCCGGAGCAATGGCTGATCACCACCGCCTTCAGCCTCATGCACGCTGCGGCCGAAGACGCCGCCGCCGGCCGCGTCAACGCTGACGACGCAGCCGGGCTCATCACCGCCACCCTGCTCGCGGCCTTCACCCCGCCCGCAGGACGCCGTAAGGCATGAACGACGCCGCGCCGGCCGGCGGCGCCTTGGGGGTGGTCGCCCAGGGCGGATACGCGAGTGCTACAAGTGCAGATCGGCGGCCGACCGTCTCACATTCCGTAACTGCGTCGTCGTATCCCCGGCCAGACAGTGGCAAGTTGCGGGGGGGGGCGACTTTTGCACGCTTTGCCCGTTGTCTTGCGCATGCCGTGGCCTGGCGCCCAGGCGGCCCGGGGCGTTAGCTGGCGTCTGGGTTGAGCCAGCCGCGAGTGGTCTGTTTGGGCAGTTCGCCCCGGTAATCGCAGCCGGGGCAGGCGTCTTCGCCTTGGATGTGGCCTTCATACCAGCCGTGGACGGCGGCGTGGAGGACTGCCTGCTCGGCGGTCGCCTGGCCTGACCGAGGGCCTCGGCCGCGCTGGTGACGATGAGCGGCAGCATCGGCCGTCGTGCACCAGAGGCTGGCAGCCCGGCGGGGTGACTACCGGCCGGCATTTGATCTGCCCTGGGCCCCGAGGCCTGGCGCATGCTTAAGCCGAGGAAGCACCCTGACCAGCGGAAAGGACTGGATGATGACGAAACGCGAAGGCCGTGTCTACCGCCGCTGCGTATGCGCCGACCCGGCCACCGGGCGGCCTTTGGGGATACGCTGCCCTCGTCTGGCCCGGCGTGGTCACGGTACGTCGTATCTG
>JBOHCG010000844.1:0-2912 GCA_050698735.1 Streptosporangiaceae bacterium | reverse complement strand
GTGATCCTCACGCGAACTGTCGTGGTCTTCCTCCGCGGACCCGGCGTCCTCATGATCCTCGACGTCCTCGGGCTCGTCGTCGGCGTACGAGTCATCGTCCGCGGGGACCTCTTCCTCGACTCCGTCGCCGGGGTTGATGACCTCCATGATGGCACGCTTCATGTAGCGGACCTCCACCCCGGGCGCGACCTCGAGGATCAGGTCGTCGCCGTCGACCGCGGTCACCGTGGCGTACATGCCCGCGGTGGTGCGTACCCTCGCCCCCACGCTGACGCCGCTCTGCCGCTGCGCGGCCTGCTGCTGACGGCGCCGCTGCGGCCTGATCATCAGGAAGTAGAAGCCGATGAAGACCAGGGCGATCAGGAGAATGAAGGTGTACTCGCTGCTGCCCCCCTTCGTCGACGTCGCTGCCACGGTTGCTGCGATAGTCCCCATGACCGGGGTGTCCTTCCAGTTGGTTCGGTACGAGTGGTCACGGCACAGGCCAGTGACCAACTGCCGAAGTTTAGCCGCGCTTTGTCCGCGCACCAACAGGCTACGAGGTTTTCGTCGGTGATCGTGACCTGGTCGCGATCTAATCGAACAAGGTAGGCAGCTCGGCGAGCGACGGAGGGGGCGCGAGGCCCAGGTGCGCCCAGCCTGCCGCGGTGGCGACCCGGCCGCGGGGGGTACGCGCCAGCAGCCCGCAGCGGACCAGGAAGGGCTCCGCCACCACCTCGACCGTCTCTGCCTCCTCCCCCAGCGCGACGGCCAGCGTGGACAGGCCGACGGGCCCGCCGCCGAACCTGCGGATCAGCGCCTCGAGCACGCCGCGGTCGAGCCGGTCGAGGCCGTGCTCGTCCACCTCGTAGAGCTCAAGCGCGGTCCTGGTGACGTCCCTGGTCACCACGCCGTCGGCGCGGACCTCGGCGTAGTCCCGGACCCGGCGCAGCAGCCGGTTCGCGATCCGCGGCGTGCCACGGGACCTGGTGGACAGCTCCGTCGCGCCCTCGTCGGTGAGGTTGACGCCGAGCAGCAGGGCCGACCTGCGGATGATGTGCTCGAGCTCGTCCGGCGCGTAGAAGTCCAGGTGCGCGGTGAACCCGAACCTGTCCCGCAGCGGAGCCGGCAGCAGGCCCGCCCGCGTGGTCGCCCCGACCAGGGTAAACGGTGCGATATCCAGCGGGATGGCGGTCGCGCCCGGTCCCTTGCCGATCACCACGTCGACGCGGAAGTCCTCCATCGCCAGGTAGAGCATTTCCTCGGCGGGCCGGGCCAGGCGGTGGATCTCGTCGATGAAGATCACCTCGCCCTCGCTGAGCGTGGACAGCACCGCGGCCAGATCGCCGGAGCGCTCTATCGCCGGGCCGCTCGTGATCCGCATCGGCGCCCCGAGCTCGGCGGCGACGATCATCGCGATCGTGGTCTTGCCGAGGCCGGGAGGACCGGCGAGCAGCAGGTGATCTGGCGGCCGGCCGCGCCGCATGGCACTTGTGAGGATCAGCGACAGCTGCTCGCGTACCCGGGCCTGGCCGACGAACTCCGTCAGCCGCTTGGGCCGCAGCGCGCTCTCGATGACGCGCTCGTCCGCGTCCGCAAGCGGCGATACCACATCGTCGCCGGGGTACTCCCGTTCCCACCGGCGCGGGCCGGCCTCGGCTCCGGCCGGGAAGTCCCCGGATTCGGTCATTGCTTGCTCAGCTTGCGCAGGGCAGCGCGCAGCGCCGTCGCGACGTCGACATCGACGTCCCCGTTACCGGCGGCGCCGCCGCTCGCGCCGGCCAGGGCGCCCTCTTCCTCCAGGGCCGCGATCGCCTGGTCCGCGTCCTTGGCCGACCAGCCCAGGTTTACTAGGCCGGACTGCACCTGGTCCCGCCAGGATGGGATGCGCGCGGCCGACCTGGCGCCGGGCAGGCCATTACCGACCTCGCCAGGCGGCCCGAGCTTGTCCCTCATTTCCAGCACGATCCGCTGCGCTCCCTTCGTCCCGATGCCGGGGACCATGGTCAAAGCCTTCAGATCCTCGGCCGAGATGGCGCGGCGCAGCGCGTCGGGCGTGTGCACGGCCAGCATGGCTAGCGCCAGCCTCGGTCCGACGCCGCTCGCGGTCTGCAGTAGCTCGAACACGTTCCGTTCGTCCTCGGAAAGGAAGCCGAACAGGGTCAGCGAGTCCTCCCTGACCACCAGGGAGGTGGCCACCTGGGCCTGCTCCCCCGGCCGCAGGGCCGCCAGGGTGCCCGGGGTGCACTGCACCCGCATCCCGACGCCGCCGACCTCGATGACCGCGCCGTCCGGCGCGATCCCGGTCACCTTTCCCCGCAAGTGAGCGATCACGCGCTGCCTCCTGTGCTCCTGACTTCACTCGGCTGCGGTCACCCGGCGGGCAGCCGCGCCCGCCGCGGCGGCCAGCCGCAGCCGCTCGCCGCCGTCGCGCCACAGATGGCAGATCGCGAGTGCCAGCGCGTCGGCCGCGTCGGCCGGGCGCGGCGGGTCCGCCATCCGCAGCAGCTTACTGACCATCGTCGTGACCTGATCCTTGTCCGCGCGTCCGCTGCCGGTGACGGCCGCCTTGACTTCGCTGGGCGTGTGCAGGCCGACCGGCAGCCCGCGGCGCGCGGCGGCCACGATCGCGACCGCGCCGGCCTGGGCCGTGCCCATCACCGTCCGCACGTTCTGCTGGCTGAAGACCCGCTCGACGGCCACCGCGTCGGGCTGGCAGGCGTCCAGCCAGCCCTCGATCTCCGTCTCGATCGCCAGCAGCCGGGCGGCGATATCATCCTCGGCCGACGTCCTGATGACGCCGACCCGGACCAGCCGCAGCGCCCGGCCAGGCGCGCCGTCCACCACCCCGATGCCGCACCTGGTCAGGCCCGGGTCGACTCCGAGCACCCGGATCGGGTGCCGCGCGAAGGTCAGGCTCACGAAGGCTCTCC
>JBOHCG010000843.1:0-2925 GCA_050698735.1 Streptosporangiaceae bacterium | reverse complement strand
GTCAGGATGAGCGGAAGCGCGGTCACCTGACCTCCTTCAGCACGCGGCCTCCACTATGTCGGAGACAATGTTCGGGTGACCGAGAACACCGCGGAGAAACCTGCCGGTAATGTCGCCAGTAATGTCGCCAGTAATGTCGAGAGCCCCGGCTGGCTGCTGCTCATCTACCGGGTGCCGCCCGAGCCGACCAGGCTGCGGGCCACGGTGTGGCGAAGGATCAAGAGCCTGGGCGCCATCTACCTGCAGAACTCGGCCGCCGCACTGCCTGCGAGCGCGGCCACCGAGCGGGCGCTGCGCAAGCTGCGGCGAGAGATCATCGAGATGTCCGGCACGGCGGTGCTGCTGTCGTGCCGCGTGCTTGCCGGCGAGTCCGACGTGCTCAGCGCGTTCCAGGCGGCGAGGAACGACGAGTACGAGGAGATCGTGGACCGCTGCGAGGACTTCCTGCAGCAGGTAAAGAAGGAGTACGCGGACAACCACTTCACCTACGCCGAACTCGAGGAGAACGAGGTCGACCTCGTCAAGCTGAGGAACTGGTTGGCCAAGGTGGCCGAGCGCGACGTGTTCGGCGCGGACGGGCGGCAGGCGGCGGAGAAGGGCCTTGAGGAGTGCGCGCAGTCGCTTGAGGCGTATGCGGCCCGGGTGTACGCCGAGGAGGCGGAGAGCCGCTGATCCAAGCCCTCGCACCACCGCTCCCTTCGTATTGCAACAGTCGTTAGGTTACAAGCCTAACCGAAGTTATGGTCAATTTGTGACTGTCGCTTCATCCTAGCGTCAGCTGCTAGACAGACCGCGTACCGAAACCCGGGGCCTGCTGCTGAAGGGCTTCGAGCCCAACGTGTCGTGGAACAGCCTGGGCACCCAGTCGCTGCCCTCCGACAAGAGTTACACCCCGACAGGCGTCACCCTGATGGCGGCGCTTGCCTACAACAAGAACAAGGTGAAGAACCCGCCGGCCGGCCTCCCCGTTCGTGGCCCGCTTCACCGGCCGGGTCACCGACGTCGCCTTCCGCGGCCGCGGCTACGAGCACGCCATCGACATAGCCGACGGAACCCGGCTGACCGGGGTGTTCGCCGAGGTCAGGGCGGCCAGGGGGGAGACCGTCAGGCTGCGGATGGATCCGGCGGGCTGTCATGTGTTCGCCCGTACTCCGGATCCGTGAAGACAAATTTGTACCGAACGGGCGGTGGCTCGCGGCTCGGGCAGGCTCGCAGCGGCCGGATGGCGCCTGGCACGCTCGCTCCTGCGGTGCCGACCGGGCGGGCCTGCCGGCGGGCACATGCCCTACGATCAGCAAGATGACGGTCACTCTGCTTACCAGCCAGTCAGCGCCGACGGACACCGCCGCGGATGCGCTTGTCATAGGGGTTTTCCAGGGCGCCGATGGCCCGGATCCCGCGCCGGGCACCGACCGGGTCGAC
Source organism: Streptosporangiaceae bacterium (assembly GCA_050698735.1). Taxonomy (GTDB): domain Bacteria; phylum Actinomycetota; class Actinomycetes; order Streptosporangiales; family Streptosporangiaceae; genus Palsa-504. Next base: position 1,503 of record JBOHCG010000843.1, on the reverse strand, counting down.
GTGACGGCCGCGCTGGCCGCGCTCGGCGCGACAGGAAAACTCGAGGAGATCACCAAGATCCCCACCGCGGACCGACTGGCGACCCCGGTCGTAGCCGCCGTTGGCCTCGGCGCTGCCCCGAGCGCTGTTCCCATTCCCGGCGACTCCGAACGTGGGCGCTACCTGGAACGACTGCGGCGTGCGGCGGGCGCCGCCAGCCGTGACCTCTCCTCGGGGCGGATCAGGCGCATCGCCATCGCCCTTCCCGCGGACCAGCCGGACGAGGCCGAGGCGGTGGCGCTCGGCGCCCTGCTCGGCAGCTACACGTTCCGCAAGTACCGGAGGCCGGCGGCCGAGGCTGGCGACGTGGAGCTGATCCTGCTCACGGCGCAGGAGGCCGCGGTGAGCAGGGCCAGGATCCTGGCCGAGGCGATGACCCTGGTGCGTGACCTGGTGAACACCGCGCCGGCCGACCTGGTCCCCGTGGACCTGGCCGCGGCCGCCGAGCGGGTGGCCGCCGCGAGCGGCCTCGGCGTGCAGGTCCTCGACGAGGACGAGCTGGCCAAGCAGGGCTTCGGCGGCATCCTCGCGGTGGGCATGGGCTCGGTTCACCCGCCGCGGCTGGTCCGGCTCGAGTACACCCACCCGGACGCCACCGGCACGGTGGTGTTCGCGGGTAAGGGCATCACCTTCGACTCCGGCGGGCTCTCCCTCAAGCCGCCGAAGTCGATGGAGACCATGAAGGCCGACATGAGCGGCGCCGCGGCGGTGCTCGGCGCGCTGCAGGCCATCGCCGCGCTCGGTCCGGCCGTGAACGTGGTGGGCTACATGTCGATCGCCGAGAACATGCCGGGCGGCGCGGCGCAGCGGCCCTCCGACGTCATCACCATCTACGGCGGCAAGACCGTGGAGGTGCTGAACACCGACGCGGAGGGGCGGCTGGTGCTGGCCGACGCGATGGCCCGGTCCGGCGCGGACTCACCCGCCCTGCTCATCGACATCGCCACGCTGACCGGCGCTCAGACGGTGGCGCTCGGCAACCGGACGGCCGGGGTGATGGCCAGCGACGACGCGCTGGCGGCCGAGGTGGCGGGCGTCGCCGGGCGGGCCGGGGAGGCCATGTGGCCGATGCCGCTGCCCGAGGAGCTCCGCAAGGGGCTCGACTCGGCCATCGCCGACATCGCCAACGTGGCCCAGGACCGGGCCGGCGGCATGCTTGTCGCCGGGCACTTCCTCCGCGAGTTCGTGCCCGCCGGAGTCCCCTGGGCTCACCTTGACATAGCCGGCCCGGCCTTCAATGACGGCGGCGCCTACGGGTACATCTCCAAGGGCGGGACAGGGGCCGCGGTGCGGACCCTGGTCCAGGTCGCGGCGGACGTGGCGGACGGCGGGCTCTCGGCCCTCGGCTCCGCTGGCGGCTCCGCTGGCGGCTCCGCTGGCGGCTCCGCTGGCGGCTCCGGCCTCGGCTCGGGGCAGGCCACCGGCAAATAGCATGATGATGACTGGGTAGTGAGCCGACTAAGG
>JBOHCG010000842.1:0-2932 GCA_050698735.1 Streptosporangiaceae bacterium | reverse complement strand
GGACGCGGGCCGGCGTCGCCGATCGAGTTCCGGCTCGATCCCGCCTCCGGGGTGCCGACCTACCTGCAGCTCGTTCACCAGGTGGAGCACGCGCTGCGGCTGGGCTACCTGAAGCCCGGCGATCAGCTGCCCAAGGTCAGGGACGTGGTCGCCTCGCTGGCGATCAACCCGAACACGGTGCTGAAGGCCTACAAGGAGCTGGAGACCAAGGGCCTGGCGGCCGGGCGGCCCGGCCAGGGCACGTTCATCCAGGCCACTCTCAGCCAGGTCGCACTGCCCGAGCTGACCGGGCTGCGCCGCACCCTGCTGGGCTGGCTCGCCTCCGCCGGCGAGGCGGGGCTGGACGAGGACGGGATGGTGGCCCTGTTCACCACCGTACTGCGGGATTTCCATGAGCGCCGCCACGGCGGTCAGCGCGGCGGCCGCGGCGAGGGAAGCGCGGAATCGGAGGGCGTCGCATGAATGTCATCGAGACCAGCGGCCTGGGCAAGCGCTACGGCGGCACCTGGGCGCTACAGGGCTGCACGCTGACGATCTCCGCCGGGCGCCTGGCCGCGCTGGTCGGGCCGAACGGCGCGGGCAAGACCACCCTGATGAACATGGCGGCCGGGCTGGCCGTCCCGGCCGCCGGTACCGTCACCGTGCTCGGCGGCCAGCCCGCCGGGTCGCCGGCCGCGCTGGACGGCATCGCGTTCGTCGCGCAGGACGCCCCGGTGTACAAGAACCTGTCCGCCGCGGACATGCTGCACCTGACCCGGAACCTGAACCGCCGCTTCGACCAGCGCTACGCCCGCGCCCGGCTGGCCGAGCTCGGCATCCCGCTGAAGAAGAAGGCAGGCAAGCTGTCCGGCGGCCAGCAGGCGCAGCTCGCGCTGACCCTGGCGCTGGCCAGGCGGCCGCGGCTGCTCATCCTCGATGAGCCCCTGGCCGCGCTCGACCCCCTGGCGCGCCAGGACTTCCTGGCCGCGGTCATGACGGCGATGGCCGACGACGGCGTGTCGGTGCTGCTGTCCTCGCACGCGCTCGCCGAGCTCGAGCGGGCCGCCGACTATCTTGTCGTGCTGTCCGGCGGCGAGCTGCGGCTGGCCGGCGAGACCGGCGACCTGCTCGCCGCCCATCGCATCCTCACCGGCCCCGCCGCCGAGGCGGACAAGTACGCCAGGCAGCTGCACGCGGTGCAGGTCAGGCGGGCCGCAGCACAGGCCCACCTGCTGGTCGCGGCCACCGGGCCGGCCGACCCGGTGCCGCCCGGCTGGGAAGCGCACCCGGTCAGCCTGGAAGAACTCGTCATGGCATACCTGCGCGCCCCGGGCAGCGCCGGACTGCCCGGCCCTTCACTCCTTCAGCACACCGAGCCAACGGAGGCGGCACGATGACCGTGCTCACCATGCCCGCACAGCCAGCCCAGGGCGGCACGCCGCGGCCCGTACCGTGGCGGCGGATGGCCTGGGTCACCTGGCGCCAGCACCGGCCCACGCTGATCAGCGTGCCCGCGGTGCTCGGCGCGGTGGCCGTGTTCCTGTGGATCGCGGGACTGAAGATCCACCACGACTACGCGGTCCTGACCGCCTGCCACCCGGTCACATCCACCGCCTGCCGGGACCTGAGCAGCTCGTTCGACAGCACCGACTGGACGATGGGCCACACCATCGACATCCTGCTGCACCCGGCTCCGGCGCTGATCGGGGCGTTCGCGGGCGCTCCCGTGCTCGCACGGGAGCTGGAGACCGGGACCTTCCGGTACGCCTGGACGCAGGGCTTCGGCCGGGAGCGGCAGACGATCGCCAAGCTCGCGCTGCTCGCCGTCGCGATCACCGCCGCGGCCGAGGCGCTCGACCAGGTGTTCACCTGGTTCTTCCAGCCGTTCCTCACCCAGCAGGGCCTCAACGACCTCGACGCGACGGTGTTCGACACCCACGGGATCGTCTTCGCCGCCTGGACGCTGGCCGCCTTCATCATCGGCGCGTTCGGTGGCATGCTCATCCGCCGGATCCTCCCCGCCATGGCCGCCACCCTCGGCGCCTACCTCGGCCTCGACATGCTGGCCTGGCTATTCCTGCGAAAGCACTACGCGCCGGCGCTGGTCACCAGCAACCCCAGCCTCTTGAACGGCCCCAGCCCCTCTAGCGCGGCGTGGGTGCTCAGCACGTGGTACACCGGGCCGGGCGGCAAGCCGGCCAGCATGTCCGTGGTTAACCAGATCAACCAGCAGTTCCAGAACGGCGCCATCGCCATCAGGAACATCACGCCAGCGCAGGCGTTCGCCAGGCACGGCATCACGCAGTGGTCGAGCTACATCCCGGTCAGCCGGTTCTGGCCCATGCAGCTCGTCGAGGCCGGCTGGCTGCTCGCGCTGTCGGTGCTGCTCGCCGCCGCCACCGTCTGGCTGGTCCGCCACCGCGCCGCCTGAACCCGCCGGCAGTCTCACACCGGGATCATCACGAGGCGGGCCGCTTCTCTTAACCCTCCCCGGCCACATACCGTCCCGCTTGGACCGGGAGGCCAACTACAGCGCACGATCCAGCCACCACACGCGCCCGGGCAACCCATCGGATCCAGATCCGTCGTCGTCGCAGGCCATACGCGAATGGCGTGGCTAACTAGCGTGCTCCGGAATGGCCAAGCAGCGTGCTCGGTCACACTGACCTTGCTGGCTATGCGGTCTTTGGCACTACTGGCACCGTCGTGGTCCGCGATCTTGACGATCACCGCCGGCTGCGCTCCCTGGCCTCGTACTGGGCGTCGCTAAGGCCGATGCCGTGAAGGGCGAAGATGGCGCACACCGCCCGTCGAGGGCCGGGGTTGGCCCCAATGCCATGGGCTTTAGGCGTTTGACTGGTTGTGGGTAGTTCTCGTTTTTGGTTACTGCGGGTAGTTTCCTTCCGGTGGGCATGCCGGAGGCCGGGGTGTCGCGCCGGCGGCGGCCGGGTCC
>JBOHCG010000841.1:0-2936 GCA_050698735.1 Streptosporangiaceae bacterium | reverse complement strand
CCACTTCGAGGGGCTGAGGTTCGGCGTGGGCGACGGGTCGCTGCGCCGGCCGGCCAACTGGCCGCACCTGATCAACCCCTTCCGGCCGTCCTGGGGGGAGCCGTATCGCCACGTCGTGGCCAGGATCCTGGATGTCATGGCGGTGGCACGGGCGGCCGCGGTCACGGCGGGAGGGACGGAGGCGGTGTGCGTGAGCCACCAGTTGCCGATATGGGTGACGCGCCGGCACGTCGAGAACCGCCCGCTGTGGCACAACCCGGCGGTGCGCGAGTGCGCGCTCGGCAGCGTGACCAGCTTCCGCTATTCGGGTGACCGGATCGCCGGCGTGTCTTACGCCGTGCCGGCCCGACGTCAGGTACCGCAGGGCGATGCGGCACAATAGTGCGGTACTACCCCCTGTAGGAGATCGCAAGGATCCGCCCGTGTTCAGAGGCAAGCGCCGTGCGGTCGTCTTGGTGGCGGCCGTCGGCACCGGCGCGCTGCTCGCCGTGGTGCTGCTGGCCGGATGGGCCAGCGGGGGGAGCAGCGGCGTGAGCTACCTGGACGGCAATACGAACGCCGTGCTGTACGCGACCGGGCACCGCCCGCTGGCACCGGACTTCACCGCCGGCACGCTCGCCGGCTCGCGGCTCAGCTTCTCCGCCTACCGCGGCAGGGTCGTAGTGCTCAACTTCTGGGGATCGTGGTGCGTGCCATGCCGCGCGGAGGCCCCGACCCTGGCCGCCGTGGCCGGACGGTACCAGCGGGCCGGCGTTGCCTTCCTCGGCGTGGACGTGCGCGACACGACGGCAAGCGCCGAGGCCTTCGTGCACGACTTCGGCATCACGTACCCGAGCGTCAGCGATTCCAGCTCGCAGATCACGCTCGCCTTCACCGCCGTTGTGCCGGTCTCCGGCACCCCGACCACGCTGGTGATCGATAGCACCGGGCACATCGCCGGAGCGGTCTTCGGCCAGACGACCTATTCGGAGCTGACCGCGATGCTCGCGAAGGTAACCGGGAAGACGGGCTGAGCCGATGACCGATGTGCGCGTCACGGAGGCGGACCCCTTCGACGCCTCGGCGGATGAGCAGGAGGGCCGGCCGGCCGTCCCGCCGGCGTCCGCCGCACCCGGCGGCCTCGGCCTGGCCGGCTGGCTGAGGTGGGCCTGGCGGCAGCTGACCTCCATGCGGGTCGCGCTCGTGCTGCTCTTCCTGCTTGCGGTGGGCAGCGTGCCGGGCTCCATACTCCCGCAGCAGGGCACCGACGCGGCCGGCGTGCAGCAGTACTTCGCGGCACATCCGGCCCTGGCGCCGTGGCTGAGCCGGCTCGGGCTGTTCAACGTCTTCGGCGCGCCCTGGTTCGCCGCCATCTACCTGCTGCTGTTCGCCTCCCTCGTGGGCTGCGTCGTGCCGCGCACGTTCCGGCTCGTCGGCTCGGCGCGCGCGCTTCCGCCGCGGGCGCCGCGGCACCTGGCCAGGCTGCCGCACTCGGCGGAGTACGCGGTCGCGCTTGCGCCGCAGGACGCGGTCCGGGTGGCCGGGCAGGTGCTGGCGGGCCACGGGTTCCGGCTGCGCAGGCCGGCCGACGGCGGATCGCCGGACGCAGAGGGGCCCTGGGTCTCCGCGGAGAAGGGCTACCTGCGCGAGGTCGGCAACCTGCTCTTCCACCTGGCCCTGCTCGGCGTGCTCGTGTCGGTCGCGCTCGGCGGCCTGTTCGGCTACAAGGCCGACCGGCTGCTGGTGCAGGGCGAGACGTTCGCCGACACCCAGAGCCAGCTAGATGAGTTCTACCCCGGCCGGCTCGTCAGCGCAGGCGACCTCGGCCCGTTCACGATCACGCTGAACAAGTTCGAGGCCAGCTACGTCGCCTCCGGGTCGCAGCGCGGCCAGCCGTCTTCGTTCGACGCGCAGGTCAGCTACACCGCTGCTCCCGGCGGACCGGTGCGTACGGACCAGCTTGAGGTCAACCGGCCGCTGTCGGTGGACGGGGCAAAGGTCTACCTGATAGGGCACGGGTACGCGCCGGAGTTCCGGGTGACCGACGGCCGCGGCCAGGTGGTGTACAACGGGCCGACGCCGTTCATCTCCGGCAGCTCGGGGAACTTCCTGTCCGAGGGCGTGGTGAAGGTGCCGGACGCGCAGCCTGAGCAGCTCGGCTTCACCGGCATCTTCGTGCCGACCGCCGTCGACGTGGACGGCACCCTCCAGTCGGCCTTCCCCGCCGCGGACAACCCGGTGGTGAGCATGATCGCCTACGCGGGGAACCTGGGCATGAACGCCGGCCCGCCGCAGTCCGTCTACCAGCTGGACACCGCGGGGATGCATCAGCTGACCGCCAATCCGGAGGTACTCCAGGTGGGCCAGTCGCTGAAGCTGCCCGACGGCGAGGGCACGCTGACCTTCACCGGCTACGTCCCGTGGGTCAGCCTTACCATCACCCACGACCCCGGCCAGATCCCCGCCCTGATCTGCGGCATCGCCGCGCTCGGCGGGCTGCTGCTGTCGTTCATGATGCGGCGCAGGCGGGTGTTCGTGCGGGCCCGCGCGGACTCCGGCGGCGGCAGCACGGTTCGGGTCGGCGGCCTGGCCCGCACCGACGCAAGCGGCGGGTTCGAGGCCGAGTTCGCGTCGCTGGCCGATGAGCTCAGGTCGGTCCACCGGGCCGGCGCGGCACGCCAGACAGATCCCGAGCCGGACGCGCAGGCGGATCCGGAGCACCGTCAACACGAGGGAAAGTGAGGGGCCATGCCGATCAACCTGACCCTGGGCACCGTCAGCAACGACTTCCTGATCGCGGCGCTGCTCATCTACTCCCTCTCGGTGCTCGCCTTCGCAGGCGACTTCGCCTTCGGGCGGCCGCGGCGGGTGCGGGCGACGGCGGTCACGCGGCCGGCGAAGGCGGTCGCCCTGGCTACCGTCGGCGGGGCCACCGCCGGCGCCGGAGCGGCTAGCGC
>JBOHCG010000840.1:0-2943 GCA_050698735.1 Streptosporangiaceae bacterium | reverse complement strand
CGATCGGCCTTCGAGATGCCCTGCATAGCACAATTCTCTCAGGGAATCGAACACGGTGCCGGCGAAACACCCCGATCAGAGCCTACGAGTTGTTCAGTGCCGTCCTAGGCCGGGCAGAGGCAGAACGGGTGCCCGGCGGGGTCGGTGAGCACCGTCCACAGCGCGCCGCCCGGCTGGTACTGGGGCTTGCCAGCGCCGAGCTCCAGGCACCGCTCGACCGCCTTGGCCACGTCGTCCACCCGCAGGTCCAGGTGGTATCGCTTGGGCGCGTCCGTGTCGGGCCACTCCGGCGCCAGGTATCCGGCCACCCGGCCGAACCTGATGCGCATTCCCGCGCCGCTGACCAGCGCGTAATCGTCCTGGCTGTCGGTGACCTCCCAGCCGAGCAGCTGGTGGTAGAACTCGGCGAGTACCGCCGGGTTGGCGCACTCCAGGTCCAGCCAGATCAACTCCGCGATTGCTGTCATCGTGGTTCCTCCCGGTCCGCGCCAAGTCAGACCACCTTAGAGGAGAATCCCGTCAGCCATGGCCTCCCGCGCCGTCCGTCACCCAACCGCAAACCTCCCCATTAACACCAGCCCCACTGACCCCAACCCTTAGGCGGGGTCTCCGCCGTCTCCGCCGTCTCCGCCGTCGGCCGGATCGTCGGGAGAGTCAGGCATCAGGTCGGCGAACAGCTCGGCGTACTCGTAGGAGATCTCGGGCCTGGCGCGGATCCGCTCGTCGATCATCTTGGCGTCCTCGCCGATCAGGATCCGCCAGGACCCCGCGCGCACCCCGTCCAGGATGGTGGTCGCCGCCTGCGCCGCGCTGACCGGGGCCTTGTCACGGAAGTCGGCGTTTATACGCGTCAGGAACCCGCGCAGGTCATCGGCCGACGGGTGCTCGGGCACCATCCCGGCCTTGGCCATCCCCTCAAGCGCGGCCTGCGGGATCAGTCCCCGCACCTGCTCGTCGGTCATATCCTCAGGCGCGGGCAGCCCCCGGCCGAGGAAGCTGTTGGTGACGATGTTGGTGCCGACGTGCCCAGGCAGTACTACAGCCGCACGCACCCCGGGCGCGTGGGACCGCAGGTCCTCGATCAGCGACTCGGTGAACCCCCGCACCGCGAACTTGGCGGTGGCGTAGGCGGACTGCGCCATGCCAGGCCCGAGCGCGGCCCAGAACCCGTTCACGCTGCTTGTGTTCACGATCACCCCGTCCCCGCTCGCGATCAGCAGCGGCAAGAACGCGCGGGCGCAGTAGTACACGCCGAAAAAGTCGACGGCGAATACCCGCTCCCACTCCTCCCGGCTGTCGTCGACGAAGCTCCCGCCGCCGCCGATCCCCGCGTTGGAGAACAGCAGGTCCACGTGCTCCGCTGAATGCGCGGCCAGCAGCTCGTCCCGGAACCCCAGCACCTGCTCCTGCACCGCGACATCGCAGACGTGGCCCGTCACAAGCACGCCGGGCGCCGCCGAAGCCTCGGCGAGCGACACGGTCTCCGCGACCGTGTCCGCGTGCAGGTCGCAGGCGGCGACGGAGCAGCCCTGCGCCGAGAGCTGACGGGTGAGCTCGCGGCCCATGCCCGAACCCCCGCCAGTCACCACCGCGAGCTTTCCGGTGAACGATTCCATGGTGTCGATGCTTACCGCTTGTGCCACTGAGCGTCAACGCTCCACGGCGCCTGCACCTCGACCAGCCGCCTGGTGCCGTAGTTCATGTCCGAAATGGTCGTCCGGATCCGGTCCCACGCTGCTCGGATCCGCCCGCGGCGGATCTGGGCGGTCGGCGTCTGCGGCCTGTCATACATAAGCTGTGCGGACATTTTCTTGTCCCGTCTGCTCGGACCTGGCCGGGTTCTCCGGCCCTTTGGGACAAGGTTCGCCCGTCCGCCCCGGTAGCGGGCAGGGGTGGAAATGCCCCACTTCCCCGCAGGCCAGGCTGGGGGTGGAACCACCCACACCGTCAGACGAGGCCGGAGCTGAGGGCCAGCCTGGTGAGGTCGGCGCGGCGCCGGCATCCGGTCTTGTCCCTGATCCGGTCCAGGTGCGTGCCGACCGTCCGCACGCTGATGTACATCTGCGCCGCGATCTGCGCATCGGTGCGCCCTCGCGCGACCAGCGTGACAAGTTCCCGTTCCCGCGGGCTGAGCTTCGCCAGCCCCTCAGCCGGGGGCGCCGCCCCGCAGCCAGCGGCAGGAACACCCGCGGAGACAGCCGCAGCGCCCGTCGCGGCGCCGTTCGCGGCGGTCAGCGGCTCGGCGGCGAGCATAAGCGCGTACTCGATCACGGTGGCCGGGCTCATCGCCGCGCCGCGCTGCTCCGCCGCGCGCGTCCGGATCGGCCCGAGCTGCTGCCCGAGCTTGCGCAGCGGCTCCTCCCTGCGGCCGGTGAGCCGGGCCCCGATCGGCAGCGGCATGGGGCCCGCCAGCGCGAACATCGCCGCCCACACCGTGACGGCCTCGGCCGGGCGGCCGGTCGCCATGCACAGCTCGCCGCAGGTATCCAGGCCTGCCAGCACGCTCACCCGCACCCCCGCCCGGGTGACGATCTGGAGCTGCTCGCGCAGGTGCGCCGCGGCATCCGCGAAGCGCCCGGTCCGCACGTCGAGCACCGCCATGTTCCGGAGGTGCGCGCTGAGGTTCCCCAGGTCGCCCACGGCCCGGCAGGCGGCCAGCCCGTCCGCGCAGATCCGCTCCGCGGCGGCCAGGTCGCCGGCCTCGATCAGCACCATCGCAAGCAGCTGGCTGAGTACCCGGTCCATCGCGCCCGCGTACTCGTCGGTGATCTGCTGCGCCTGCCGCGCAAGCCGGATCGCGCCGTCCCCGTCGCCGACGTGCCACGCGGCCACGCTCATGCAGGCCAGGGCCACCGCCTGCAGGCCCCCGGCGCCAAGCTCCTCGGCCAGCTCAAGCACCCGGCGGGCATCCTGCGCGCCCTCGGCGACCCGGTCCATGTACAG
>JBOHCG010000839.1:0-2947 GCA_050698735.1 Streptosporangiaceae bacterium | reverse complement strand
ATCACCGACATAGCCACGGTGACGCCGTCCACCACTCCCCGCACCCCGAACCGCCGGATCACACAAGAACGACACCGTCAGCGACGGAACCTCCCGGCCCCGTGGCCACCCTCAGAGACGCGGGACAACTGCTGCGCGAACTCGCCGACATCAGCGAGACCGTCCTGCTCTACCACGGCGACCGCGGCCGACCCAGAGCCCACCGCATGCTCACCGAAACCAGCCCCGTCCAGGACAAACTCGCCGGCATCTTCAGCCTCGCCCGCTACGCTCCCAGACGCTGAGGTGGGTAATACGTGAAATCCGCCCCCGGCACCCTAGCTGACCAGCGAAAACATTCAGCTACCGCCTCGATTCTCGGAAACTCCGGCTTGAACGTGCACGATTTCCCCTCTGACGCCGCGGCAGCCGCGGCGGCGGCCCGCAGCCGCTTCGTCGATGCCACTTTGATCAGTCCCATGCGACTTTCCCGTTCCTCGATAGCGGTCACAGGTCTTGATCTGTTGCTCGCAGGCACCTCACCCGCCCCGGGGCCGGCCCGGTCGGGCGCGGTCGACCCGGGGCGGGGTGCCTGCCTAATGGCTGGGGGTGCGGGTGACGGCGTCCCAGAAGCCGCAGTTGTGCTGCGTGGCCAGGACGCCGGCGGGGACCAGGGCACTGTCCCCGGCCGGGACCAGCGACATGACCTCGGGGTTGCCTCGGGTGTAGCGGGTCCAGAGGGGCGTCCCGCCCACGGTCGGGTTGCCGGTGGCCGCGTAACCGGTCACCTGGGTAGTCAGCTGGGCATCCAGGGCCGCCTGGTTCGCGTCGAACACGGCGCCCGGGCTGGGCAGCAGGAACACGGCGGCGGCGTCGTGGTAGGCGCCGTTCGGGTCGGACGGGCTGAGGAAGGTGGTTGGCGTGTCGGCGTCATCGTCCTCCCAGGCGTAGACCGGGATGTGCCGGGCCAGCCGCTGGTCGACCACCAGGGCCGGGCACACGGAGTCGGCGTCAGCAACGATGGTGCGGAAGGCGATGAACGGCGACGGGGCGGGGTAGCGGGCCAGCGGGTAGAGCGCGAACACCGCCGGGGCCAGGCGCCCGTACTTCTCGCGCACCAGAGCCCGGTACTGAGCCGGGGTGCTCGCCGTGGTGGTAGGGGTGTTGACCCCGCCGTTGATCTCGTCGCGGGACACGCCGATCATCAGGCTGACGTCGTTGACGTGCCCTGTGGCGAACGCCTTGCCCGGGGACATCGGCAGGGTGGTCCCGTTGATGGTCGGGGCGATCGTGCCGCCGGCAGCGGGGTTCAGCACCTGGCCTGCGTTTTGCACCAAGGTGGCGGCGGGCAGGGTGCGCAGGCAGGCAAGCTGGTTGGCCGCGGTGCCGCAGCCAACCTTGGCTGCGAACGCCGCCCCGGCGTGCTGGGCCTGGGCCTCGGTGGGCAGCTGCGACTTACAGTCGGCGGCCTCCCACACCTGGTTCGGTCCGACCGCCGAGTTGTAGAACCCACTTTCGCTGTCGGCCTTCTCGAATAGCCCCTTAGCGGTGGGAGAGGCCACCTGCTCGCAGACGCTGGCCCCGCCGGCGGACTGGCCGAAGATGGTGACGTCGTGTGGGTCCCCGCCGAACCGGGCGATATTGGCCTGCACCCAGCGCAGCGCCGCCTGCTGGTCTTGCAGCCCGTAGTCCCCGGAGTGCGGGCCGAGCGCCTTGTTGGCCATGAACCCCAGGATCCCCAGCCGGTAGTTCATCGCCACGTACACGATGTGCCCGGCACCGACCAGGTGCGAGCCGTCCGGCGGCCCGAACAGCAGGAACCCACCGCCGTGGATCTCGACCATCACCGGCAGCCGCTGCTCGGCCCGGGTGCCGGCTGGTACCTGCACGTTCAGGTTCAGGCAGTCCTCACTCCCGGTAACTCCTCCTGATAGGGACGGCTCTGCGCAGATGTTGCCGGGCGCGGTGGCCTGCAGTGTGGTGGTCCACGGGGTCACCGGAGCGGGGGGCTCCCAGCGCAGGTTGCTGACCGGCGGGGCGGCGTACGGGACGCCCAGGTACGACGTCACCCCGTTGGCGGTCACCCCGCACACCGGGCCGTCCCTGGTCTGCACGAGCGTGCCAGCCGTGCAGGCCGCGGCTGCGGCAGCGCGGCCAGCGGCGGCGGTGGCCCGCCCGGTCAGGCCGACGGTCAGGCCGGCGGTTGCCGCGAGCACCGCGGCGGCCGCGGCGGCGGCCCGCAGCCGCTTCGTCGATGCCACTTTGATCAGTCCCATGCGGCTTTCCCTTCCTCGATAGCGGTCACAGGTCTTGATCTGTTGCTCGCAGGCACCTCACCCGCCCCGGGGCCGGCCCGGTCGGGCGCGGTCGGCCCCGGGGCAGGAACTGATGGAGTTGGACCGGCCGCGGGACCGGGTCGTCGCCGCTGATGGCCGCCGCTTCGGCCCGGCCCCCTCCGAGAGCCGTGACACACGCGGTGAGCAGCACGGACGGCACTCCGGCAACGAACCAAGCAGGGGGCACTTCGTGGCAACACCTGCCTGCCCCAGGGGAGGACGTCCGGAGCAGCGAACTCGCCGCGACCGGGACGCCATCCGTTCACGACCTACGTAGGCACACCCGTGATGAAGCGCGGCCTTCCGTCGATACCTTTGATGATGAGCGGTCATGTGAAGTTTTGGTACTTGCGATGCTATTTGGTAGCTTTTACCACGTCCAGGTGGTCGCGTCAATAACTACTGAACCTTTGGTGACAGATCGTGTGGCAGAGATCACTTATCGTGACGAAACTCTTTCGACCAGGGCCGTTGCCGCGGCGATGAGCCCCAAGCCTACGTCACGGGCAGCCCGCCCCCACTGTCCTACCCCTCGCGCTCGCAGCGGATCCTGAAGCTCCTATGTCAAGGGTTTCGCCCAGTTTGGCGTTGACCTGGGGTTTTGCCGTTGTGGCGGATGCTGGTGGTTTATT
>JBOHCG010000838.1:0-2949 GCA_050698735.1 Streptosporangiaceae bacterium | reverse complement strand
ACGCGGCGGCGAAGTTTTCCGTGAATAGCCGCAAGCCATTGCCAGTGACGGTGCCTACTGTGGCGCGAGTCCACTGACATGACCGGGCGAGCATCGCCGACACTAATGTGCGTGTGACGACAGCCCAGGGAGCAGGCACCATCACTGATGCAAGCAAGCCGAACGCTGGCAGCTCGAACAACCCGAACCGGGCGTCCTGGCCACGGCATTTCGCATCTTGTTGAGGTAGGCCAGCAGCACCTCGGCCTCGGACAGCCCCAGGTCACTGTTGTCACCCATGCCATCGACGCTAGCGTCACGGTCGCCGCTGGGACTCCTGAGGCGGGAGACTTGCGTGGATCGCTGGCGTGGTGGCCGGCGTGGCGTGGGAGGGCGGTCAGTGGTTCCAGATAGTTTCACCGGCTACTTCACGGCGGCGGGGACCGCCGCGGGAGCGCTTATCGGGCTGCTTTTCGTCGCGGCCTCGCTGCGACCGGAGACCGTGCTGGGCAAAGGCGCACCGGCCGCCTCCAGGGCCGTCGCGGGTTCCGCGTTTACCGCCCTGTTCAACAGCTTCTTCGTCTCGCTCCTCGCGCTGATCCCGTTGACCAGCCTGGGCGAGGTCGCCACGACCATGGCGCTGGTGAGCCTGTACAGCACCTGGCGGCTGCACAAGGAACTGGCCTGGCGCCAGACAGCCAAGGTGCAGATGGTCCTCGCCATCGCTGCCTACGTCATCCAGCTCGGCGTGGGCATCGCCCTTACCATCAAGCCGCACGACCAGTCCTACGTCTACGCGGTGGCCTACGTGCTCGTCGCCTCGTTCGTCGTCGCGCTCCGGCGGGCGTGGTCGCTGATGCAAGGGCAGGTCTCCCTGGAGCACGAAAGCCGGTTATTACCGGAGTGTGAAGACCTAGCTCGTTGCGCAGTCGGGAACCGCCATCCGTCGTACGGTCTCAGTCCGGCCAGACGGATGGATTCCAATGTCGCTTTCGGAGCATCCTTACCGCAGTCTTACCGTGCAGCTGACCCGACCGGTCTCGGCTGCCGCAGGCGAACGCGATACAAGCCTGGGATTCTCTCTGCCGCTGTACGGGGCACTAAGCTTCGCGGGCATCCGCCTGATCGGCCTGGCCGTCGCTGCGGTCCTGCTGCGCCGCGGAAGGTTCCGTCACCTCCATGCGTCGCTGCCCGACCTGCTGAGGTCATGGGATGCGGGCCGCTATCTGCTCATCGCGGCCCACGGCTATCCCCATGCCGCGAACATCGTCTGGTTCCCCGGGTATCCGGCGGCCATCCGTGCTCTGGACTGGATACCGGGAATCAGTCCCGTGCGGGCGGGCATCGCTGTGACAACCGCCGCCGGGCTGGCCGCCGCATGGGGACTGACCAGGCTGGTCATGACCCTTACCGATAACCGGCGGATCAGCCTGCTCACCACGGCGCTGTGGGCGGCAGCGCCTGCCTCGCTCGTGCTGTCCATGGTGTATTCCGAGGCGCTGTTCTGCGCGCTGGCCATCTGGGCACTCATCGCCCTGACGGAACGGCGCTGGCTGACCGCCGCGGGCCTGATTATCCTGGCCGGCACGGTGCACAGCAGCGCCCTGGCCCTGATCGCGGCGGTCGTCGCCGCGGCGTTGCCCGCCCTGATCACAGCCGTGCGAGAGCGGCAAGGCGTGGCTGCCTGGTGGCGCCCGGCGGCTGCGGTGCTGCTCGCGCCGCTCGGCCTGCTGGGGTTCATCGGATACGTGGCCTTGACCGTGCACAGGCTCGACGGATGGTTCCTGCTCGAGAGAAAGGTGCACAACGGCTTTGACCTGGGCTACAGCATGCTGCTCGCGCTAAAGAACGCGATCATCTACGGGCCCAGGGCCTACGTCGCGCTGACCTTGCTGGTAATCGCCGCGGCCACGGTGCTCGCCGCGTGCAGCCTGACCGGGCGTATGCCCGCGTGCCTGCGTGCCTACACGCTCGTAATCGTGCTGACCGCCCTGGCCGCCGGCCCTGCCTATCTGGGCTCCAAGCCGCGATTCCTGCTGCCCGCCATGCTGCTCGGCCTCCCGCTGGCTCGCCTCCTGGCCGCGGCCCGGACATGGGTGCTGATTCCCGTGATCGCCGCGTCCGTCGCCGCCTCAACCTGGCTCACGCTGTACCTCATGAGCGTCGGCTGGGCGCCTTAAATCAAAGTCGGACGCCCCGCCGTCACCCGGACCAGCACGCCCGCCGTCACCCGGACCAGGAGGTCAGGAACGCCGCGTCCTTGGCTGAGATGTCGGACCGGAACATGGGGTGCAGGTCCATCGACGGCGAGTACTTGCTCGCCGGCACCTCCCGGCCGAGCGCCTCGGCCATGGCCCTGACGTGGTGCGGCCCCGCGCCGCAGCAGATGCCCACGTAGTTGACCCCCAGCTCGCGCGCGGCCAGCGCGAAGGAAGCCATCTCGAACCGCGTGCAGCAGAACGGGTCGAGCGCGATCGGGAAGGCACGCTCGCCGTCCGGCGACCGCAGCGTCTCCATCGTGGGAGCCGCGGCGGAGGTCCGGTAAGGCACCGGCTGCATCGCCACCGCGCAGTCCACCGCCTCCCGGATGCCCGCGATCAGCGGCAGCATCGTCTCTGGCCCGCGGTCGCAGTTCAGCCCGACCACCTGCGCTCCCTCGGCGGCCAGGATGCGGCACGCCTCGGCGTAGCGGTAGCCGTCGCGGGTCGTCTCCGGCTGCGTCGGCGCCAGCGTCACCATCGCGGGCAGCCCGAGCTCGGTGCTGACCTCCAGCGCGATCAGCGCCTCGCCGAGGTAGTCGTTGGTCTCTGAGATGACGAAGTCGACGCCCTCCTCCGCCGCCCAGCCCAGCTGCTCGGCGTACATGGCCCGGACCACCTGCCGGGTCGCCGGGTCGTCGGGGTCGTAGGCCCACGTATTGCAGACGTTGCCCGCCACCAGGGCATCGCCCTCATGTGCGACGTCACGGGC
>JBOHCG010000837.1:0-2959 GCA_050698735.1 Streptosporangiaceae bacterium | reverse complement strand
CCGCAGGCCGCTGGCCGCCTCCGACCCCGGGCTCGCGCCCGCGCTGATGGCGCTGGTGAGGGACTCCACGCGGGGCGACCCGCAGTCGCCGCTGCAGTGGACGACCAAGAGCGTCAAGAAGCTGGCCGCCGAGATGAGGGCGGCCGGGCACCCGTGCAGCCCGCAGACCTGCTGGCGGGCGCTGAAGGGCGCCGGGTTCACCATGCAGTCCAACTCCAAGGCGGCCGAGGGCCGCCAGCACCCGGACCGGGACGCCCAGTTCCGCTACATCGCCGCCCAGGCCAGGGAGCACCGCGACGCCGGCCAGCCGGTGATCAGCGTGGACTCCAAGAAACGCGAGCAGGTCGGCAACTACGGCCAGGCGGGCCGCGAATGGCGCCCGGCCGGCGACCCGGTCGTGGTCGCCTCCCACGACTTCCCCGATAAAGACGGCGGGCACGCGATCCCCTACGGCGTCTACGACGAGGACGCCAACGCCGGGTTCGTCAACGTCGGCACCGACGGGAACACCGCCGCCCTGGCCGTGGAGTCCGTCCGCCGCTGGTGGAACCTCGTCGGGAAGGGCGCCTACCCGCACGCCGCGCGGCTGCTGGTCACCTGCGACGCCGGCGGCTCCAACGCGCACTCCAGCCGGGCCTGGAAGGCGGGCCTGGCCGAGCTGGCCGCCGAGACCGGGCTGGACATCACCGTCTGCCACTTCCCGCCCGGAACCCAATGCCGTTGCTTGACCTACTGAAGTACCGCGGGGTGGAGCGTGAGCACCTTGGCGGCCACCCGGCGGGTGGGGCGGCGGACCTGGCCTGCCTTGCGGAAGGAGTACTTCGAGGCCGGTCGCTTGAGGATCCGGTCGGCCTCCCGCAGGCGCCTGGCGCCGTTGTCGAGCTTGCGGCGGACCTTCGCGGCCATCGCCGCCGTGAACTCCTTGATCTGCGCGGATACCTGCGCGGACTGGCGGATGACGCTGCGCCGCACGTGCTTGAGGACCTTGACGAAGGAGACGCGGTCCGGGTCGATCCGCTCCCCGGCCGCGAGCCGCATGATGATCGCGGTCAGGCAGTGGTGCACCGCGAGGTGCGCCCACGCCTCCTGGCGGGCCAGCTCCGGGTCAGCTGACCGCAAGATCTCCTGCGGGCCGCGCTGGAACGTCTTGACCTGCCGGAACGCGGATTCGCTCTCCCAGCGCTCATGGTAAAGGGCGGCGAGCTCGCCCGCGGGGAAGGCCACGGGGTCCATGAGATCGGTCAGCAGCCGGACGACCTCGCCCCCGTCGACGCGGTACTCGATCACCCGGACCAGGACCCCGCCGGGATGCGCGCCCTTCTGCCCGGCCAGGTTCATCCGCGCCAGGTACGTCCCGTCGTCCAGGACCCGCACCGGGCGGGCGGCCACGCTCGACCGCGCCCGGATCAGCAGATGGGCCCCGGCCTGCGTATACGCCTTCCACAGCGCCACCCCGGGAAAGCCCCGGTCCATGATCACCAGCATCCCGGCGGCGCTGCCGGCCATCGCGATCGCCAGCTCCGGCTCCCCGCCGCGGAACCCGCCCACGCTGGCGTCGATCGAGGAGTGGGTCCCGGCCTCGGTCAGCGTCACCACCCTGGCCTGGGGGAACCCCGCCGGCTGGCCCTTGGCGTCGGTCGGGCCGCCGAACGCGGCCCGGTTAGCCGGCGTGTCCGGCACGTCGAGGACGAACCCGTCCACCGCGGCGACCCGCATCCCCCGCCAGAACGCGACCTCCAGGCCGGGCGGGGCCACCGGCCCGGCCAGCCGGCGGAACACCGCCTCCAGCGGCTCCGCGCCCAGCCGCTGCCGGGCCCGGGTGAACGAGGACTTGTTCGGGATCGCCCCGCCCATCCCCTCCAGCGCTCCCACCAGGTTCTCCGCGACATCGTCATAGGAGTCCTGCTGGAACAGGGCAAGAGCGAGCACATAGTAGACCATGAACCGGGCGGGAAGCGCCCCCGGCCTCTGGTCCCGTCTCCCGCACTCGGCCAGGACCTCATCCACCAGCTCGGGAGTCACCCACTCGGTGAGCGCGCCCAGCCGCACGTCATCAGCTAAACCGATCCACGGATGCATACCCAGCATCATGCCGCTTCCCGGCCGCGAAGACGATAGTTCGCCTCCCACAAGCAACGGCATTGGCCCGGAACCAGCAAGTGGAACAAGATCGAGCACAAGCTGTTCTGCCAGATCACCCTCGGCTGGCGCGGCCGCCCCCTGACCAGCTACGACGTCATCATCAGCACCATCGGCGCCGTCACCACCCAGGCCGGGCTGACCGTCACCGCCGTCCTCGACCAGAACCCGTACCCCACCGGGACGCAGATCAGCGACGCCCGGATGAGGGAACTGGAGGACCGCGCTTTAAACCGCCACCAGTTCCACGGCGAGTGGAACTACACCCTGCTCGCCGTCCCCCGCCCCGCCCCGGAGCCCCGCCCCGCCCCGGAGCCCGGGCCGGACCTGGGCGCCCTCGCCGACCCCGCCGTCACCGGCGTCGGCCGCGAGGACCTCGCCGCCGTCGCCGCCGCCCTGGAAGTCCCCTGGGCCGCCGCCCGCGAGCAGCGCCTCCACCTCAAGCGCGGCGCCCCCCGCGTCAAGAACAGCGGCAGCGCCGACCCCCGCAGGCTCACCCTCGACGCCTGCCTGCTCGCCGCCGTCTACCGCTACCGCCTCGGCATGACCTGCGCCGCCATCGGCGACCTCCTCGGCGTCGACCACTCCTCCGTCAGCGTCGCCACCCGCAAGATCGCCGCCATCCCCGCAGCCGCCAGCCTCCTCACCCCCCGAAAAGCCGACAATCCACCACAAGACACGTTAACGAGCCCCGACACACCGCAAAACCACCTTAATTTGGAACGTTGCCTATACGACGTGAACGGCACACAATGACATTAATGTCGGTCTTGCCTGTTACGCGTGGTGGGCATGGTGGTCTCCACGGTTAAGACAGAGA
>JBOHCG010000836.1:0-2960 GCA_050698735.1 Streptosporangiaceae bacterium | reverse complement strand
GCTGGGGAGGTCGGTGAGGCTCAGGAGTCGATACCGCCACAGCGCGAGGTATCGGACGGTCCCGCGACGCCGCTGGACGTGAGCGGGACCGGATGGAAGAACACGCTCAAGCGCACCGGGAAGAAGTTCACCCGCGACCGGTGCAGCATGACCGCCGGCAGCCTGGCCTACCACTGGTTCCTTGCGCTGTTCCCGGCGCTCATCGCGCTGCTCGGGGTGGCCAGCCTGGCCAACTTTGGGGCGGGCACGCTGCACCGGCTGGTCGACGGCCTGGACAGGGCGCTGCCGCCCGGGGCCTCGACCGTGTTCAGCCAGGCCGTCCAGTCGGCCACGCACCGGTCGGCGGGAAGCTCGACGACCGCCCTGATCATCGGCGTGGTCGTGGCGCTGTGGGCCGCATCGGGCGGGATGGCCGCGCTGGAGACCGGGCTCGATATCGCCTACGAGGTCCCTGTCGACCGCAAGTTCGCGGCCAAGCGGCTGCGCGCGTTCCCGCTCATGCTGGCCACGCTGGTCATCGGCGGGATCGCCTCGGCGCTGATCGTGTTCGGCGCGTCGATCGGATCGGGGATCGAGGGTCACGTCGGCATTGGCGGCACCGCCTTCACCGTGATCTGGACCATTGTGCGCTGGGTAGTGACCATCGTCCTGATCACGCTGCTGTTCTCGGTCTACTACTTCGTCGGGCCCAACCGCGAGACGCCCCGGTGGCAGTGGGTCAGCCCGGGCGGGCTCCTCGGCACGGCGATCTTCCTGGCAGCCTCGCTCGGCTTCTCGTTCTACGTGGCCGAGTTCGGCTCCTACGGCAAGACCTACGGGGCGTTCGCCGGGGTGGTCATCCTGATCTTCTGGCTGTACCTGACCGGGCTGGCGATCCTGCTCGGAGCCGAGCTGAACGCCGAGTTCGAGCGGCAGGCCGCCGTGCAGGCCGGCCACCCGGGAGCGCAAGCCAGCGCGGCGGAACTCCAGGACGGAGACCCGCACGCGCGGTGACCGCCAGGACGGCACCGGCCTCACGCCAGCTGCCTTCCAGAGTCCGGTGAACGTCCCGAGGTGCGTCCGCGTGTACCGCAGGGCCAGATACTGTCCGATCCCTCTCAGCCATCCCGCCAGCGGCCCGCTTCTCCCGGCTGCGACCTGACAGCCACATCTGCCCCTGTGG
Source organism: Streptosporangiaceae bacterium (assembly GCA_050698735.1). Lineage (GTDB taxonomy): Bacteria > Actinomycetota > Actinomycetes > Streptosporangiales > Streptosporangiaceae > Palsa-504. Next base: position 1,798 of record JBOHCG010000836.1, on the reverse strand, counting down.
TCACTCCGCCGCCAGCATCTAGCCGGCACAATGGTCCATCGTGCCGGCTATAGCCGGCTCAAAGGTCCATCGTGCCGGCTGGGACCGCGTCGTGTGCCGAAAATGAACGCGGATTTGGCCTGGTCATGGCGGGCAAGAGGAACCGGGAGTTCACCCGCGAGGAGGCGCCATGCCAAGGGCACAGATCAAGGACGAGAAGACCTACCGCAAGCTCCGCGAGCATGGCGAGAGCAAGGAGAAGTCGGCCCGCATTGCGAACGCGGCCGCGAACACCTCGGTTAGCCAAGTTGGTCGCAAGGGCGGCAAGAGCGGCTCTTACGACGACTGGACCAAGCAGGACCTGGTCCGGCGGGCCAAGGAGATCGGCATCAAGGGCCGTTCCAAGATGAGCAAGGCTCAACTGATCGACGCTCTGCGCAACCACTGACCGTCCTCATGCCGTTTCCGCGCTGCGTTCCAGCGGGCCAGCCGAGCCGACCTAGACGCGGCTACGCGCCTACCGCTTCTTGGCCAGCACTAGCACGAAGAGGATGAACGCGACAATCACCGCGACGACGGCGGCAGCCACCGAATGGCTGAGCGCATACACCAGTGCGGCGACCCCGAGCGGGATGATGTACGAGAGTGCCCACGTGCCTGCATACCCGGAAGTCGCCTGTCTCCGCTGAGCCATGGGCACGTACTCCTTCCCTGCGGGAGGCTGGTTGGCGCGACAGCCGCGCCAACCAGATCATCCACAATTACGACGCTCAAGCTCTCTTGCCGGGTTACCGTGCACAGGCCGCGTCAGCGGCTAGCCAGACGGCCGCACCTAACCTCGGGCTTTCGTCTGAGATAAGGACTCTTGGTATCGGTCATCGCGACCGGCTGCCCGCAGGCCAAACGATTGCGGCATGGACATCGGCCGCACCTTCGGCCGGGCCGCGGACTTCCTCAACCTCGTCGCCGCGCACACCCTGTCCATCCAGGGACGCGCGGACCCGCTAGACGGCGACAGCGTCGTCCCTCGGCCGGCCCGCGGCTAGTCCGTGGGGTCGCGCTTGGCGATCCAGTGATCGCCTCGTTTCTCGAAATTCTCCTTCAGCGCGGCGAAGGCGGCCCGGTAGGCCTGATCTGAATCGCCGTAGGTCTGCACGGCGTTCTCGTGCGCCTTGGCGAAGGTCGCCTGTGCCTCAGGGCTTGAGCGTCGAAGGGAACGGGGAAGGCCGCCAGGCCGCCCGTACCGCATGGATCTTGGCATGTCGCGTCCTCCTTTTCCGGTCTGCGCAGATGTCTGGCCGCCGCTGGCAGGAGGTACGCCGGTCAGAGCAGTCAGAGCAGCGCGGATTGCGCTGCCTTGCTGAGAATGTCTATTTCAGGCGGGCTCTAGCAGTGCTGGACCAGGTCGGCGAACTGCTGGCTGACCAGCGTCGGGTGGCTGGCGCACACCAGGCACCGGCCGACTGGACAATGTCGCGTGGCGGCGATGGCCTGCAGGTATTGGCGGAACGGATCCATGTTCGGTCCTTCTCGGCTCATTGGAGACCTCTGAGGCCGCTCCACTACCCAGATGTGCCGGAATCACCCCTTCGACATGGCCTTTTGCGTAATCGTTTCGCCAGCGGGACCGACCCGCACCGGTCCGGGCGCAGCCGGTTCGGGTCACAAGAACCCACCGCCCGTTCGGGAAATTGAGATTTTTTATTCTAAACGGTCGGTGGTACCACGCCCGCGTCAGCGCTCTCGGACCCGTGGTGCCGGGCCAGGGCGCTGGCCAGCGGCGCGGTGCAGTTGGCGGCCAGGTGCAGCAGCGCGGGCG
>JBOHCG010000835.1:0-2961 GCA_050698735.1 Streptosporangiaceae bacterium | reverse complement strand
ATCACCATCCCGGACGGATCCGGCCGGAGCCAGCCGGATCAGCGGATCGACCACGCGCATCGTGGAGATCGAGGGCGGCACCACGATCACCGCGCCATCACCACGGTCCTCGTGATAACACTCGTCCCACGGCACGCTCGAGCTGTTGAGGGCCAGCCGCATGATGTCGTACAGCGCAACCCGGACCGCCTTGCGGCCCCTGGGTATAACCGCCTCGCCGCTTGGCCAGTTCGGAAAGCAGCCAGGCCAGGCGCCGCTCCACGCTCGCGGGCTCGCCGCGGAACAGCCGTGCCTTGTCCTCCTCGCGGCGCTCGACCACCTGGCGCTCAAGGACCTCCGCGGCGCGTGGATGCCCGAGCAAGAACTCCACGAACCGCTCCGCGGGCACCACCATCGCCGACACCTCGTCCAGGGCTGTCACCGTGGCGGAGCGCACTTGCGTGGTAAGCGCCGCGCGTTCCCCGATGATGTCCCCCTGGCCGCGAACGGCGAGGATCTACTCCCCGCCCCCGGGCTGCGTGGCAACGCCTACCTTGACCCAGCCCGAGTCGATGATCATCACCTGGGACGACACGTCACCCTCACGGCACAGCACAGCACAGAGCCCGCGTGTCGCCAGTCTACGCGCGACGTGACCGGATGAGCCCGGTCGAGCTATCCGGACTGGCATCCGGCCGCCACTATGCTGCACCTTATGTCAGGCCCAGTGGCGAGCAGCGCCGAAGAGCCTGGTACCGCGGCCGATGGCGTGCAGCGCATCCAGGCGGTCGACCGGGCCATCGTGCTGCTGAAGGCCGTCGCCGCGTTCGGTACGCCGCCGACGGTGCTCGAGCTCGCGCGCCGCTGCGGCATCAACCGGGCCACCGCGTGGCGGCTGCTCCGCACGCTCGAGCACCACGGCCTGGTCGACCGCGACGCGGTCACCCAGCGGTACACGGTCGGCTACGCCGCGACCGTGGTCGCCTCCGCGGTGACCGACGACGCGCTGATCCGCAGGGTCAGGCCGCTGCTGACCGATCTGTCGCTGCGCACCGGCGAGGCGGTCACGCTCGCCGTCGCGAGGCGGTTCAACCTGGTGTACGTCGACCAGGTGGAGCCGCCGAACATGATGGCACCGAACTGGCTGGACAAGCCGCTGCCGCTGCACGCGACGTCCGGCGGCAAGGCGTTCCTCGCCTGGCTCGGCAGGGACGAGCGGGACGCCATCCTGCCCGCCGAACTCCCCCGCTACACCGAGCGGACGGTGACCGACAGGGAACGCCTGGAGCGCGAGCTCGGGGAGGTCCGCAAGACGGAGTTCGCCCTCTGCGACCGCGAATACGAGGAGTTCTCCTCCGGCGCCTCGGCGGCCGTGCTGAACTCCAGGCGCTCGCCGATCGCGGTCGTCAACGTGTGGGGTCCCGCGCCGCGGAACCCGACCCGGCGGCTGCGCGAGATCGGCAGGGAGGCGGTCAAGACGGCCGACGAGATCCGCGACCTGCTCGATTGAGATTGCGGATCACGGATACCACCGTTCGTTTGGTAGAAAAGAAATTCAATTATTCAGAACGGACAGTGGTATTACGGACCCCGGCATGGCTCGAGGGCGGGGCTAGCCGGTCCGATGTCCCGGACAGGCAGCGGTCCCCGGCCTGGTGACGGGTGCGGTTCGAAAACCGCGCCCGCCGTGACCCGCTGCCTCGCGTAACTACCCGAACCGGTGGCGACGCGGTCTGCTGTCCTGTATATCTGGATCTCCCGCTATAGCCGTTAACTCCTGCGGGAAATGGGACGGGGACCGCTCTGCCGATGGATGCTCTTCAGCCTGGTGATCCCGGCAGCGTCGGCGGGTACCGGCTGCTCGGCAGGCTCGGAGTCGGCGGCATGGGGCAGGTCTTCCTCGGGGTGTCGCCGGGCGGGCGCCGGGTCGCGGTTAAGCTGATCCACCCGGCGCACACGGGGACGGCACAGTTCCGCGAGCGGTTCGCGCGGGAGATCGAGGCGGCGCAGCGGGTCGGGGGATTCCACACCGCCCCGGTGGTGGATGCGGATCCGGGGGCGGATCCGCCGTGGATGGTGACGGCGTTCATCGAGGGGCCGTCGCTGCAGGAGGATGTGGAGCGGCGGGGGCCGCTGCCGCCGGACGGGGTGCGAGTGCTCGGCGCGGGGCTGGCGGAGGGGCTGGCGGCGATCCACGCCTGCGGCCTTGTGCACCGGGACCTCAAGCCGGGCAACGTGATCCTCGCGGCGGACGGGCCGCGGATCATCGACTTCGGCATCGCCCGGGCCATCGGCGCTACGACCGGGCTGACCTCGACCGGCGTCGTGGTGGGCACGCTGACGTATATGTCGCCCGAGCAGATCCGCGGTGATCCCGTCGGGCCGGCGAGCGACGTGTTCGCACTCGGCAGCGTGCTCGCGTTCGCCGCGACCGGCCGTGAGCCGTTCGGCAACGACTCCGCCGCCACGGTGATGTTCCGCATCTTCACCGGGTCGCCGGCCCTGACCGGTGTGGCCGACGAGCACCTGGTACGGGTAATAGGCGGCTGCCTGGCCAAGGCTCCGCTGGACCGGCCGGCGGTCCGCGAACTGCTTGCCGCGCTCGGCGGCCCGGCGCCGACGGCGGTTCCCGCCGCGCCTAGCCTCGCGGTCGCGGCAGCGGCGGAGATGCCGATGCAGACTCAGGGGTCCGCGGCGGTACCGGGGTTGACAGAGACCGGTCTTAGCCGCGAGCCGTCCGGGCTGGCTGGTATGGCGGCCAGTCCGCCACCGGAGCGGGCTCGGCCGGTGGGTCCATCGCCGGCTGAAGCCCGGCCGGCTGGTCCGCAGCCGGACGGGGATCGGGTAGCCAACCGGCGGGTGACGCGCGGGCGGCGATCGCGGCGGAAGCCCGCGGTGATCGCGGCGGCCGCCACCGTGGTCGCGGCGGCGACGGCGGTCATCGTCGCGGTCTCGCTCAGCACCGGCGGCACTCCCCCGGCG
>JBOHCG010000834.1:0-2969 GCA_050698735.1 Streptosporangiaceae bacterium | reverse complement strand
GTCGTGCTCGCGATGCTGGCGAAAGAGCCGTCGCACGGCTACGAGCTGCGGTCGCGGCTGCGGGACGCGCTGGGTCCGCTGGGCGAGGCAATGAACGCCGGGCAGATCTACGTCACGCTGGGCCGGCTGGAGAAGGCGGGCCTGGTGACGTCCGAGCGGGAGCCGGGCCTGCCCGACCGGCCGGACCGCAAGGTCTACGCGCTGACCCCGGCCGGGCAGCAGCGGGTGGCCGGCTGGCTTTCCGAAGTGACCTGGCCGGGGCCTGCCCCGGCGGAATTCCATCTCAAGCTGGTCGCGGCGGCGGCGGGACGGCTGGCCGACCCGCTGTCGATCGTCGACGCTCAGCGCCGCGAGCTACTCCGGCTGCTGCGCGACGCCCAGCGGGCCGCGATGGAGGAGCCGGACGGCTCGGCCGCCGGGCTTGTGCTCGAGGGCGTGACCCTGCGGCTGCAGGCGGACCTGCGCTGGCTTGAGGCGTGTGAACGGCACTGGGCCGGGCGGGCCCGGCACCCGGGAGGTGAATCATGACCGAAGCAGGGGGTTCGCCGGTGCTGCGGACCAGGGGATTGCGCAAGGATTTCGGCAAGGGCGAGGGGCTGGTACGCGCGGTCGACGAGGTCGACCTTGACGTCGCTCCCGCCGAGACCGTGGCGGTGATGGGACCGAGCGGCTGCGGTAAGTCGACGCTGCTGCCGACCGTCCGGCAAGCAGCGCGGGCAGCTCGACATTCTCCCGCGCGGTGAGCTCGACAGCGCCGCGACCCTGGAAGTGCTGCGGCCGTTCGACAGCCTGCGCTCGACGGGCCAGACCCTGGTCATCGTCACCCACGACCCACGGATCGCCGCTACCTCGGACCGGCTGATCTCGATGCGCGACGGGGCCTTCGTGGATGAGACCAGGCTCACCGGCGGTACCCGGGGCAGCCTGGGGGCGCTGGCAGGGCTGGAGGGCTGAGGACATAGGACGCGTCCTGCTCATCTGCCGGCTGGTCGCCCGCGACCTGCGGCACCGCCCGCTGCTGCCCTGGCAGCAGATCAGCTCTGCGACAACGACCTGGTATCGGTCGCGCAGCAGGTGCTGACGCCCGGCGCCTGGCTGGCCGTGGCGCTAGCCGTGGCCAGCGTGGCCGTGCTGGCCGGGGGACGGATGACGGAGCAGACCAGGCGGGTCGGGCAGCTCAAGGCGGTCGGCGCCGCCCCGGCTACGGTCACCGCCGTGCTGCTCGCCGAGCACGTGATCGTCGCCCTGATCGCGGCGGCGGCCGGGCTGCTGACCGGCTGGCTGGTCGCGCCGCTGCTGTCCGACGCGGGCGCGGGCCTGGTCGGCTCCCCGGGCGCTCCGGCACTCACGCTCGGCAGGGCCGGGCTGGTCGTCGCCGTGGCGCTCGCCGTGACGCTGGCGGCCACGCTGGTGCCCGCCTTCCGCGCGGCCCGTACCAGCACGGTCAGCGCGCTGACCGACTCGCCGCGACCGCCCCGCCGCCGGGCCGTGCTGATCGCGATCTCCGCATGGCTGCCGGTACCGCTGCTGATCGGGCTGCGACTGGTCGCTCGCCGGCCACGCCGCGCCTTCCTCAGTGCGGCGAGTACCGCGATCGCGGTCACCGGCATCGTCGCGGTCCTAGCCGCCCACCATGCTGGTGACGTGGCGGACCGGCGCTTCGACTGGTTCGCCGGCCTGACCGACCCGGTCGCCGGCCGGGTAAGCCAGGTGATGGCGGTGCTCACGGTCATCGTTGCCTGCCTTGCGGCGGTCAACGCGATAGTCACAGGCTGGGCGACGGCGCTCGACGCCAGGCAGCCGTCGGCGCTCACCCGTGCGCTGGGAGGTACCGCGCGGCAGGTCGGCGCCGGCCTTTCTGTGGCCCAGGTGCTGCCCGCGTTGCCGGGCGCCCTCGCCGGCGTGCCGCTGGGTATCGAGCTGTTCCACGTCGCCAACAGCGGCGGGATCCTGTCCGTCCCGCCCGCGTCCTGGCTTGCCGCCGTCGTGCTCGGCACCCTGGCCGCGGTCGTCCTGCTCACTGCCATCCCGGCCCGGATCGGTGCGCACCGTTCGATAGCCGGGATCCTCCGTGCCGAACTGGCCTGACGGTTAGGAGCATGCCGTGACACAGCGCAGTTCGCCCCTGGCCCGGGTCCTGCTCGTCTGCCGCCTGGCCGAGCGGGACCTGCGTCACCGGCCGGCCGCCGCGGCCCTGCTGGCGATCCCGGCGGGCATAGGACTCTTCATCGCCGTGGCCGGCGATGCCACGCTCATCAGGCCGCCGACCTGGTGGCTGCTGTCCACCGTGCTCGGCGCCGTCGTCGCGATAGCGGCTCTTACCGTCATCCCGTCCCGACTAGGTGCCCGCCGCCCCGTCGCCGAAATTCTCGGATCCGAACTGGCCTGATCGCGCGGGTGACCGGGGGCTCCATACGGAGCGGCCTGGCCATACACGCGGCGGCTAAATCGGGTACCGGGTGGGCTCGGTCGGGTACTGCCGTCCCGACGGGGTGGTCCAGGTGAAGGTGCCGTCGGGGTGCTGGTCGGCCGTCCACCTGGGGTCTTGCTTGAGCCTGTGGTCCGTGCGGCATTTAGGGCCGCCGTTGCACAGGCAGCTTCTTCCGCCTGCCTCGTACGGGACATTATGTTCGAAGTCACAGTTCGACGCTGGTCTCCGGCAGGTCGGGGCGGTACACCTGGCGTGCCGGATCCCGGACAGGTGCCGCAGCATGACCCCGGGATCGTGGCCGGCCGCCTGGAACCTGTGGTCGCATTCCCCGGTGGCGATCGGGTGCACGGCGATGATCAGGTCCGGCTGGCCGGGCGTTCCGGTGGACAGCCGCCAGGTGCCGTAGCCGCCGGGCGGGCCCGGACCGCCGCCTCCGGCGTCACGTGGAGTGCGTTTCCGCGGTTCGGGGCGGGCGCAGCCGTGGCCGATCGCGCGGCCGTCCTCGTCGGTGACGGTGAGGCACCAGGTGGTGCGGGGG
>JBOHCG010000833.1:0-2970 GCA_050698735.1 Streptosporangiaceae bacterium | reverse complement strand
CTTCAGCCGGAGCGTGGACTTCGGCGTGAACACGCTGAGCGGCTTGTGCCGGCCGGACAGTCCCTGCCAGCGCAGCAGGTGGAAGTAGTTGCCCGGCGTGGTCGGCATCGCGACCGTCATGTTGTCCTGCGCGCACGAGGACAGGAACCGCTCGACCCGCGCCGAGGAGTGGTCAGGGCCCTGCCCGTCATAGCCGTGCGGCAGCAGCAGCACAACGCCGGAGCGCTGGCCCCACTTCTGCTCGCCGGAGCTGATGAACTCGTCGATGATGATCTGCGCCCCGTTAGCGAAGTCGCCGAACTGGGCTTCCCAGCAGACCAGCGCCTCCGGGCGGGCGACCGAATACCCGTACTCGAAACCCATCGCCGCGTACTCCGACAGCAGCGAGTCGTGCACGAAGAACCTGGCCAGGCCGGAGTCGAGCTGCTTCAGCGGCGTGTGCTCCTCGCCGGTGTGCCGGTCCACGAGCACCGCGTGCCGCTGGCCGAACGTCCCCCGCCGGCTGTCCTGGCCGACGAGCCGCACCGGGTACCCATCAAGGAGCAGCGAGCCGAACGCCAGCATCTCGCCGGTCGCCCAGTCGATGGCGTCCTCCTCGCGCATCGCCGCGCGGCGGTCGAGCAGCGGCTTGAGCCGCGGGTGCGGGGTGAAGTCGGCGGGCAGGTTGACCTGGGTGTCGATGATCCGCTTGACCACCTCGGCGGTCACCGCGGTCGGCACCGCCTCGTGGTTGACCGGGCGGTCCTCGGGCTCGGGCCTGCGCACCGTGCCCGGCTCGGCGGGGCGCTCTGCGGCGTCCCTCGTCTCGGTGAAGGCGCGTTCCAGCTGCTGCTGGTAGTCGCGCAGCGCGGCCTCGGCCTCCTCCATCGTGATGTCGCCGCGGGCGATCAGCGACTCGGTGTACACCTTCCTTGTGGATCGCTTGGCCTCCACCAGGTCGTACATGAGCGGCTGGGTAAACGACGGGTTGTCGGTCTCGTTGTGCCCCCGCTTGCGGTAGCACAGCATGTCGATGACGACATCCTTCTTGAACGCCTGCCGGTAGTCGAAGGCGATCCGCGCCACCCGCACGACCGCCTCCGGGTCGTCCCCGTTGACGTGGAAGATCGGCGCCTGGATCATCCGGGCCACGTCGGTGGCGTACACGCTGGAGCGCGAGTACTGCGGCGCGGTGGTGAAGCCCACCTGGTTGTTCACGATGATGTGCACGGTGCCGCCGGTCCGGTAGCCGCGCAGCTGCGACAGGTTCAGCGTCTCGGCGACCACGCCCTGCCCGGCGAACGCCGCGTCGCCGTGGATGAGCACGGGCAGCACGGTGAAGCCGGGTTCGCCCAGGTCCATCACGTCCTGCTTGGCCCGCACCACGCCTTCCATCACGGGATCGACCGCCTCCAGGTGGCTCGGGTTGGCCACCAGGGAGGTCTTGATCGCCCGGCCGTCGGGGCCGCGGAAGACGCCCTCCGCGCCGAGGTGGTACTTGACGTCGCCGGACCCCTGCGCGCTACGCGGATCCAGGTTGCCCTCGAACTCCTTGAAGATCTGGCCGTAGGACTTGCCGACGATGTTCGCGAGCACGTTCAGCCGGCCGCGGTGCGCCATGCCGATGACCGCCTCGTGCAGGTTCGCCGCGGCCGCCTCCGCGAGCACGGCGTCGACGAGCGGGATCAGGGACTCGGCGCCCTCGAGCGAGAACCTGCGCTGGCCGACGAACTTGGTCTGCAGGAACATCTCGAACGCCTCGGCCACGTTGAGCCGGGACAGGATGCGGATCTGCTCGTCGTGTTCGGCGCGCGGGTGCGGGACCTCGATGCGTGCCTGCAGCCACCGGCGTTCTTCCGGGTCCTGGATGTGCATGTACTCGATGCCGACCGTGCGGCAGTACGAGTCGCGCAGCACGCCCAGGATGTCCCGCAGCTTCATCCGGGCCTTGCCGCCGAAGCCGCCGGTGGGGAAGTCGCGCTCCAGGTCCCAAAGGGTCAGCCCGTGCAGGTTGATGTCCAGGTCGGGGTGCTTGCGCTGGGTGACCTCGAGCGGGTTGGTGTCCGCCATCAGGTGACCGCGCACCCGGTAGGCGTGAATCAGCTCCTGCACCCGGGCGGACCTGGCGACGTCGTCCTCGTGCCCCTCGGCGAAGTCCCTGACCCAGCGGACCGGCTCGTACGGGATGCGCAGCGCGGCGAAGAGCTCGTCGTAGAAGCCGTCGCCGCCGAGCAGCAGCTCGTGGATCTTCTTCAGGAACTCACCGGACTGCGCGCCCTGGATGATCCGGTGGTCGTAGGTGGAGGTCAGCGTGACTTCCTTGCTGATCGCCAGCCGCGCCAGCGTCTCGTCGGACGCGCCCGCGTAGGCGGCCGGGTACTCCATCGCGCCGACGCCGAGGATGCAGCCCGTGCCCGGCATCAGCCGCGGCACCGAGTGCACGGTGCCGATCGTGCCGGGGTTGGTGATCGTGGCGGTGGTGCCCTGGAAGTCGGCGACCGCGAGCTTGCCGGACCGCGCCCGGCGCACGACGTCCTCGTATGTCGTCCAGAACTGGCGGAAGTCCATCTCCTCCGCCGCCTTGATGTTCGGCACCAGCAGCTGCCGTCCGCCGTCCGCCGTCCGCACGTCGATGGCCAGGCCCAGGTTGACGTGATCGGGCTTGGCGATCGCGGGCTTGCCGTTCTCCTCGGCGTAGGCGTCGTTCATCTCCGGCAGCGCGCGCAGCGCGGCGACCATCGCGTACGCGATCAGGTGCGTGAACGAGACCTTGCCGCCGCGTCCGCGCTTGAGGTGGTTGTTGATGACGATGCGGTTGTCGACGAGGAGCTTGGCCGGTATCGAGCGGACGCTCGTCGCGGTGGGCACGCTGAGGCTGGCGGTCATGTTGACCGCCGTGCGGGCCGCGGCGCCGCGCAGCCTGTCGACCTCGGTGCCCTCGGGTGGGCTTGGGGGAGAAAGCAGAGCTGGGCTTGGGGGAGAAAGCAGAGC
>JBOHCG010000832.1:0-2976 GCA_050698735.1 Streptosporangiaceae bacterium | reverse complement strand
GGCCGCCGCCGCGCCCGGCGCACCGCCGGCGAGTAGGGATCCGCCGGCCAGCGCCAGCGCTCCGGCCGTGCGCAGATACCTGTGTGTTCGACGTTGCAAGACAGCCTCCCGCAGTCCTGTTGAGCGGGCACCCGACGGCCGCAACCCAATGCGGCGACCGCAACTGTCACTGCCGTCACGGACAGATGTGACAACGATGTACCCGCGTGACGCATAACAAGCCGTAACCGTAGTGCAACGGCCCCCGGCCAAGCCGCCGAAATGCCGTTCCAACAGGTAACGATTTGACCGCGTCCGCACACCGAACCCCCAGGTCAGCCGCCCGAGGGCAACCTGTCGGCCCCGACCGCGCCAAGATCGTCTTGCCGAGCTGGCACGTTCAGGTGAGGACCGCGTTCTCGTAGCCGGGGCGGGCCGCCGCGTCCGGGTCGAACAGGTCCCAGGCCTGCATCCAGCGATGGGTACGCTCGAACATTTCGCGTGTGTACGGCTCGGACACGATCCGCTCGCCCGGACCGAACCGACGGACATCCACCAGCCGCTGGATGTCCTCGGGCATCTCGCGCGTCCAGTAGTGCTTGTACCGCTCCGGCTCGAAGTCGATGTCCCGCTGGGCGCGGCGCAGGCCCTCGAAGTATTTCTGCACGTCGTCGGTGCTGGCGTGCTCGCCGACCAGGAAGCCCATCATGAACGTCGTATCCGCGAGCTTGCGGTACCCGAGCTGCTCGAGCACGTAGTACTGGGGGCCGAACACGTTTACCGCCGCCACCTTCTCCTCCAGCAGCAGCCGCACCCGGTCATAGGGCAGCCCGATGAAGCTCAGCTCGATCTCCTCCCGCCCCAGGTACTGCTCAAGAGCCTGAATGGCGGAGTAGTGGCTGCCCGAGTGATAGCCGACCCCCACCGGCACGCCCGCGAGGTCACCCGGATGGCGGTAACCCGACTCGGGGGCGACGAAGATCCCGCAGACGCATACCGAGTACGCCCTTCCCCACATCTTCCCGCCAAGGACGGTGGCCGCCGCGTTGACCGCCCAGTGGCATGCCGAGGAGATGTCACAGGACCGCCCCTTCTGCATGTCCTCGAACGCGCCGCTGGTGAACTGCGCGGGCACCCGATCCGTGCTCACCACCGACGACGTGGTGGCCGACGCGCCGGCCAGCCCCTGCTGCTCGAATTCGTAGTCCAGCCCGGCCGCGCGGAAGTACCCGTGCTCCTCGGCCACCCATTCCTGCAGCCGCACATGTGGCTGGATAAGAAACGTCATCGCGACCTCGCTTCCGTCTGCGCGGGCGACCGCAAGATGGCCCAAGCCCGCTGACGCCAACGTACGACCGCGCACCGAGACTGGCAATCGGCCCCGCGCAGCACGCCCATCCTCAGTCCGTCGACGGGGCGATGACGGCGTCCTGGGTGTAGCGGCGGATGGCGATGTCCTCGATCCGGTCCAGCCGGCGGAGCAGTTCGCGGAGCTCGGCGAGGAACGCGGCCCGGGCCACGGCGGCCTCCGCGCCGGGCTCCAGCAGCCCGCGGTTCCCTGCCAGCTGCAGCGCCGTGCCGAACAGCAGCGCCGAGACCGACTCCGAGCTCCGCAGCCTGCGCTGGGCCACGTACTGCCGGCCAAGCCCGAGTGCCCGCCGGATCACGTCCGCGTCGTCCACAGAACCGGCCGGACCCACCACGTCGTCGCTGGCCAGCACGTCCGCGACGATCCGGTACGCCTCGACGAACGGCCGGACCACCACGTGCGACACCAGCGGCCGCATCACGGAAAGCAGCGACTGCGCCTCGTCGGGACCCGAACGCAGGCGCTGTTCCCAGGCCGGGTCGTGCCGGTCCATCTCCGAACGCACCGCCCGCATGTGCTCCTCGCGGTCGGAGAAGTAGAACTCGAACTTCAGCAGGTCGCGCAGCCAGGCGATCTCGGCCCAGAAGGTGCCGACCGGATCGGCGCCGCCGTCGGCCGCCCGCAGCACGGCCAGCTCGCACAGCGCCCCATCCAGCACGAAGTGCACCAGGGAGTTCCGGTAGAAGGTGGCGGCGAGCTGCTGGTCAGGACCGATCAGCCAGACCGGCTCGCGGCCGTCGCCCGAGTAGCTGACCAGGCCGCCCTGGCGCAGCGCGTCCAGCGTCGCGCGCACCGGCTCCGGCGCGGCCAGCGCGCGCAGGCTCGCCGTCGTGGGAACCGAACGAACGGAAAGGTATGCGAGCGCGTCCGCCACGCCGAGCCTGATCTGCTCGAAGGTGAGCGCGGCGCCCTGCATGGCGAGCAGGATCGTGGTGATCACGGCGGTCGCGGTGACCGGCATGCCCTGGTTGATCCGCCAGGCGACCTCGAAGGCGGTCTTCTGCAGCGCCAGCCGCCTGGCGGCCGGATCGGACGCGAGCGGCCTGCCGGGTGGCCCGAGGAAGGCGCTCAGCGCCACCGGCTCGCCGAAGCGCACGTAGATCTTGCCGTAGTGCCGGGCGCCCTGGGCCTTGATGAACCCGTACAGCCAGCCGAACCCCTCCGGCCTCTTCTGCCCGCCCCGCGCGTACTCGGCGTACTCGCCGACCTCGTGCAGCTGGTCGAAGGTGATCGACACCGGCAGCAACTGCACATCGTCGGCGCGCCTGTCCAGATAAGCGTCCGCCGCGTAGGACAGCAGGCCGAGCCGCGGCGGCAGCATCTTCCCCGTCCGCGAGCGGGTGCCCTCGATCGACCAGCTGAGGTTGAACCGTTTCTCCAGCACGTAGCCGATGTACTCCCGCAGCACGTACCGGTACAGCCGGTCCTCGCCGAGCGATCGCCTGATGAAGATCACCCCGGCCCGCCGCATGATCGCGCCCATGGGGCCGAACGCCATGTTGACGCCGGCGAACAGGTGCGCCGGCGGCAGGCCCTTCTCCTGCAGCGCGGCGGCGAGCACCAGGGTGTCGAGGTTGGACCGGTGCGACCACAGCAGGATCGTCGGGTGCCGCTGCATGGCCGCGCGC
>JBOHCG010000831.1:0-2992 GCA_050698735.1 Streptosporangiaceae bacterium | reverse complement strand
GTGAAGTGGAGTGACGGCACGCCGTTCAGCGCGAGCGACGTCGCGTTCACGTTCAACCTGATCAAGAAGAACCCGGCGCTGAACGCCAACTGGACGATCCCGATCCCGGCCAGCGCGACCGCGACCAACTCCGACACCGTCGTGCTGACCTTCTCGCAGCCGGCGCTGTCCAGCCTGTTCTACATCCTGCAGGTGCCGATCGTGCCGCAGCACATCTGGCAGAGCGTGTCCGACCCGGCTACCTACACCGACGCCAACCCGGTCGGTACCGGCCCGTACGTGCTGGACCACTTCAGCTCGACGGGCTACACCATGAAGGTCAACCCGGACTACTACGCCAAGTCCAGCCTGCACGTGCCGGAGATCAGCTTCCCCGCCTACGCCAGCAACGCGAACCTGCTGCCGCCCATTGCCGACGGCACGATCGACTGGGGCGGGATCTCGATCATCGGCGTGCCGCAGAATTACCTGTCCAAGGCGGGTAACACCACCTGGCAGAGCTCGGAGCCGTACGTCAGCGACAACAACGTCGTGGGCCTGTGGTTCAACGCCCAGAAGGCACCGCTGAACGACGCCAAGGTGCGCCAGGCGATCAGCTACGGGATCAACCGGCAGCAGCTGTCGACGGACGGCGAGTCTGACAACGAGCCGACTGTGACCAGCACCGCCGGCATGCTCCTCCCGGCCCAGCAGACCTACCAGCCGTCGTCGCTAGCCAATAACCTGCCCAGCACCAGCGATGCGGCGAAGGTCAGTTCGATCCTCGAGAGCGACGGATACAGCAAGGTGGGTGGCGACTGGGAGAAGAACGGGCAGAAGATCACGTTCTCGATCGAGGACCCGGTCAGCTACACCGACTACTACACCGACGCGCAACTGCTAGTGAAGCAACTCGACGCGCTGGGCTTCGACGCCTCGGTCAAGGGCGACCCCGGCACCAACGGCCCGAACGTGTGGACGGCCGACCTCAATGACGGTAGCTTCAGCGCCGCCATCCGCTGGGGCGCCCAGGGGCTGACCCCGTACTTCACCTACAACAACTGGATGAACTACACGCTGTCGGCACCGCTCGGCAAGACCGCCGGCGCCGACTATGGCCGGTTCAACGACCCGGCGGCCCAGGCGGCACTGGGCGCCTACGCAAGCGCCACCACGCCGGCCGCGCTCAGCTCGGCGGTCGCCTCGCTGGCGAACATCGAGGCCACCGAGGTCCCGGTGGCGCCGCTGCTGCTGGGCGCGTCGTGGGCGGAATTCTCCTCCCGTGACTACACGGGCTGGCCGACCGCGAGCAACCCCTACATGGACCCGGGTCCGAACATCCCGGAGATGCTCGTCGTGGTCCAGCACCTCAAGCCAGTTTCCTGAGGCTGCGCAGACTCGTGGCGATCCCATCACATGGGCGCTCCCTGCCCGGCCGGTCATCCGGCCGGGCAGGGACCCCGAATCGAGCAGACCCCGGCGGCCGCTGGCAGTGTCCGGCATGACGGCCGGCCCGCAGCTCGATCCGGCCGACGCCGAACCTGCCGGTCCCGTTCCTGGACCGATAACAGAGCTCACCACCAGCGAGAACAAGCTGGTGGCCGCGCTTGCGGTGACCGAGAAGGCTCGCCTGCTTACCGGGGCCGACAGCTGGCGAACACCGGGCTGCGAAGCCATCGGCCTGCGCGGCATGGTTACCTCCGACGGCCCTGCGGGCGTGCGGGGCACGACCAAGGACGAGCGCAGGCCGTCGGCCAGCCTGCCCTGCCCGTCGGCGCTCGGCGCCACCTGGGACCAGGAGCTTGTCTACGAGCTTGCCGCAGCGCTGGGCGCGGAGGCCAGGAGCAAGGGCGTCGACGTGCTGCTAGCGCCGACGGTCAACCTGATGCGCACGCCGCTTGGCGGCCGCGGCTTCGAGTGCTTCGCCGAGGATCCCGTCCTCACCGCGAGGCTCGCCAGCGCCTACGTGCGCGGCGTGCAGCAGGCCGGAGTGGCGGCGACGGTGAAGCACTACGTCGGCAACGACTCAGAGACCGAGCGCTGGACCTACGACGCGCGGATCGCTGAGGGCGTGCTGAGGGAGCTTTACCTGGTGCCATTCGAGGCGTGCGTCCGCGAGGCCGGCGCGCTGCTGATAATGGCTGCCTACAACAAGGTCAACGGCAGCCCGATGACCGAGAACGCCCATCTGCTGCGGGACGTGCTCAAGCGCGAGTGGGGCTTCGCGGGCGTCGTGACCTCGGACTGGCACGCGGCCCGCAGCACGCAGGCCACCGCGCTGGCCGGGCTTGACCTGTCCATGCCTGGTCCTGACGGCCCCTGGGGGGACCTGCTGGGGCGGGCCGTGGCCGACGGCATGGTGGCCGCAGAACAGCTTGACGACAAGGTCGTCAGGCTGCTCCGGGTGGCCCGCCGAGTCGGCGCGCTCGACGGCCAGCCCGCCAGCGCGGACGGGCACCTTCCCGCCGTCGCCGTCGCCGCCGCCGCCGGCCAGGCCCCCGCCATCGCCACCACTGCGCCGAAGCTCGCCGATCCCGCGGTGCTGCGCAGGACGGCAGCCGCGTCATTCGTGCTCCTGCGAAACTCCGGTGACGTGCTGCCGCTCGACCCGGGCACGATTCGCCGCGTCGCCATCGCCGGCCCGAACGCGGTGCATCCGACCATCCAGGGCGGCGGCAGCGCGGGCGTCATCGCGACCGGGATCTCTACGCCGGCGCGGGCACTGCGATCCGCGCTGGCCGGACGGGCCGACGTCAGCGTCGCCGTCGGCTGCCAGACCTGGCAGTCGCTGCCTGAGCCGCCCGCCGGGTCCCTGCATGATCCGGTCACGCGAGAGCATGGCGTCCGGCTGGAGTTCAGGGACGGCCAGGACACGCTGCTCACCGCCGAGCACCGCACCTCGACCAGCCTTGCCTGGTGGGATGGCGTCCCGGCCGGAATCGGCTGGGGAGAGCCGGGGCGGATAGTGCTGTCGGCGTCGTTCCGCGCCACGGAGCCGGGCCCGCACCGGCTC
>JBOHCG010000830.1:0-2993 GCA_050698735.1 Streptosporangiaceae bacterium | reverse complement strand
GACACGGACGGCCGCGGCACCTCCGACTCAGGCACCGTCGCCTTCGGCTCCGGCTGGCCGGGCAACCCCCTCGACCTCGGGCAGCGGTCCCGCGGCGACTCCACGTCAAGGAACTGGTCCACGGCAACGTCCTGGGCCGACGGCACCAGCTGGAGCGACAGCGCGGGTACGCAGCGAGTCTACGAGTACGCCGTCGAGCCTGCCGTGCTGCAAGGCCTCCCCGACCTCGCCCTGCTGCTCGCCGTGCGCGGGGCGGCTGGTCCGCGGCTGCGGGCGGTCGAGTGCGATCCCGGCATCGTGACGCTGCCCGGGGTGAGCACCAGGCCGCTCGCCGCGCTGCCGCCGCCCCGCAGGCCCGGCGAGACGCCGGTCATGTCCGCAGCCGCGACCACGCGTCGGCACCAACCGCGATGAGCAGGATGCCGCCGAGGGTGATCTGCTCGTACAGCGGGTTCAGGCCGAGCAGGTCGTAGCCGTTGCCGATCAGCGCGATGAACAGCACGCCGACCACGGTGCGCCAGATCGCCCCCTCACCGCCGAGGATGCTCGTCCCGCCGACCACGATGCCCGCGAGGACGGTGAAGGTCAGCGTGGTCTCGCCGTTCGAGGCCTGCGCGCTGAGCACCCGCGACGCGTCGATGACGCCGCCGAGGGCCGCGGCCCCGCCGCTGATCACGAACGTGGCCAGCCTGATCAGCTGTACCCGGACACCGGCCAGCCTGGCGGCCTCGGCGTTGCTGCCGGCCGCGTACATGTAGCGCCCTGCCGTGGTCCGCGACAGCACGACCGCGATCGCAGCGACCGCGATGACCATGGTCCAGGTCGAGGTGAATACGGTGAGGAACGAGCTGCGGGCAAGGTCGCCGAAGGACGGGCGGCTGTAGGCAATGATCAGGTTCCCGCTGGTGACGAGGCTGGCCAGGCCGCTGACCACGAACGACATGGCGAGCGTGGCGATCAGCGAGTTGATCCTGAAGAAGGTCGCGATCACGCCGTTGACCAGGCCCACAACGAGCCCGACCGCCACGCCCGCGACGATTGCCAGCGCCGGAGGGACCGACAGCGCGAGCCGTGTCGCGGTGACGCCAGCCAGCGCGTAGGTCGCGCCGACCGACAGGTCGATGCCGCCGGCTATCAGCACCAGGGTTCCGGCGGCCGCGATGATCAGTGTCGAGGCCTGCTGGTCCAGGATGTCGAGCAGGTTGACCTTGGTGAGGAAGGGCCCGCTGGCGACCGAGAGCACGATGAACAGCACGATGAAGGGGAAGACAATCCCGCCGCGGCGCAGCCTGGCCAGCAGCTCCGGGCGAAGGGCCGCGCCGCCCGATCCGCCGCCGTCGGGGGCGAGGGCCGTCGGGGAGGCATTCTGCTGGCTCATGACGCACCTCTCTCGGTGGCGCCGAAGGCGGCGGTGAGGATCGCCGCTTCGGTTATCTCCTCGCCGGTCAGTTCGGCGGTGATCCGCCCCGCGCGCATCACGAGCACCCGGTGCGCCAGGCCGAGGATCTCCTCCACCTCGGAGGAGATCAGCAGCACGCCGAGGCCGTCGGCGGTCAGCGAGGTCAGCAGCTCGTAGATGGCTCGCTTGGCGCCGACGTCCACGCCGCGGGTCGGCTCGTCGGCTATCAGCACCCGCGGCTTGCCCAGCAGCACCCTGGCGAACAGCAGCTTCTGCTGGTTGCCCCCGGACAGCGCGTCGGCGGGCACGGCCTGGCTGCGGGCCCGCACGTCCAGCTCGCGAAGCACCTGCTGCACGGTCCTGCGCTCCGGGCGCGACCTGACGATCCCGCCGCGGCTGAGCCGGTCCAGGCTGGCCAGGCTGACGTTCTCGCGGACCGAGCGCCGCGGCATCAGGCCCTGCTCCTTGCGCGACTCGGGGATCATCGCCAGCCCCGCCCGCAGCGCCGCCCGGGGGTGCGCGGACCGGCGCCGCGTGTCGAGCTGGCCGCCCCCGGCCAGGCCGATCGTCCCGGCGCTCACGCGGTGCGCGCGGTACAGCGCCCGGGCGAGTTCGGTGCGGCCCGCGCCGACGAGGCCGGCCAGGCCGAGGATCTCCCCGGCACGCAGGTCGAAGGAGACGTCCCTGACGCCAGGCGCGGCCAGGCCGCGTACCGACAGCACGACGGGCGCGTCCGGCGCGGGCTGGCGCCGGGCCGGGAACGCGGCGCCGACGGAGCGCCCGAGCATCGCGGCGAGCAGCGACTCTTCGGTCTGGCCTGCCGCCGGGGTGGTGCGCACCACGCGCCCGTCGCGCAGGATGGTCACCTCGTCGGCGAGCTCAAGCACCTCGCCGAGGAAGTGCGAGACCAGCACCACGGTGGTGCCGGATCCGGCCAGCCTGCGGATGATCTCGTGCAGCGTGGCCACGTCGGGCCGGGACAGGGCCGCGGTCGGCTCGTCCATCACGATCATCTTGGCCCGGCGGCCCAGGGCGCGCAGGATCTCCACCTTCTGCTGGTCGGCAGTGCGCAGGCGGCCGGCGTTCGCCTCGCCGCTGAGCTCGAATCCTGCCGTGCCGGCCAGGTCGGCGTAGCGCCTGGCCAGCTCGCGCGGGCGCAGGAAACCTGCCCGGCGCGGCTCGGTGCCGAGGAAGACGTTCTGCGCCACCGACAGCGAGGGCGCGATCGACAGCTCCTGCGCTATCGCCGCGATGCCGCGGCCGATCGCGTCCCGTGGCGAGCGGAAGCGGACCGGCTCGCCGTCGACCAGCAGCTGCCCGCTGTCCGGGGCGAGCACGCCGGAGATGATCTTCCCGAGGGTCGACTTGCCCGCGCCGTTCTCGCCCACCAGGGCGTGGATCGACCCGCGGGCGATCCGCAGGTTGACCTCTTCCAGGGCGCGCGCGCCGCCGAAGGACTTGGAGACGCCCCGCAACTCGGCGTGCGCGCCCTGGGTACTCCTCTGCTCTTCCGCCGTCATCCCGGCCACTGGGCGGTGAACTGGCTGACGTTCGCCTTGGTCACCACGCCGCCGTCGGGCAGCTGGGCGACCGG
>JBOHCG010000829.1:0-2994 GCA_050698735.1 Streptosporangiaceae bacterium | reverse complement strand
GGCCAGCTACCGCCACAGGCGGTCATATACCGGGACATATCGTGTCACCGCAGCGATCCGGCCGGAGCCCTTTTCGCCCAGCTCAGCTGTGGACATGCCCCGACGGGCTGGGGCGAAGCCCCGTTAGCAGTACTTGTGGAGACTCAACCCTGTGGCATAGAGAAAGCTTTGCGTACTACGCGGGCAGGGTGTTGGCCAGCGCTATGCCATGGCCATATAGGAGATGGATCAATTCGTCGCAGTCTGGACCTGAACATTGCGCACCTCAATACTGGCTGCCCAAACGCGGATGATCGGCACGCCGCATGCATAAGAAGAAGCTCGCGAAAGAACTACTCCTCCATCCACATAAGCTGTCATTTCCTTGTCGAAAGCGATGTAGATGTTATGCCATTGTTGATCAAGCGATGCAACCACGTACTGATAGGGTTGTTGCCAGTCATTTGGATAATTAAGCGCCCGGTATCCCTCAAAGCCAAAGTCATACTGGAACGCCGTACCCTCAGGAAGTGAATTCGCGCTAAGTTCACCAGAGCCAACTCCATACCCGCCTTGTGAATCTACGAGGCTTACTACACGAACCTGCATTCGAATGCTATAGTCACAAGATCTTGGTACGTTGGCTATTACACCAGCCCACTTATTCGCGATAGTGAGGTTCTGTCCGAATGTTATGCGCATGACACCATTCGCCTCAGGCGCAACCAGAGCGATACCGAAGGTCCGCCAGCTACTGGTAGACACATCTGTCCACTTGGCCCTCGGCAATGTAGATGCTGATCCTGTCGGCGTAGACGCTGATCCTGTTGGCCCTGCGGCCTGCGGAGGCAGCGAACCAGTTGGCCTCGAGGACAAGTAGTGCCACCACCACGGAGGGCCAGTGGCCAAGACCACTGCAACTACGATCCCGACGACGATGCCGGCAGTATTCCACTTCACAGAGGACTCCACCCTTCTATGTTGCCGCACATTCACAGCCCTGTTGGTAGCCATCCGCGGCGCTGGCATTGTGCCGACTTCTCCGGGCGTACCGGTGGCGGGATGATGGATGTGCGTTCTGGTCACCGGGGATCGGGTCATGTCGGTGTCCAGCGGCGGGTTCCTCAGGCATTGCAGCTACGAGGTGGCCGGTTTCGACCGCGCCGGAAGCGTAGACATCTTGGATCTGGCTGCCTGGATCGAGTTCCACGGTGCCGCTCAGGTCGCGTACCTGAGCCGCACGGTCACGAAGAAGGGCAGGAAGACCGTCGAGGTCGTGTACTTTCATCACCAGCGACCGCAACTTCGGCCCGGCCACCCTGGCCGCCTGTGTCCGCAGCCACTGGGAGATCGAGCGGACGTAAGCGCGACGGCCTTGTCTCGGGCCAGATGACCGTTCCGGCGAGCAGCTCGGGGGTGATGAGAACAACCGCCTTTGCTGCCAGTTCTTTCGCCGACTTGGTGCGCGCTGCGGAGAGGTAAGCGCGGAGCACTCTGGTTGGCTTGGCGTCAAGCGGCACGTCGAGCGATCGTCCCAGTAGGTCTACGCGCCGGCCCGTGAAAGACGGAGGGTCGTATGGGTATCTTCCGAATTTCGACGGGCCGTAATCCGCCGTCCCTCGCCACCGGTACGGGAAAGGCCGCCCGGCCCGCTGGGCATAGAACGACCAGACGTCAAGGTCCTTGACGCCATTCCTTGCATCCAGGTAGTGGAGAGCGGCCCCTTGGCAGAGCGCCCGACACAAAAGCCGGCCGGCATATAGTCCCGCACCGTGCGGTTTGCGCGCGAACAGGCTTGCTTCGACTTCCGCGGCGAGCGTGGCCAACCGCAGAAGGTCATTCCTCTCGATGCGCGCTAGCGATCGCCCGGAACCGGCGTTCATCAACCCAACATCCCATCTCCAAGCCTGGTGGAATACTCGCATCTGGAGTGGTGACCTGCCAGGCTAGCGGCTATGGGCTCCGTCTGCCCGTCCTGCGGCGAAGGTCTGCCCGAGACCGGCGAATGCCCCTGCCAGAGCACCGATGATGCCGTGCAGGTGCCAGGCCCGGGCCAGGCCGCGAAGCGTCGGCGTGTCTCCCGGCGCCGGGACAAGATGCGGGCCGCTGGTCCCGTCGAGTCCTTCACGACCGCCGAGATCGGCGACCGCGACAATTGGGTCTGCGGGATCTGCCAGGACAGCACGCGTCTGGTAGACCTCCGGCCTGGCACGCCGCGTGCGCTCACGCCGTCCATCGACCACATCGCGCCAGGGAACGCTGGAACATCGACCTGTGGCCATCCGACGCCATCGTCTTGTTCGACTGGCTGATGACCGTCGACTTCAGCAAGATCCCGATCGAGCACGAAGCCCAGACACAGGCCCTCACCGGTGTCCATTCACGGGGGTCCGTGAGTTGGCGTCAGGTTGTGGCGGGGAGTGGCGGTAGCCAGGGTTTCCCGGCGAGGGCGCCGCTGATGGCGTCGAGTGCGGTGATGCCGTGGGCGGCGGCGGTGTCCAGGTAGCTGCGTATCCGGCACCAGCGGGCGAGGGTGGCGAGGGAGTGCCAGTACCCCGAGACGGCCTGATGCCGCTTGGCGGCTTTCGCTCCGCGCTCGGAGACGTTATTGGTCCAGCTGACGGCGAAGTTGCGGGTGAACAGGAAGACCTGCTCCTTGTAGCCGCGCAGCCAGGTCCCGAGCGCGTAGCCGGGGTGGTTCCCCTGGTGCCAGCCGCGCAGCCGGTTGCGGGTGATCCCGGTTTCCGCGGCCTGGTCGTAGCGTTCCCGCAGGTCCCGGAGGACCTGCGGGTCCAGGGCGGTGCTGCCGCGGGCGCGGGCCTGTTCCACCGCCGCATGGGCTTCGCGCAAGATCGTGATGATGTCGCCGGCCCAGGACTGCTGGGCGCCGGGGCCGAGTTTCGTCACGGCGCGGGCGCGGCGGATGACGTGCTGGTTATGCCTATATCCGGATAACCAGCATTATCCCGATGCCGCTGTTATGCCGATGACGTCTGTGAATCACTGGCGCGGGAG
>JBOHCG010000828.1:0-3001 GCA_050698735.1 Streptosporangiaceae bacterium | reverse complement strand
CGGACGGCGAGCGAGCCGAGGTCGAGCCGCGCGGTGACGGTCGCCGCGGTCGCGCCGCCGGCGTCCTCGGCCGGCACCTCGACCTGCGCCGACCAGCTGGTGATCTCGATCGTCAGGTCATGGCCGACCCGCGCGGCGAACCCGGTCCGGCCGGTCTTCAGCACGATGCGTCCGGTGTCCGGCCCGAGCCGGAAGTTGCCAGTTATCGCAGTCACGCGCCAACCGTAAGCGCTACGGCAGGCCGGGGTCCACTCGGGAACGGCAAGCCGACCCCCGAGAACGGCTCACGGCAGCGGGAAGTCGCCGAACAGCTCGCGGATGCGGCGCAGGTCACGAAGCCGCGGCTCGGTGGTGGCACTGACCCAGCGGCTCACCGTCTTCACCGACACGCCGAGCTGGCGCGCGGCGGCCTCCATCGTCATGCCCTCGCGGCGCAGCGAGGCGGCCATCCAGTCGGCGAACGCGGTCTCGTCGGATCCGTCGCGCGCGCTCGGCATGTCGCGGCGGGGAGGCTGCTGGCGCATCCCCTGTCCCTCGGCCTTGAGCAGCGAGGTCAGCGCGTCCAGGCCCGCGGGCGAGCCGATCTGGGCGCCGGAGCGCAGCACGTCGACCTCGACGTGATCGGGGAAGATGCGGAACGACACGTTGATCGCGCCGGTCGGGCCCGCCGCCTCGAGCAGCGCGGCGGCGACGGTGTCGCCCACCGAGCGGTTGTCTTCCTCGGACAGCGGCGACTGCGCCAGGCAGCGGCGGACGAAATCGCGGATGTCGGGGATTGACGAGGGCCGGGCGGGGAACGTCTGCGACAGGACCACGACGGGGACTACCTCAATATTGTCGCTGATCAAGTCGACTGGCTTTTCCATCGCCACCCTCCGGGTCACGGAAAACCGCCCGGGGCCGCTGTCACCGGGTATGACAACGAGGGTACGTGTAACTGGATGCTGTAGACGAGTCACAACGGTCAGACATATGTGTCCTCATGGGCGACTGTTCTGTCTTGAGATCTCGGCGTGGCAGGAATACTCTGTTGTAACCGGTGACGGCGCGGTGGCCAGATGCCGGCAAAGTGATCTTTTTGATGAGCGGTCAACTCGCCGGCGCAGGCCGTCGGCCACGTACTGGTGCACGCCGAGAATGGGCTCGGGTGACCCAGCAATACCGCACAGCCAGGACCTCTCAGCGCCGATCCCGGGTCAGGCCCCGCGTCGGCTCGGGGGCCACATTATGTGCCGGCGCGACCAGGACGCGGGCGATATACCGGGCTGCAGGCAGCCGCGGTCTCGCGACAAAAGTGTCCTGTCCGCCGGGGACGCCAACCGGGGCCTCACCCGGCACCTCGCCGTGGACCCCATCCGGCACCTCGCCGTGGACCCCATCCGGCACGCCGCCGGGGACCTCACCTGGCACGCCGCCGGGGACCTCACCTGGCACGCCGCCGGGGACCTCACCTGGCACGCCGCCGGGGACCTCATCCGGCGTCCGAAGGTACGGGCAGCCTAACGAAGGGTGGTCGCTATGACACAGTCAGCGGAAGATCCGGTCCTGCACATTCTCTGGATGAACGGAGGCCTCGGCTGCGACGGCGACTCGGTGGCGCTGACCGCCGCGACCCAGCCAAGCATCGAGGAGATCGTCCTCGGCGCCCTGCCCGGGCTGCCCAAGATCGCCGTGCACTGGCCGCTGATCGACTTCGAGTGCGGGCCCGAGCAGGGCGCCGACAACTTCATCGAGTGGTGGCACAAGGCCGACCGCGGCGAACTCGAGCCGTTCGTGCTCGTCGTCGAGGGGTCCATCCCGAACGAGGCGATCAAGTCCGAGGGCTACTGGTGCGGCTTCGGCAACAACCCGGCGACCGGCCAGCCGATGACCACCAACGAGTGGCTGGACCGGCTGTCGCCGAAGGCCACCGCCATCCTCGCCGTCGGCACCTGCGCCACCTACGGCGGCATCCACGCGATGGCGGGCAACCCGACCGGCGCCATGGGCGTGCCGGACTACCTGGGCTGGGACTGGAAGTCCAAGGCCGGGCTGCCGATCGTGTGCGTGCCCGGCTGCCCCATCCAGCCGGACAACCTCTCCGAGACGATCCTGTACCTGCTCTACCAGGTGGCCGGGCAGGCGCCGATGATCCCGCTGGACGAGGCGCTGCGGCCGCGGTGGCTGTTCGAGGCCACGGTGCACCAGGGCTGTGACCGGGCCGGGTACTACGAGGAGGGCGACTTCGCCAGCGAGTACGGCTCGCCGAAGTGCCTGGTCAAGCTGGGCTGCTGGGGCCCGGTGGTCAAGTGCAACGTGCCCAAGCGCGGCTGGATCAACGGCGTGGGCGGCTGCCCGAACGTCGGCGGCATCTGCATCGCCTGCACGATGCCCGGGTTCCCTGACAAGTTCATGCCGTTCATGGACAAGCCGCCGGGCGCGACGGTATCGACGACCGCCAGCGGCATGTACGGCACGGTCATCCGCAGCCTGCGCAGTTTTACCGCCAAGACGGTGGACAAGGAACCGAAGTGGCGCGTGAAGGGCTCTGAACTCCGCACCGGCTACCAGAAGACGTGGTGAACAGACGATGACCGCACTCGAATACGGCCAGGACGCGACGGGCGCCGGCGACAACCCCGAACTCACCGAGATGACCTGGGATCCCATCACGCGGATCGTAGGCAGCCTCGGTATCTACACCAAGATCGACTTCAAGGCCAAGCGGGTCGCGGAGTGCCACAGCACCTCCTCGATCTTCCGCGGCTACAGCATCTTCATGAAGGGCAAGGACCCCAGGGACGCGCACTTCATCACCAGCCGGATCTGCGGTATCTGCGGCGACAACCACGCGACCTGCTCGGTCTACACCCAGAACATGGCCTACGGCGTCCGCCCGCCGCACCTCGGCGAGTGGATCATCAACCTGGGCGAGGCCGCCGAGTACATGTTCGACCACAACATCTTCCAGGAGAACCTGGTCGGCGTGGACTTCTGCGCGCGGATGGTCGGCGAGACCAAC
>JBOHCG010000827.1:0-3006 GCA_050698735.1 Streptosporangiaceae bacterium | reverse complement strand
GGATATCCCCGAGACCACCCACTCACCGACCCCAAGGACCGGGGTGCCGACGGTGACCGCGGCGCGGGCGAGAGCTGGCGCGCGGGCACGGACCAGGACCAGGGCGCGGGCGAGAGCTGGCGCGCGGACCAGGACCAGGGCGCGGGCGAGGGCTGGCGCGCAGACCAGGACCGGGGCGCGGGCGAGGGCTGGCGCGCGGACCAAGACCGGGGCGCGGGCGAGAACTGGCGCGCGGCCGAGGAGCCTGTCGCGGCCGCCCCGCAAGGGGACTACCGGGCGACGATCATGCAGCCTGTCTCGCTCGCCGAGGAGCCCGCCCGGCCGGTGATAGGCCCGACGATGGCGGCGAAGACGCCGATGGGCGCGCTGCGGTCAGAGGGAGGGCCGGTCATCGTCCTCGACCGCGACTACGTCCTCGGCCGGGAACCGCAGAACGACGTGCGGGTACGTGAGGGCGCCGCGTCGCCGGTCGTGCTGGCAGATCCGGACAACGTGATCTCCAGGGTGCACGCGTACGTGCTGGTGGAAAACGGCGTCGTGCTGGTCAGTGATGCCTCCTCGACGCACGGGACCTTTGTCGGCAAGCCCGGTGACGAGGACTGGACGCAGATCGGTACCGATCCGACCCCGCTGTACCCGGGCTGGAGCCTGCGCGTCGGCAGGCAGGTCTTCACCTTCCAGGTCACCGGTCCGTCCGATGGCCGTTGACGCCGGGCCATCGCAGACAGGCTCGGCGGAGGAAGGCCCAGCAGAGGAAGGCCCAGCAGAGGAAGGCCCAGCAGAGGAAGATATCGAGGAGGCGGGGAGCATTCCCGCCTTGCTGGTCATCGCGCGGCGCACGAAGTCGGCCGCGGTCACGCCGGCGATGCCGTTCCCGAGCACGACCACGCTGACGATCGACCGGTCGAAGTCCGCGGGCCGGTTCTGCTCTGGGTTGCCGGGCTCCGGGGTGAGGGACACGGTCACCGGGCCGGACTGGATCCGCGCCACGCACGCCATCCGGGTATTGTCGGCGAACCCGAGCCGCCGGAGCGTGTTGAGCTCGTCCTCGTCGGGCGAGGTCAGGCGGCCGCCGCCTGCCAGGATCGCGACCGGGTCGGCGCCGCACACGCCCATCCGGCAGCCGGCCTCGATCGGCTGGCGCTCGCGCTCGGCCAGGGCCAGCACGCTCATCCCTACGTCGGCCTTGGCCGGCGCCTGGCTGCCGGTGAACGTGACCTCGGGTTCGCCGCCGGTCTCCACGGTCTTCTCCGCGGCCTTCTTGGCCCGCGGGCTGATCTGGATCACCGGCAGGTTGCGCGAGGCGACCTCCTCCTCGTACTGGCGTCCCTTGACCCAGGTCCTGGCGATCCAGAACACGGCGAGGAACCACACGATGCCCCGGATCGCCCAGCGCAGCCAGCTCAGGTGCAGGCCGGTGATCGTGGCGAACGAATCCTCCAGGATCAGGCCGGCGAACCAGTAGAAGATGCTGATCGCGGTCGCGCCCCACAGGGCGATCTGCAGCGTCATGCTCAGCCCGGGCGCGAACGCCTGCACGGCGTAGAAGAGCCCGACGCTGCCAAGGAAGAACAGCGCCAGGCGCAGGTAGACCTCGGGAAGCGCGAGGCCCGGGTGGTCGACGAGCAGGAAAAACCCCAGCACGAACCCGGGCAGCGCGGAGACGAACAGCTTGCGCGGCGAGGTCCAGGCCGGGTCGGGCTCGTGCAGGTCCGCCTGGTAGGCGACGCTCGGCCGGAAGTCGTAGCAGTTCTTCGTACAGCCCACACAGGGCTGGCAGTGGCTGTTGGGCACCTTGGCGAACGGCGTCTGGCCGTAGACGCGCTGCAGCGGCAGCAGCGGGCAGACGCTGCTGCACCACCCGCTCTTGCCCTTGAACGTGACCCCGGCGAAGAACGCGGACAGGATCGTCAGCGAGAGCAGCGCGCTCAGGCCCGCCCCGTTGGCGTTGAAGAACGCGATGCGCGTGCTCGTGATGCCGAAGAACAAGACGATGGAGATCAGGACGCCGTACTTGCGGAACCACTCAGGCGCGGTGAACGCCCGGGTGAAGCCGAGCACCCGCGGCGCCTGGTTGGCCGCGGCCAGCGGGCAGATGTTGCGCCACAGCCCCGGCGCCACGAAGAACAGGATCGGCAGCAGCGGGACGATCACCTTGAAGAACCAGAACTGCCCGCCCGCCGGGCGGATCCACAGCGTGACGCACACCGCGAGGTAGGCCAGCACGCTGGCGATCCTGATCGCGTGCCAGGCCCGGATCGGGATCCGCCGGCGCATCTCGGTGTAGGCGGGGAACAACGGCTCGCCCTTGCGCGGCACGGTGCCGAAGACCCGCGCCCGCAGCGTCGAGACCGCCGAGGGCGGTCGCGGCGCCTCGATCGCGACGGGGACCGGCGGGGGCGGCGGTATGACCAGGCTGGCAGCCCGCCTGCCGAGCACGGTCCGCCTGGCCGTCATCGGCTCGATCGCGATCTCGCGCTCGACCGTTTCCTCGCGGCCGACCATCATGATCTCGGTGCCGCCGAGGCGGACCACGGAACCGGACTCGAGCTGGTGTTCGAGAAGATGCTGACGTACGCCAACCACCTGGGCCCGTACTCGGAGGAGATCGGCCAGACCGGCGAGGCGCTCGGCAACTTCCCGCAGGCGTTCACGCACCTGGCCCTGATCAGCGCCGCCCACTGCCTCGACAGGCAGCTCCGCTGAGCGCTAGAGGCTGACGCCGAGCAGGGCGTCGACGGTGTCCCTGACGAGCCGGGCGCCGGCCGCATCGTGCGGCGTGATCCGGGTAGGCGCGTCGGCGAGCACGCGGTCGGCCCAGCGGTCGACGACGGCGAGCGCGCCGGGGGCGTCGAGGTCGTCGCGCATGCGGGCGCGTACGCCCGCGAGTGCCCGGTCGGCCGCATCGGCCGGGTTGGCGCCGGGGGCGGCGAACCCGGTGATCGGCGGGTCGGTGTCCGGCAAGGGGTGAGGGCCGGCCGCCTGGCCGGGGGGCGCGGCCGCCTG
>JBOHCG010000826.1:0-3014 GCA_050698735.1 Streptosporangiaceae bacterium | reverse complement strand
GACCACCACCGGGTAGCCGAGGTCTTCCTGGTCTTCCTGGCCTTCCTGGCTCGCCTGGCCTTCCTGGCATTGCTGGCTCGCCTGGCCTTCCTGGCGTTGCTGGCCTTCCTGGCGTTGCTGGCCTTCCTGGCGTTGCTGGCCTTCCCGGGTTGCTTGGCCCGCGGCGGCGGCCAGGCACTCCTCGAGGTCGCGGCAGATGCGGCTGCGCGGCACTTCCGCGCCCAGCCCCGTGACGATCTCCTTGAACCGCTCGCGGTCCTCGCCCGCCCTGATCGCGTCGATGTTCGCGCCGATCAGCTCCACGTTGTAGCGGCGCAGAACGCCTGAGTCGTGCAGCGCCACGGCGGCGTTCAGCGCGGTCTGGCCGCCGAGCGTCGGCAGCACCGCGTCGGGACGCTGGATCGCGATGACCTTTTCCAGGGTCTCGTTGGTGATCGGCTCGACGTAGGTCGCGTCGGCGAACTCGGGGTCGGTCATGATCGTCGCCGGGTTGGAGTTGACCAGGCTGACCCTGATGCCCTCGCTCTTGAGGACGCGGCATGCCTGGGTGCCCGAGTAGTCGAACTCGCAGCCCTGCCCGATGACGATCGGCCCGGACCCGATCACCAGAACCGACTTCAGGTCCTCACGCCGCGGCACGATCCGCCCCCTGTCCTCGCCTGTCTCCTGGCCGCAGCCATTCCGGCCCCCAGTTCGCTCTGCGCCGACTCCGCCCGCTAGTCGATCCCCTGTTCGATATTAGTGACGTTTTAATGGGAGGATTAGGGCTTGCGGGAGTATCCGGTGTACTGGAGCGCACCGGATCCTCCCCGAAGCCCGGATCCTCCCAGATCTTCGCTGGCTCGACGCAACGGGAGACGCTGGCGTACCACCCTTCACATGCGCGTCGACTCAGGCCTGGCGGGCGCCTCATCGGGTGCGCTCGAGGAGGGCGCAGAAGTTGTCGAAGTGGTCGGCTGCGTCGTGCGGGCCGGGTGCGGCCTCTGGGTGGTACTGGACGCTGAACACCGGGCGATCGAGCAGGCGCAGGCCCTCGAGCACGCCGTCGTTCAGGTTGACGTGGCTGACTATCGCCGGGCCGTACGGGGTGTCGAACGGCTTGAGTGCCTGGGGTGGCACGTGCGACGACCAGGTGGTGGCCTCTGGGCTTGGCGTGTCGGCGGCGGACGGGCCCTGGATCGTGCCGGGGAGGGCGGCGGCGGACGGGCCTTGGGTGGTGCCGGGGAGGGCGGCGGCGAAGCCGTGGTTGTGGCTGGTGATGTAGACCCGGCCGGTGGCCAGGTCCATGACGGGCTGGTTGACGCCGCGGTGGCCGTAGCGCAGCTTGTAGGTGCGCAGACCCAGGGCAAGGGCGAGGATCTGGCTGCCCAGGCAGATGCCGAAGGTGGGCAGGCCCGCATCAAGGACACCGCGCATCGCGTCCACGGCGTACCCTGCCGCGGCCGGGTCACCGGGGCCGTTACTGAAGAACACCCCGTCGGGCGAGGCGGCGAGGATCTCCCCGGCGCTCGCGGTAGCGGGCAGCACGAGCACCTCGCAGCCCCGGGCCGCAAGGTGCCGCGGCGTCGAGGCCTTGATGCCCAGGTCGACGGCCGCGACCCGGTATCTGGCGCGGCCCTGCGGGTGGACGGTATACGGCTCGGGAGTGCTCACCACCCGCGCCAGGTCGGCTCCGGTCATCTGGGGGCTGGCCAGTACCCGCTCGAGCAGCCGGTCCGGGTTGGTCTCGACGGTGCTGATGGCCGCGCGCATCGCGCCGTGCTCGCGGACCCGCCTGGTCAGCGCCCTGGTGCCGCGGACGGCGATGCCGGGCACCCCCTCGGCGCGCAGGTAGCCGTCGAGGTCGCCGCTGGCCCGCCAGCTGGACGCGATGCCGGCGGGCTCGCGGACCACGTATCCGCTGACCCACACCCGGCGGGACTCGGGGTCCTCGTCGTTGACGCCGGTGTTGCCGATGTGCGGCGCGGTCATCGTGACGATCTGGCGGCAGTACGAGGGATCGGTCAGCGTCTCCTGGTAGCCGGTCATGCCGGTGTTGAAGACCATCTCGCCGAACACCTCGCCGCCGGCGCCGAAGGCCGTCCCGCGCAGCGTCGTGCCGTCCTCGAGGACCAGCAGGGCTTGTGTCACGCGAGCTTCCCATCGAGGACGGTGGGGGCGCCGCGCAGGAAGGTGGCTACCACCCGGCCGGGCAATTCCATCCCCGCGAACGGCGTGTTGCGGCTCTTGGACGCGCCGTACCCGATGGCCTCGGGCGGCGCCGCCGGGTCGTACAGGGTGATGTTGGCGGGGCCGCCGACGGCGAGCAGAGCACCATGACCGGTCAGGCGGCCGATCCTGGCCGGGCGCGCGGACATCCGGTCGGCGACGCCCGCCCAGTCCAGCAGCCCTGTGTCGACCATGGCCTGCTGCACCACGCGCAACGCGGTCTCCAGCCCGATCATCCCGAACGCCGCCTCGGACCACTCCGTCTCCTTGGCCTCGACCGGGTGCGGGGCGTGGTCGGTGGCCACGCAGTCGATGGTGCCGTCGGCCAGCGCGCGCCGCAGCTCGGCCACGTCGGCCGCGGTGCGCAGCGGCGGGTTGACCTTGAACACGGGGTCGTAATCCACGGCGAGCTCGTCGGTCAGCAGCAGGTGGTGCGGTGTCACCTCGGCGGTTACCGGCCAGCCCTTGGACTTCGCCCAGCGGATGATCTCCACGGATCCGGCGGTGGAGACGTGGCAGATGTGCAGCGCCGAGTCCACGTGCGCGGCGAGCAGGCAGTCCCGCGCGATGACCGCCTCCTCGGCCACGGCGGGCCAGCCGGCCAGGCCGAGCCGCCCGGACATCTCGCCCTCGTTCAGCTGCGCGCCCTCGGTGAGCCTGGGATCCTGCGCGTGCTGGGCGATCACCCCGTCGAACGCCTTCACGTACTCAAGCGCGCGGCGCATCATCAGCGGGTCGGAAACGCAGCGGCCGTCGTCGGAGAACACGCGGACGCGCGCGGCCGAGTCCGCCATCGTGCCGAGTTC
>JBOHCG010000825.1:0-3028 GCA_050698735.1 Streptosporangiaceae bacterium | reverse complement strand
CCCGGACTGCCCGGTACCCCCGGACTGCCCGGTACCCCCGGACTGCCCGGTACCCCCGGACTGCCCGGTACCCCCGGACTGCCCGGTACCCCCGGACTGCCCGGTACCCCCGGACTGACGGGGACCCCGGTGCAGCGTTTCGATCAGGGACCGCAGCGCCACGTGCTGGCCGCGGCCGTGCGGCAGCCAGGCGCTCGCGGCCACCCACGGCGGCACCCGGTGCGGCTGGAGCAGGGCCGCCCACGCCAACGGCAGCGAGCCAGGCCGCAGGTGCGGCAGCGGCGGAAGCGGGCCGTCCCGCGCCGTGAGCACCACGGATTCGCGCAGCGCCCCAGTGGCCTCCCCGCGCTGCCAGGCCGCCATCTCCTGGACCGTCGCGCGGCAGCGCAGGGCGGCGGCGAGCACGCTGCCCGCGCTCGTGCCGACGATGATGTCGGACTCGCCGAGCGGATCGGCCAGCCGGTCCTGCAGGCAGGCAAGCGCGCCCGTCATCCAGGCCGCCCCGAGCACGCCGCCCGCGCCGAGCACGAGGCCGGTCCGCGGGCGGGCGCGGTGATTGGCCTGCTCCGGACCGAAGACCACGGCCGCCACGATCACCTCCGCCATTCACCACGCTGACGCGAACGCTGACACACGTGATGATGCCACTTGAGTTAACTGTAGGTGCTGCGGACCGGGAAGCCTACGGCGCCGCTCAGCCACAGCTCTGCTCGGCCGCGGTGGCGAGCGAGGAGAACGTCCAGGGGTCCTCAGGCGCGTCCGGCCCCTGCAGCGCCTTGGGCAGGCCGTGGGGGAACCTGAACGACGCACGGGACCAGTACCAGCGGGTTCCGGCCGGTGCGCAGGCCTTCACCGGCTGGCTGAGCGTCACCACCGCGGCCACCGGGTACACGGTGCCCTGGGCGCAGCTGGGGTTGCAGTCGTCCAGCTTGTACGTGCCGTTGCCTACCGCCGCCGCGGTGGACCAGGTGGTCCAGGTCATCGCGTACAGGATCGCGGTGCTATCACCGGACAGCGGACAGCCCGCCGCGCAGCCGGGCTCGTGCAGCGGCGCGGCATTGATGTCCTGCCCGGGGGCCAGGAACGTATCGGCAGCCGTCTGCGGCACCTGCGGGCTCTGCGCCACCGATGGGGACGCGTCCGGCGAGGATGAGGCGGTGGGAGACACTGCCGACGAGCCGGGACCCGTCGCGGCCGCGGGGCTCTTCGACGAGCCGCATCCGGCCATGAGCGCCGTGCAGGCGAGCAAGGTGGCGGCTAGCCCCGCGCGGGCGAGCACGTTACCTGCGAATACCGTGCGCGTCAGCGAGGCACCGCCTATTCCCGGCCGGATCCAGCGTGAAACCACGGTCCCCATGATGCCCGCCCCCGTTGGTGATACCACTGCCCGTTCGGCATAAATATCACGGCGAGTAGCCGGGGCGGCGGTCAACGGACCGAACGGTCTGCGGCCCGCGGTTTGCCTAGACCCCGGTCAGCCGAAGCACTGGCCCTCGCCGCGGTACGTTGGCACGGCGGTGAGCTGGTCTTCGTGGTCGAGCACGTGGTACCGGGTGAAGCGCTCAGCTAGCTCGCCGGCCTTGGCGTGCCGCAGCCATACCCGGTCGCCGGGTGCCAGCCGCTCGGCGGCGGGGCCGCGGACCGGCGTCTGGACCTCGCCGGCCCCCTCGGCGCCGGTGAGGCTGAGCCCTTCCGGCAGGTACGGCCGCGGCAGCCGGACGGCGACGGCGACGCCGGCCCGGTGGTGCCTGCCGCACAGCGCGGGCGAGATCGCGGCGGCGGTCAAGGAGGCGGCGGCGGCCGGGCTGACGGTGCGGGCGGTTGGCAGCGGGCACTCGTTCACGCCGGTTGCCGCGACCGACGGGGTTGCCTTGGACCTGTCGCTCTGGACCGGGATCGTGGCCGCGGACACACCGGCGGGCCTGGTCGCGGTGCGTTCCGGCACGACGCTGCGGGCGCTGAACGCCGCGCTGGACGGGCTCGGGCTTGCGATGGCCAACCTGGGCGACATCGACGCGCAGACGCTCGCGGGCGCGCTGTGCACCGGGACGCACGGCACTGGCGCCCGGCTCGGCGGGCTCGCCACCCAGGTGGAGGCGCTCGAGCTGGTGCTCGCGGACGGGTCGCTGGTGTCCTGCTCCGGTCCGGTCCGGCCCGAGCTGTTCGCCGCCGCGCGGATCGGCCTTGGCGCGCTCGGCGTGATCAGCACCGTGACGCTGCGCTGCGTGCCGTCGTTCACGCTCGCCGCGGAGTATACGGAGGCGTCGCACCGGGTGTTCGTGACGCCGAGACGGGTCAGGTTCACCGAATCGGAGTACGCCGTTCCACGTGAATCACTCGTCGCGGTGCTTGGTGAACTGCGCCGGGCGGTGCCGCGGCTGGCCGATCCGGTGATGTTCCCCGTCGAGGTGCGGGTGGCCGCCGCCGACGACATCTGGCTGTCCACCGCGTACCAGCGGGAGACCGCCTACATCGCCATCCACCAGCACTCCTGGCTGCCCTACCGCGCGTACTTCGACGCGTTCTCCTCGATCGTGGCCGACGTGGACGGCCGGCCGCACTGGGGCAAGCTGCACGGCCTCGGCGCCGAGCGCCTCGGCCGGCTGTACCCGCGCCACCAGGACTTCCGCCGGGTCCGGGCCGAGGTCGATCCGGAGGGCAGGTTCGGCAACCCCTACCTCACCCAGGTCCTCGGCAGGCCGTAGCCGATTCCTTACCGGGTGCTTACGGGATGGCCGATTCCCGAACCCCCGCCGGCGAACGGCGCGTTCTTCGGGTAGTGGCGCGGCCGCCAGGAATCACCACCGCCTTCTTTTTACTGGAGGCCGCGCCACGGTCCCTGGTCACGGGTGACACAGATCGGCATTGAAACGCTGATTTCGGTGTACCGGTCTTGTTTCCCGGCCAGCGGGCAGGGCCAGCGGGCAGGGCCAGCGGGCAGGGCCAGCGGGCAGGGCCAGCGGGCAGGGCCAGCGGGCAGGGCCAGCGGGCAGGGCCAGCGGGCAGGGCCAGCGGGCAGGGCCAGGAA
>JBOHCG010000824.1:0-3030 GCA_050698735.1 Streptosporangiaceae bacterium | reverse complement strand
GCTGGGAGCTTGATCGTATCGAACCGGCCGCCGGGCCGACGGCAGCAGCCAGGCAGGCCACACGACCGTCAGCTTTCCGGCGCCGCCGGTCCCAGGGCCAGGGCCCGGCCGCCCGGCCGGGGCCGCCGTGGCCCCGCGCCGCAGCAGCGACGGGTGGCGGTCGAGGTCACCTGCGCTCCTCCTCGCCGGGACGCGGGTCGTCCCCGGCGCGGCGCCCTCCGTGACTCGGCCGCACGGGCGCGATCAGGTGATTCAGCCCCGTGTCACGCGCCAGGCCCGCCATCGCCAACAAGCCCCCGGGGGAATTGGATCCAAGCCCGAGGGCTTGGCGGAGGGCCGATTTGCGGTGTCGCGCATACGGCAAGCGTGCCCGGGTGCGCTCGCCCGGCGCAATGTTCCTGGGGTGACCCCCCGAGCCTCCTTGGCGCCGTCTCGTAAACCATCGTTTCGATTGTGAGACAGCGGGTTAAGAAGCAGATTCATGCGCGTTTCTCGTCTCAAAACCCGTCTAGAAACTTACTCAGAGCGCTAAAAGTTGTGAGACTGTTCTGAGACACTGGGAACATGACACAGACCGCGGCCGCCGTCCCCGCCTACACCGTCACCGACCTGCCCGGCGGGCAGCGGAGCCTCGTCGGCCTCGCCCGCGTCAGCACGGACGCCCAGGACGCCCAGCTTCAGCGCGACGCCCTGGGCGCCGCCGGGGTCGGCCGGATCTACGAAGAGAAGATCAGCACCCGCAAGGCCGTCAGCGACCGCCCCGGCCTTACCGCGGCCCTCGCCGAGCTGCGCCCCGCGGAAACCCTCGTCGTGTGGAAGCTCGACCGGCTCGGCCGGTCGGTCAAGGACGTGCTCACCATCGCCGACGACCTGCACGGCCAGGGCGTCGGCGTGAAGATCCTCACCGGCAAGCTGTCCGGCACCTACACCCCGAGCGGCGAGGGCAAGTTCTTCTTCACCATGATGGCCGCGTTCGCCGAGCTCGAGCGGGACATCATCCACGAGCGGACCATGGCCGGCCTGGTGGCCGCCCGGGCGCAGGGACGCGGCGGAGGACGGCCGACCGTGATGGATGCCGACAAGCTCGCTGCCGCCCGGGCGCGACGTGAGCGCGGCGAGAGCCCGACGCAGATCGCCAAGGCGCTCGGCGTCAGCAGGGCCTCGGTCTACCGCCACCTGAGCGCTGAGCGCCAGGCGGACTAGAGCTGCGCGTGCGCGGGGTAAAACCAGGATGCTCACCACCCGCTCCGGGCATGAGCCGCGGATGCTGGTCCGCCGTAAGCGCGTCTACCTGTCCCCGCGCGCCAGAGGACCAGAACGGCCCCGCCAGAGTCGGGCTGGCGGGGCCGTTTCACACTCGGCTAACGAGGGCCGCCCGTAGTGCGCGATGGCGCAGGCGCGCAGCACGTCCTCGAGCATCGCGGCCCGACCCGTATTCACGGCGGTGGCCGCTTCCGGCCGTGCCGAAGTTCTTGAGGGCGCGCCCGCCGCTGGATGACGGCGAGAGCAGGAAGATCCGCGGGCTGGCCGGGGCCCGGCACGCCCCGGCGGACTGGATCAAGCGGGCCCGGATCATCGCGCTGAGCTGGGACGGGCTGGCGGTCCCGGCGATCGCGGCCAGGATCGGCTGCCATGAGAACACGGTGCGCCGCTGGCTGCACCGGTTCAGCGCGGCCGGCATCGACGGGCTCGGTGACCGTCCCGGCGCCGGGCGCAGGCGGCGGATCACCGAGGCGCAGCGGTCGGCCATCATCGCCATGGCTCGTTCAGTGCCGCCGGGGCAGCTGGCCCGCGACGCGGCCGGGGAGCTGTCCGCTGACGATGAGCGCGCGCCGGCCCAGTGGACCCTGGATACCCTTGCCCAGGCGGCCCGGGACGCCGGCATCCAGGCGGGGCGCAGCCAGGTGCGGCGGATCCTGCCGGCCGAGAAGGTGCGCTGGCGGCGGACCCATAGCCGGGCGACGAGCACCGACCCGGAGTTCGCCCCAAAAGGACCCGCATCGTGGAGCTCTGCACCGCCCCGCCGCCGGGCTCCACGGTGATCTGCGCCGATGAGCTGGGCCCGGTGATCCCGCGCACCTTCCCGCCTGCACCCGGCTGGTCAGGCGACGGGCACCGGATCAAGGCGCCGCTGGAGTACTCCCGCGGCCCGGAGAAGACCTGGGTCTACGGCGGGCTGCGCGTCGTCGACGGGCAGGAGGTCACCATGTGCGCCCCGTCCCGTAACAGCAGCTACTACCAGCAGTTCCTGCAGCAGGTAGAGGACGCCAACCCGCACAGCCAGATCGTGATCATCACCGTGCCGTTGAGGACCCGGTAGACGGTCGGCCTGGACACCGAGAACATCTCGGCCAGCTCGGCGATAGCGTGCTCGCCTCTGGCTCGAAGGCCGGTCAGCAGTTCCCGCTGCCGGGCTGACAGCTTCGGCTGCCTGCCCTTGAGCCGGCCCTTGGCGCGGGCGATGGCCATCCCCTCGCGGGTGCGCATCTTGAGCAGGCCGGCCTCGAACTCGGCGAACACCGCGAGCATGGTGAAGAACATCTTCGACATCGGGTCGCCCGGGTCGTACACGGTTCCGCCGAGCGATAGCCGCACGCCCTGGGCGACGAGGGTGTCGCCGATGTCGCGGGCGTCGGGGACAGCGCGCGCGAGCCGGTCGAACCTGGCGACCACGAAGGTGTCGCCAGCGCGGACGGCGGCGAGCGCCCGGGCCAGGCCGGGCCGGTCGCGGCTGGTGCCGGTGAGCCCGAAATCGAGATAGATCCTCTCGGCGAGGACGCCGAGGGCGGCCAGGGCCTCCCGCTGGGCGCCGAGATCCTGCTTGTCGGTAGAGCAGCGGGCGTAGCCGACCAGGATGCCTGCCATGCCCGGCACCTTATAACGTTTAGCGGGGCCACCGTCACACATCATCGTACGGGTCATATGAGACAGCATTTCCGCAGGCCGCGCGGACGGCGCGGCGGAGCCCCGGCGTGTCCGGCGGGCGGTCCCCTAACGGACACCGGTTCTGATCTTCGCACAGTGCTCGGA
>JBOHCG010000823.1:0-3045 GCA_050698735.1 Streptosporangiaceae bacterium | reverse complement strand
GGTCACGGAGCCGTCCGCCCAGATTGGGGCGGTTGAACGGGTAGGAGCCGTGGACATTCTTATGTGCTCGAACAGCAGGGGTGACAGACGGGTCCGGATCTGGGGCCCGACCCCCAGCCCTCCCGCCTCCAGGCGGGCCACCGCCGCGTCGACGTACAGCGAGTTCCACCACGTGATCGCGTTCAGCCCGAGGCCGAGCGCGCCGAGCTTCCATCCCGCGCTCGTACCCGCGCATGAGGCGGCCGAGGTTGCCGAAGAACACGCGGCGGGCCAGGAAGTGGCGGGACTCGCCGATGTTGAGCTGGGCCCCGATCATCCGCCGGTACTCCTCCACGTGGATGACCTGGAGCAGGTGGAGGGTCTTGAAGATCCGGCCGTAGTGGGCGAAGGCGCTGCCGAGGCCGGTGAGGCGGCCGTCGGTCATCATCATGCGGATCAGGTCGTAGGCGCGGACCTGGCCGGTGGCCAGCGACCCGGCGACCCGCACCATGTCGTCCCACTGGCTCACTATCGCGGGGAGGAAGACCCGGCGCAGGCCCAGGGTGTTGAAGTCGCCCCACCCGTTGGCCTGCTTGCTGGCCTTGGCCAGGGTGCCGTCCAGCATCGCGGTGCCGGCCCACCACAGCTGGGTGTCGGTGATGTCGGCGTGCCGCGGCGCGAACTGGTAGCCGCAGATCGCGAACATCCCGTACACGATGTCGGAGTAGCTGCCCTGGTCGGTGGTGATGACCTCGGGGTGCTCGGCCGCGTCCAGGCGGTGGATGGCGTCCAGGATGAACAGCGAGTCCCGCAGCGTGCCGGGCACCAGCAGCCCGCCCAGCCCCATCACCTTGTCCGAGACGGTGTTCAGCCAGGTGGAGCCCCTGGGCCGCTTGCCGGTCCCGAAGTAGAGCGGCGAGGGCCGGGCGTGCAGGGACCGGACCGGCACCACGAACCTCATCCCGTCGACCGAGGCGACCAGCCCGCCGCCCCAGTCCGCGGTGATGCCGATCCCGGCTTGTGAGTCCACCAGGCGGGCGGAGGCGGCGCCGATGCCCTCCCCGTGGAAGTAGCCCTTCTCCGTCCCCGTCAGCCGGTTCTCGGTCAGCGCGGGGACGCCCGGCTTGGCCACCGGCGTCAGCCCGATGTTGCACGACCGGGCCACCAGCAGCGCGGCCAGGGAGAGGTCGAGGTCGTCGCGGCGGGCCCCGGACCCGGAGATGTGCGGGATGGCGTCCAGGAACCCGGTGCGCGCGTTCACCTCCAGCAGCAGCTCCGGGTAGTCGATCCGGGGCGGCATCGCGGCCACCGCGTCGTGGACGGCCTGGAAGCCCTCCGGCGGCGGCGCGGCCTCCAGCCTGGCCAGCGACAGCTTCCCGTCCTTGATCCGGGCCGCGGTGTTGGCCGCGAGGCCCGCCCCGACCTGCTTGAAGGCGCCGTCGAGCACCTCCGCCAGGCGGGTGAGGTGCTCGCGCGGGCCGGCCGGCAGCCCTAGCGCGGTCAGCACCGTTGCCCGCTCCCGCACCCACAGGCGCGGCTCGATCAGCCGGGCCCGCGGGTCACCCCACTTGTCCGCGCCGACCGCGTACGCGTCCCGCCGCCGCAGCGCCCCGTGAAGCGCCTCCAGCACGCAGAAGACGTAAGCCGGCCGGTCGGTCAGCGGCGGCTCCGGCTTCGGGCTGGCGAGCACCAGCCGCCGCCACGACCCCGTCACCAGGCCCTCAAACCCCCGGATGTGGCCGGCGCCGGGCTTGCGGGCCGCCGTCAGCTTCGGCAGCGCCCGCAGCGCCGCGATCACCTGGCCGCCGGCCTCCGTGCACCGCCACGGGACCGCCGAGGCCAGCATCTCGATGAACGGCCGCACGGTGGCGTACCGGCCGGTCAGCGCGGCCCGCCACTCCGCGTCCCCCGTCATCCCCGTCCCCCGGCCCCTGCGGCAGCAGCTCGGCCACCGCCTCCACCGCGGCCGCCAGGTCCTCCCTCGACACGACCCGCTCGACCGCCGACATCACCTCCGGCAGCGAGACGGCCCCGCCCCCGCCCGGCAGCGTGCCCAGCACGACCGACCACGCCGCCGCCATCCGGGCCGCCGCGGTGCGCAGCGCCGGGAGCGTCTTCAGCTTCTCCTTGTCGCCCTGCCGGGCCGCCGCCGACAGCAGCCTCGTCGACATCAGCAGGTCGAACAGCAGCAGCGCGTCGTCCACCGAGGAAGCCTCCAGCGCCCGCACCGTCGCCACCAGCGTCGCGACCCTCCGCGCCCCCTTCAGGTCCCCGATCTTCGGCGCCTTGGCGTGCATCCCGTAGGAGGCCAGCTCGGCCAGCTTCACCGGCGCCACCCCCGACAGGTCCACCGCGCCCGCGCCCAGCCCCAGCACGTACGACGCCCGGTCCAGCGCCTCGGCCATCCCCGTCCCCGACAGCTTCACCACCGGCGTGCGCATCCACTCCAGCGTCGAGACCCTCTTGCCGTCCGGCACGGCCAGGGTGCCGAGCAGCTCCCGCCGCATGTGCACCGGGGCAGCCGCCACGATCTCCTCGCTGAGCGCTTCCAGCCGGGCCTGCGGGCCTCCGTGACCAGCCGGGCCAACGTCGACAGTCCCGGCAGCAGCACCCGGTTCCCGATCAGCCACAGCACCGCCCGGTCGAACAGCTCCCGCCGCGAGTCCCGCGTCACCGCCACCCGGGAGGCGACGAACGCCGTCACCTCCGCCTCGGCCTCATCGGCGAAGTCCCGGAACCCCAGCAGGTCCCGGATCTCCCAGGCGTGCTCGTACCGGGTCTGCGCCCGCTCCGCGTACGCCTTCACGCCCGACGGGTCATCAACGCCCAGCTGCCCGGCCGCGTAGCCGACCACCACCCGCGGCACCTCCAGGGGATCTTCCAGGAACGTCCCGAGCATCCGCACCGTGCCCCACTGGACAGCCCAGCCGAGCCGGTTGCGCCGCCGGCGCTTCGCCCGCGCCAGCTCCAGCGCCTCGGCGTTCAGGAAGAAGAACCGCTCCAGCTCCTCCGGCGACGGGTCGGCCACGAACGCCCCGTACCGGCGAGCCTGCTCTTCCGACAGGT
>JBOHCG010000822.1:0-3049 GCA_050698735.1 Streptosporangiaceae bacterium | reverse complement strand
TGCATCGCCACAAACGAGTCCTGCACCACCTCCTCAGCCGTCGGCGTATCCCGCACCAGCAAAGCCGCCAGCCGCACCAAAGCCCGGTAATGCAGCGAATACAACTCCGTGACCGCCCGATCCGCACCCCACGGCAGCCGCGCCGCGGTGGACACCAAGAAGGCGTCCGGCACCATGGCTCCGGTGGCCACCAGGGTTTCGGTCACGTTGGTTGGACGCGCGACACCATCCCGAGGTTCACGCTCCATGACGCCGCATCGCAGTCACGGCACGGTGCAACAGGACCACGGCCTCCGGTCCTTCATCCGAGCTACCCACCAATCTGACCGCTCTTCGCCCGGCGCCCCTGGTGAACCGCGCGATCAGCGACCTGGCCGCGGGCAGCCAGGCACTGCCGAAGGTTTGCCGGAAAATCAAGGATATCCATTGCCCGTGATCCATGCCGGCACTTGCGCGGATCGGCACCATAACAGCACATGGCCATACGGTTACTCAGCAGTATCGATGTGCCTTGCCGATTAGCGGCATATGCGCGCCCATTTCAGGCGTGCCGGATAACCGAGGCGTAGCAGCACAGGCGGGCTGCGGAGGCTCTAGGATCTTCGTGTGCCTGAATGCTTGTTCTGCGCCATCGTGGCCGGCCAGATCCCCGCGACCGTGGTCGGGGAGACAGACCGGGTATTGGCGTTCCGCGATATCAACCCGCAGGCGCCGACCCATGTGCTGGTCATCCCCAAGGACCATTGCCGCGACGTGGCGGCGCTCGCCGCCGCCGATGACGGGCTGCTCGACGAGGTCATCACCCAGGCGCAGCGGGTCGCGGCGGCGCAGGACATCGCCGAGCGCGGCTACCGGATCGTGTTCAACACCGGCGCCGACGCGGGCCAGGCCGTCCACCACGTGCACGCGCACCTGCTGGGCGGGCGCGCGCTTGGCTGGCCGCCGGGATGAGCCCCGGTATAAGCCACTGCGGGCCGAGGCCGGATACCATGGAGTCCAGCACGCTCGGGGGGCGGTCCCCCGGGTATTCGAGAGCGTCGAGTTGACAGATATCCGAAACGACGACCTGCGCGCCAGGCGCGATTCCGACGGCGACGGGCAATCTGCTACCCCCCAGGGTGACCCGCGGTCCCAGGTGAAGATCGTGATCCCAGCCGATCACTCGATGGTCAGCCTGCTCGGGTCCGGCGACGAGTTGCTGCAAGTGATCGAGCGGGAGTCCGCCGCCGACATCCACGTCCGCGGCAACGAGATCACCGCGACCGGCAACCCGGCGGAGACCGCCCTGGTCACCGCGCTCTTCGACGAGCTGGTCGAGCTTCAGCGCAAGGGCACCGACCTGACCGCGGACGCGGTGGAGCGGATCGCGGCCATGCTGCGCGCCGAGCGCGGCATCCGCCCGGCGGACGTGCTGACAGTCGGCATCCTGTCCGCCCGCGGCCGCACCATCCGGCCCAAGACGCTGAATCAGAAGCGCTACGCCGACGCCATCGACAAGCACACGATCGTCTTCGCCATCGGCCCGGCGGGCACCGGCAAGACCTACCTGGCCATGGCCAAGGCGGTCAAGGCCCTGCAGGCCAAGGCGGTCAACCGGATCATCCTGACCAGGCCCGCGGTGGAGGCGGGGGAGCGGCTCGGCTTCCTGCCCGGCACCCTCTACGAAAAGATCGACCCCTACCTCCGCCCCCTTTACGACGCCCTGCACGACATGGTGGACCCCGACTCGATCCCCCGCCTGATAGCGGCGGGCACCATCGAGATCGCCCCGCTGGCCTTTATGCGCGGCAGAAGCCTGAATGACTCGTTCATCATCCTTGATGAGGCGCAGAACACCTCGCGAGAGCAGATGAAGATGTTCCTCACCCGCCTGGGCTTCGGGTCACAGATCGTCGTGACCGGCGACGTCACCCAGGTCGACCTGCCGGCCGGCCAGGTCAGCGGCCTGCGCATCGTCCAGGACATCCTTGACGACATCGAGGACATCCACTTCGCCCGGCTGACCAGCCACGACGTTGTCAGGCACCGGCTGGTGGGCAAGATCGTCGACGCGTACGAGAGGCACGACGCCTACGAACGGCAGAACCAGCCCGACTCGGCGAACCGGGCAAACCGGCCAGGCAGGCGGAAAGGCAGCTAAGGCCCGACATGAGCATCGACATCGCTAACGAGTCGGGCATCGTCGTGGACGAAGTCGGGCTGGTCGCGGTCGCCAGGTTCGCGCTCGGCCAGTTGCACATCCACCCGCTGGCCGAGCTCTCCGTGCTGATCGTCGACGACCGGACGATGACCGAACTGCACGAGCGGTGGATGGGCGAGCCGGGCCCGACAGACGTCCTGGCCTTCCCGATGGACGAGCTGCGGCCACCCCCCATGGGCGGCAACCGCTCCGGCGAGCCGGATCCCGGCGAGGACCCCGGCCTGCTCGGCGACGTGGTGCTCTGCCCGCAGGTCGCGGCGCAGCAGGCGGTCAAGGCGGGCCACTCCACCCAGGACGAGCTCGAACTGCTCTGCGTGCACGGGATCTTGCACCTGCTCGGCTACGACCACGCCGAGCCCGAGGAGCACGCCGAGATGTTCGGTCTGCAAGATCAGCTGCTGAAGGCGTGGCGGCCAGCGAAGGGCCCGGTAATGGGCCAGGCGAAGGGCCAGGAAGGGCCGCCCTGATGACCGCTCCGGCGTGGCTGATCGTCGCGGCGGCCGTGCTCGCCCTGGCGGCGGGCTGGTGCGCCAACGCCGAGGCCGCGCTGACGCTGGTCTCCGCGACCGGCGTCGCGGAACGGCCGGAACGGCCGGAACGCACCGGTCCGCTGCAGACCGTCTCCGCCGACCTGCCCCGCTACATGAGCGTCCTGCTGTTGCTCCGGTCGATCGCCGAGATCGGCGCGGCGCTCCTGGTGACGGCGGCGTTCGCGGCCTGGCTTGGCGACGACTGGCGCGCGGTCCTCGCCGCGCTCGGCGTGGTCATCGTGCTGCGGTACACGCTGACCGGCGTCCGGCCGCAGACCGCCCGGGTCGGCCCGCGCACCGAGCGGACCGCTGTACGCGG
>JBOHCG010000821.1:0-3056 GCA_050698735.1 Streptosporangiaceae bacterium | reverse complement strand
TTGATGTCCCGCTGGCTGATCTTGACGGTGCCGGCGTCGGAGCGGCGCGCCGCCCCGGCCGTGTCGTGTTCTGCGGTGAGTCCTGTCATGGTGCCGCTCCTGTCCGTGGGGCCGGGTGCCCGGCGTGTCCGCACGGCTTGTGACGATTCTGCCGCTGTGTCACGGCGTGCGTGCCGGCCGTAAGCAAACCGTCATCCCCTCTCTCCCGTCGCCCCCGCCCCCCTGGCCCCGGTGGTCCCGGTGCGGTGCGCGGGCCTGGCTCGCGGTGGTGCGTGGCTGGGGTCTGGGGCGCGCTTTGCGCGCCTGGTTGCGGCGGCCGCCCGGTGCGGCGGGTTTGCGGGCTGCGGCGGCGTGTCCTTGCCGGGCGGGTTCTGTCAAATCGCTTTTTATTTGACAGGTGTCAAGGGACATCGGGATCTCCCTGTGGGCGGACAGCTGATCTGGCTCTTCCGCGAATTTTGTGATGGGTAACGTGGCGTGATCTCGGTGGTTGGCGGTTGCGCTGGTTCACCGGCAGGCAGCGTAAAATCCCAGGCCAGCACCGGTAGCCGGATTTTCGACCATTACAGGCCAACTCGATCTCCCTTGAGAGACCAGGTCAACGGCTATGACAGGATTCTCGGCGCCCACAGGCCAACGCGTCACTGGATGAGGAGTTCACCCACGACGGCGAGCTGATGTCGCTGCGGCTGATCTGCCTGCACATGATCGGGGAGTACGCGCGGCATATCGGCCACGCCGGCTTTCTCCGCGAGCAGATCGACGGCGCGGCCGGCGAATGACCTCCCGGTTACCAGGCGGCAAAGTTGACGTACTGGCCGGCCGGGACCGCGGGCAGCGGCGTGAACCGGCCCGGGTCGGGGCCGCCGACGTCAAGCCAGCCGAACTGGACGCCCTGGACCAGGGCGTACCGGCCCTGCGGCGCCAGCGACAGCACACCGAGGCTGTCCTCCACGGTGACGACGTTGACCTGGTCGTACCGCGCCGTCTCGGTGCGGAGCAGCCGGGCCAGCCTGCCGGTGCTGGCCTGAAGCTCGGCGAACTGCACGACGACGGTGTGG
This sequence comes from Streptosporangiaceae bacterium, assembly GCA_050698735.1. Classification (GTDB taxonomy): domain Bacteria; phylum Actinomycetota; class Actinomycetes; order Streptosporangiales; family Streptosporangiaceae; genus Palsa-504. Next base: position 1,995 of record JBOHCG010000821.1, on the reverse strand, counting down.
GTACTGGCCCGCGGAGTCAGATCACGCCAGGTGACCACGATGACATCGCGCCCGTCGGGCGTGATCAGCGCGCTTACGAGGGAACCGGCGGCGACCACGCCGCGCGGGACGATCAGCGTCCCCGCCAGCAGGTTGTCGCCTGGCGCGGTGATATCGAGCAGCCGGATTCCCCGCGGCGCGGCCATGAGGCCCGACTGATCGGCGTTCAGCCAGCTGAACGCGATCACCCGGCTGCCGTCCGCCCAGGAAGGCGGCCCGATCAGGTACGGGTAATTGCGGGTCGGTACGGTCCAGGTCCGGGTAGCCCCGGTCGCCAGGTTGAGGACCTGGATGGCGGGGGCGACGTTCCCCGCGGACTCGCTCATCAGCGAGACCGCGAGCAGCTTGCCGTCGGGAGACAGCGCGATGCCCTCCGTGGTCTCGTTGCGGATCGGGGCGGGTGCCAGCTCAGTCAGGTGGCCGGGCTTACCGGCGTCGGAGATAGCGGACCGGAACAGGCGGAGGTCCAAGCCGGTTCTGGTTGGTGCCTGGCCTCCTTGGACTCCGATGATGAAGCTGCGGTCATCGGCGGCGGCGGTGACGAAGGTACCGCCAGAGTCGGCCCGCTCCACAGGGAGGGCCGACGGCACGGGGACGGTACCGGTGACCTGCCCGCTGGCGGGCGCGCGGACCACCGCCTGTATCCCGCGGCCGCCGGGGCCGGTGCTGGTCGTGACGTAGAAGCGCGGCAGGCTGGCCGGGACTGATCCGGAGACGGCGGGCTTGCGGGCCGCGGTCAGGCCCGCGACAAGCGCGCCCGCCGTGATGACGGCGATCACCGCAGCCGCGGCCGTGAACGGGAGCAGGCGCGGACGCCGGCTGGGCCGCCGGGTAGGGACCTGGAGCGGCCTGAGCAGTTCGGGCTGGACCTTCTGGGCCTCGTGCTGCAGCTCCTCGCGGAGCAGGTTCTCAAGGTCAGGCATGCCTCACGCCTCCTTCGAGGAACGGGACGGGAGGATCCGGGCCAGCGCATCGAGGCCACGGGAGGCGGTCGAGCGGACGGCGCCTTCGCTGATGCGCAGCGTGGCCGCCGCATCGGCCACGCTCATGCCCGGGTAGTAGCGCAGGGCGAGTACCTCGCGCTGCCTGGCGGGCAGCCTGCGGAACGCCTCGATGAGCTCGCTGCGCTGCTCCAAACCGACGGCGGCGCCGGCGTCCTGATGACTGGACGCGGAGACCCGGGCCGCGTGCCTGCGGGCGACTGACCGCCGGCGCAGCACGGACCGGCTGCCGTTCAGCACGGCGGACCGCGCGTAGTCCAAAGCACTCGACTGCCTGCACAGGGTCCGCCACCGCCGGTGAAGCTGCTCGAAGGCGTCCTGCACCACGTCTTCGGCGGTGGCCAGATCACCCACGATCAGCACGGCCAGCCGGACCAGTTCCAGGTGGTGCGCCCGGAACAACTCGGTCACGTACTCAGCAGGGTTGACCGTCATCTGGGCCGCCGGGCCATAGCCGGCCCGCTCAGGCCAGGGCCCCGGGCTGCGGATGACATCCGGCCGATCGGCTTCCATATCTGGGAGACGTTCAGATCACGCCTCACGCTGCGATGCCAGGTCACGAATCGGTAACAGACGGCCACGGCAGGGCACCGGCGGGCACACAGGGATGCACGCCCGACTCGGCGCAGCGCGTCAAGCCGGGAAACACGCCGCCAGCGCGGCCCGTCCGTGGCCGCCCGTGGAAAGCCGACGGTGCGCACCGACCGTCCTGGCGGCACGGACGCCGTCCGCTATATGTACGTGCGCGCGGGCTCCCGTGCCGCCAATTCCACGGACAGCCACGTACAGGCCCGTACAAGCTGGAAAAACCGCAGGCAGAAGCACCTCCGTGTCATCCGCCAGCGGGATGGGACCAGTGGCTCGCCATGACCTAGGGACCACCTTGGCCGGTTACGTGAGCATCATGGTGTGGCTGGGGCGGGGGCGTCAACTCCGGGTGCGGGCGGGCGCTGGC
>JBOHCG010000820.1:0-3057 GCA_050698735.1 Streptosporangiaceae bacterium | reverse complement strand
CACCCGCCAGGTCGCCACCCTGGCCCATACCTCCAACCTCTTCCTGCACGAACGCGAGGTCGAACTCGCCGAGCGCCTGTTGTGTCTGTGCTTGCCCGGGGGGGACGACCCCCCCCAAACCCCCCCTGTACCCATCGAGGGTCGGGTGTTCTTCACCAACTCAGGCACCGAGGCCAACGAGGCGGCGGTCAAGCTCGTCCGGCGTACGCAGGGTCCGGCGCGGCCGGTGATGGTGGCCGCCGAGCACAGCTTCCACGGCCGGACCATGGGCGCGCTGGCGCTGACCGGCAAGGAATCCATCCGCGCGCCGTTCGGGCCGTTCGGCATGACCGTGCGGTTCGTCCCGTTCGGCGACGCCGCGGCGCTGAGCGATGCGGTCGACGCCGACTGCGCCGCCGTCTTCCTCGAGCCCTGCCTAGGCGAGGGCGGCGTAGTCCCCGCCCCGCCCGGCTACCTGCGCGCGGCCCGCGAGGCCTGCGACCAGGCCGGCGCCCTGCTGGTGATCGACGAGATCCAGAGCGGCATCGGCAGGACGGGCACCTGGTTCGCCCACCAGTCCGAAGCGGTCCGCCCCGACATCCTGACCCTGGCCAAGGGCCTAGGCGCCGGCCTCCCCATCGGCGCCTGCATCGGATTCGGCTACTCGTTCGCTAAGGGCGAGCACGGTTCAACCTTCGGCGGAAACCCCGTCGCCTGCGCCGCCGCCCTGGCCGTGCTGGACACGATCGAGCGCGACGGGCTGCTTGCCAATGTCACCGCGGTGGGGGAGCGCCTCGTGACCGGGATCGGCGCGGTCGGGCACCCGCTCGTCGCGGGAGTCCGCGGCAGCGGGCTGTGGCTGGCGATCGCGCTGACGTCGGAGTCGGCGGCCGGCGTCGAGGCCGCGGCCCGGCAGGCCGGGTTCCTCGTCAACGCGGTCCAGCCGGACGCGATCCGGGTTGCCCCGCCGCTGATCCTGTCCGTCGATCAGGCCGAGGAGTTCATCGCGGCGCTGCCCGGCATACTCGACGCCGCGGAGCGGGCATGACGCCGCTGACCAAGACGGCAAGGCACGCGCGCATCGCCGCGATCCTGGCCCGTGAGCAGGTTCATTCCCAGGAGGAACTCGCCGACCTTCTCGAGCGGTACGCGAGCGTACACGTGACCCAGGCGACCCTGTCCCGCGACCTCGACGAACTCGGCGTGGTGCGGCTCCGCGCGACCGGCGGCGCGCTCGTCTACGCCCTGCCGGAAGAGCCGGGCGGACCCGGCTCGCGTCCGGGCGGCGTGATCGGCTCCCCGCCCGCCGCAGGACCGGAGGCGGGCGGTCCCGCGCCCGCGGAAGACCCGGGCCAAGCGCGCTCCTCGCGGCTCGCGCGTTACCTTGGCGAGCTGCTCACCTCGGCCGAGGCGAGCGCCAACCTGGTCGTGCTCAGGACGCCCGCCGGAGCGGCGCAGTTCCTTGCCTCGGTCATCGATCACGCGGCCCTGCCGTCGATGCTCGGCACCGTTGCAGGCGACGACACCGTCCTGATCATCACCCGCGATCCGGCGGGCGGTGACGCCCTGGCCGCCGATCTGCTCCGGCTGGCCGAGCGCCGACGGTAATTCCAGATTCATCGGCAGATACGTAAATGAGGGGATAGCTCGTGGCAACGCAAACAGACAAAGTGGTTCTCGCCTACTCGGGCGGTCTGGATACCTCGGTAGCGATCGGCTGGATCGCCGAGCGGACCGGCGCGGACGTGATCGCCGTCGCGGTCGACGTCGGCCAGGGCGGCGAGGACCTCGAGACGATCCGCAAGCGGGCGCTGGCCTGCGGCGCGGTCGAGGCCGAGGTGGTCGACGCGCGCGCGGAGTTCGCCGCGGAGTACTGCGTTCCCGCGCTGCGCGGGAACGCGCTGTACATGAACAAGTACCCGCTGGTATCCGCGCTCTCCCGGCCGCTGATCGTCACGCACCTCGCGCGCGTGGCAGCCGAGAAGGGTGCCACCGTGGTCGCCCACGGCTGCACCGGCAAGGGCAACGACCAGGTGCGTTTCGAGGTCGGGCTGGCCAGCCTGGCGCCGGGCCTCAAGGTCCACGCCCCGGTCCGCGACTCGGGCATGACCAGGGACAAGGCGATCGAGTTCGCCACCGCCAACGGCCTGCCCATCGACGTGACGTCACGGTCGCCGTACTCGATCGACCAGAACCTGTGGGGACGCTCCTGCGAGACCGGGCACCTGGAGGACATCTGGGAGGCGCCGCACGACGACGTCTGGGCCTACACCGCCGACCCGTCCCAGCCGCGCGAGCCGGACGAGCTTGTCTTGACGTTCGCTGCCGGCGTACCCGTCGCCATCGACGGCCGCAAGCTGACCCCGCTGCAGATCATCACCGAGCTGAACCAGCGCGCAGGCGTGCAGGGCATCGGCCGGATCGACATGGTGGAGGATCGGCTCGTCGGCATCAAGAGCAGGGAAATCTACGAGGCTCCCGCCGCGATCACGCTGATCACCGCACACTCCGAGCTGGAGAGCGTGTGCGTCGAGCTCGACCTGGCCAGGTTCAAGCGGGCGGTGGAGCAGCGCTGGACCGAGCTGATCTACGACGGCCTGTGGTTCTCCCCGCTCCGGCGCGCGCTCGACGTCTTCATCCACGAGGCGTCCGCGCACGTATCCGGTGACGTGCGGATGCGCCTGCACGCCGGCCGTGCCGTCGCCACCGGCCGCCGCAGCGATGCCTCGCTCTACGACTTCGAGCTGGCCACCTACGACACCGGCGACACCTTCGACCAGTCCCTGTCCAAGGGCTTCGTCGAGCTCTGGGGCCTCCCCAGCAAGATTGCCGCCATCCGCGACCGCCGCCTAGCCAACCCCTAGCCCCTTCTTCGTCCCCCGCCCCTCCGCCCGGTTCCTCAACCCGGTTCCCGCGCTCGCCCGTTCCCCGTTCTGCAGGGTGCGGGGCCCACAGCCCCCGATAGGTGGGGGCAAGGGGCCCCGCACCCCGGCCGACGGACGCGAGCGTTCAGGGTGCGGGGCCCGCAGGCCCCGATAGGCGGGGCTAGGGGGACACGCACCCCGTAGGGTAGGGGCG
>JBOHCG010000819.1:0-3065 GCA_050698735.1 Streptosporangiaceae bacterium | reverse complement strand
CGCCACAGGAGGCCCCACCATGCTGGCAACTGAGCTGCTGTTTGTCTACGTCTACTGCCTGATCGACGACGCGATGAAGGCCGGCGTCCTGGTCATCCCGCGTCATCCTGGACCCGTCCCGGCCTGCACCGACGCCGAGCTGCTGACCATCGCCGTGATCCGGCGCCTGCTCGGGCGGCGCAGCGAGAACGGCTTCCTGGCCGAGATCCGCCGCGACTGGCCGGGCCTGTTCCCGCAGCTGCCGGACCAGCCGCAGGTCAACCGCCGCACCCGCTGGCTGTGGGGCGCCTCCGGGCAGCTCCGGGCCGGCTGGGCCGCCGCCGTGCCGCCCGACCCGGTGCAGCAGATCGATACCTCCGCGCTGCCGGTCAAGCATCCCTCCCGGGTCCGCGGCCCGGACGGCTGGACCGGCCCGGGCAACGACCTGGCCGCCCGGTTCGGCCGCGACGGCGCGCACGCCGGATGGTTCTACGGCTTCCGCCTGGCCATCCGCACCGACCTGGGCCGGCGCATCGTCCGCGCCTGGTCGATCGTGCCCGCCGCCGTCGACGAACGCCAGATCGGCACCGACCTGACCTGCGGCGGCGCCGCCATGATCGGCGCGCTGCTGCTGGACAGGGGATTCACCGGCCGCCGGTTCGCCGCCGAGATGGCCAGCGCCCAGATAGAGGTGCTCATCCCGCCAACCCGCGCCCAGCGCAAGACGATGCCCAAGAGCCTGCAGCGCCTGATCGCCAGGCTCCGCAACCGGGTAGAGACCTCGTTTAAGGAGATCACCGACCAGATGGAGCTTGCCCGGCACGGCGCGCACACCTTCGAAGGGCTCCTGACCAGGACCGCGGCCACTCTCGCAGCCCACACCCTGCTGCTCACCCAGCTCGCCGACATGACCTGAACGAGAACATCAACTCACATAACGCGCCTAAGCGGTCTCTGCAACTGCAGGCCCCGCCGGCGGCCCGCGGACGGGGTCGTCGCGGTGCACGGGCCACCGGCCGAACAGCATCGCCTCCCACTCGTCCTCATCGTCCAGGCCGAGCCAGCCGTCACGAACCGTCACGATGACGTTACGGGCGCTGGCGTACTGCCGGAGCCGCGCCCGCCAGCTCTCCCGGTCCTGCCGGTAACGGGCCTCCCGCTCGCGTTGCAGGTCGGCCGCGCCGACTGACTCGGCAACGTCGTCCAGGTCGGCATCACCGCGGCGCCATCCGCCCGGGCCGCGCTCGGCGAGCCCGTGCTCAGCCAGGACCCGCAGCGCGGCCGACGTCGCCGACGCGGACAGCCGGGCCGCCCGGGCCACCACGGCGCCGCGTGCCTCGTCTTGGCCAAGCACCTGATAAACGAGACCCGCCGCACCGCCGAGGACCAGGAACGCCGGATGGATCGCCTCGATACGGCCCGTTCGCCGGCGGCGCCACCGGACGCTGTCCGCGTACTGGTCCGGGATCCTGAGCTGATACCGATCGGCCCGGGCGGCCTGACGGCGGTTCACCAAGTCGATCAGCGGGTCAGGCTCATCACGGAGTATCCGCAGGAGCCGGGACACGGTCCGCTGGCTCAGGCCTGCGTGCAGGGCCAGGTTCCTGGTGCCGAACTCAAGCACGGAGGACCCGGACACCATCGCGGCCTGGCCGATGGCGGCGAGCAGCTGGCGGATAGCGATAGACCTGCGGCCCCACCTCCTGACCCGCACGGGGTCGGCGGCCGCGCAATCGGTCCCGGTCATCCATTGACGGATCAGCCCGAACTGATCAGCGCCGTCGATAGGTGCAGGGGGGCGTGATTTAACGTCGCTAGTGAGCCAGTTACGCGGATTTTCTGACCTCGTCGCGAAGGTGATCGCTTTTCGCCACTCGTACGGGAGGAGCCGCTCGAGGCGGCCGGGTTCGGAGGCGCGGTGGTACAGGCCGGGCAGGCCCTTCCAGGCGCCGGAGACGATCGCGGCCCGGACGTCGGCCAGCTGCCAGCCGCGGGCCGCCGCTGAGGCCAGGATCGCCATACGGGCGGCGCTGCGGTCAGCATGGCGCGACCGGTCCCACCGCCCGGTGCGGGCCGTACGGTCAAGCTCAGCACTGAGCGGGGCACGGCCGCCGAGGCGGGGAACCCAGGGAACGCCGGTGTCGTCGAGCTCAAAAGTAAGAGCACCCGCATCTGCTCCTACTTCGCCGCCGCGGAGCTCGATCTGTTGCAGCTCAGCCGCGCACTCCTCGAAGAGCCCGGTCCACACCTCCGGCCCGTTCGGGTGATCGACGGCCGCCAGGGCGCTGTCTACGGGTGTAGACAGCAGCCGCCACCCGCCGGACTTGTGGCGGGCGCCGGGAGGGCTGATCTGGCCGCCCAGGGAGGACATCGGCGCCACGTCGATCGCCGGGAAGCGGAGGGCCAGGGCGCGGGCGAGGTCGCGCAGCTCGAGCCATGGGAGCGGCGCAGCGAACAGGAGGTAGACGTGACGGCCGCCGGTCGACGTGGCCACGTCGGCAACGTACCGGGCACCGACGCGCCCGAGCAGCTGCCCGAGCTCGGCCGCCTGGTGGTCGACATCGCCGCGGCCCGGGTCCAGGTCCAATGCCAGCATCCGGCCCGTACCGCTGGCCGGGTCATAGACCGGGACCGCGCACGGCTGACCCGGGGGCTCAGCGGGCAGCAGGCGAGCATGCCGCGCGGGGTAAGTGCGGCCGCCGTCGCGCGACACTCTGACGTGGGGTGTTCCGGCCAGCGAGGGCGTGACAGAACGCCACGCCGCTGCCGCGAGATCGGCGCGCGGCAGCGAGTCAGGACCGCCTGAGCGCGTATTTTCAGCGCCCGGCGTGTCGGCCGCGGGCAATAGCAGTCCGGCCGACTGGCATGTTATGTTTGCCACCGGCTTGAGCTTTCAGTTCGGGTCCGTGACGCTGGTTGGGAGCCTTGGCACGGAACTCGGACAGATGGGTATTTAGTTGAACTGCGGCCCCGCCTTAGCGCGGGGCCTTCGGTTTTCTCGGGCTATACGCCTCGGGTGCGTCTTTTTAAAAGGTGGCTCATTTCGGTGTTTTTCGGTCATGCGGCGAGGTTGAGGCGGTCGATGG
>JBOHCG010000818.1:0-3070 GCA_050698735.1 Streptosporangiaceae bacterium | reverse complement strand
GGCTGATCGTGAGCTCGACGGCGGCGGGCAGGTCTATGTACAGCGGCGTGCCGTCGTTGAACGCCGCCGTGACGGTCTGCTCCTCGAGCAGGTAGTTGGCCGCGTCGCCGACCACCGCCGCGGGGATGCGCGGCTGGTCATAGGTCTCGGTGTCCATGAAGACGAAATCCTCGCCCTCGCGGTACAGGTACTGCATCTCCCGGCGATCCACGGTGGCCACATCGACCTTGACGCCGGCGTTGAAGGTGCGGTCGACGACCTTGCCGGACATGACGTTCTTCAGCTTGCTGCGCACGAAGGCGCCGCCCTTGCCGGGCTTGACGTGCTGGAACTCGACGACGGTCCATAGCTGGCCGTCAATGTTCAGCGTCATGCCATTCTTCAGGTCGTTCGTGGTGGCCACGTTCGTCTCTCCAGGTCAAAGAACGAGAAGTTCTCTCGTTGTCGTCGTGAGCAGGCCGGTTCCTTCGGCGCCAACGACAAGGACGTCCTCGATCCGGACGCCGCCCCTGCCGGGCAGGTAAATGCCAGGCTCGACGGTGACAGGAACCCGGTCGGCAAGCTTACCCGTTCTGCCGTATCCCAGCATCGGCGCCTCGTGCACCTCGAGCCCGACTCCATGGCCGAGGCCGTGGCCGAAGTGCTCGCCGTGTCCGGCGTTGCGGATCAGGTCCCGGGCGGCCGCGTCCACATCGGCCAGGTTCGCGCCGGGCCGGGCGGCGTCGATGCCGGACCGCTGCGCGGCCGCGACGAGCTCGTAGATCTCCCGCTGCCAGCCGGCCGGCTCGCCGAGAGCTACGGTACGGGTCATGTCCGCGTGGTAGCCGCCGTACAGCGCGCCGAAGTCGATCGTGATCAGGTCGCCGCGACGCAGCGGCCGGTCGGTCGGTGAGTGGTGCGGGAGCGCGCCGTTCGGGCCGCTGGCCACGATCGTGTCGAAGGCCGGGCGCTCCGCACCGAGCTGCGCCATCCGCCCGTCCAGCGCCGCCGCCAGCCCGCGTTCGGTAATGCCGGGCCTGATCAGCACGAACACGTCGGCAATGGCCTGGCAGCTGATCCGGCAAGCGGTCGCGAGCAGCTCCAGCTCGGACGGATCCTTGACCGTCCGTAGCTGCTCTATTTTTCTGCCGAACGGAACGAGGTTCACCCCGTCCGCCTTGGCCGCCAGTTCCGCGTGGCGCTCGACCGACATCTCGTGCGCCTCGAAGGCCACGGTATGCATCCCTCGACTGGTCATCTCCGCGGCGAGTCGCGGCTCGACGAAGCGCTCGACAAGCAGCTCGAGGTCGGGGCAGTCGCGCCCGGCGGCCAGCGCGTACCGGGAGTCGGTGGCCAGCACCGCGGTGCCGTCGGCAGGCAGCAGCAGCGCCGCGTTGGAGCTAGCCAGGCCGGTGAGGTAGCGGACGTTCGGGCCCAGCGTGATGAGGGCGGCGTCCGCGCGGGCCTCGGCGATTTTCTGTTGCGCTGATCGCCGCCGCCGGGCGTGAATATCGGGCATCTCCCGACTGTAGAACAGCCGGCGCGGCGCGTGTGGTGAGGATGGGTGTGAGGGTGGCCGGGATCAGGCTGCGAGGGCGCTGATCTGCTCGATGAGGCGGACCCTGGCCTCGTGGGTGGGCGCCAACGGCGTGACGTTCAGGGTAGTGACGCCGACCTCGCGGTAGACGGCGAGGCGGTCGCGGATGTATGCCTCGGAACCGATCAGCGAGGTCAGCTCGAGCAGTTCCGCGGGCACCAGCGCCTGCGCCTCGGCCTTGCGCCCGTCCAGGTAGGCGTCCTGGATCGCCTTGGCCTCGGCCTCGTAGCCATACCGGCACGCCAGGGTGTTATAGAAGTTGCGGCTCCGCGCGCCCATGCCGCCCACGTACAGCGCCACGTGCGGCCGGGCCAGGTCGCGCAGGCCAGTCACGTCGTCGCCGATGGCCAACGGCGCGCCCGCGACCACGTCCAGCGGGCCGAGCGAGGGGTCGCGCTTCGCGGTTCCGTCGGCCAGGGCGTCGCCCCACACCGCGGCGGACCGCTCCGGCAGGTAGAAGATCGGCTCCCATGCCTCGGCCAGCTCGGCGGCGAGCGCCACGTTCTTCGGGCCGATGGCGGCCAGGGCGATCGGGATGCGCTCACGGACCGGGTGGTTGATCAGCTTGAGCGGCTTGCCGAGGCCGGTGCCCCCGGCGAGCGGCAGCTGGTAATACTTGCCCTGGTAGACAAGCGGCTCACGGCGCCACATCATCCGGCAGATCTCGATGATCTCGCGGGACCTGCCGACCGGCGCGTCGTACGGCACGCCGTGCCAGCCCTCGATCACCTGCGGGCCTGACGCCCCGATCCCCAGCGTGAACCGGCCGCCCGACACGTAGTCCAGGCCTGCCGCGGTCATCGCGGTCAGCGCCGGGGTGCGCGAGTAGAGCTGGAGGATGCCAGAGGCGAGCTCCAGGCGCTGCGTCTTGGCCGCGATGTAGCCCAGTTGGCTGACGGCGTCGAAGCTGTACGCCTCGGGCACGTACACGATGGCCAGCCCGGCCCGCTCGTAGTCGGCCAGCTCTACCACGGTCTCGGCGAAACCGCCCGCGTAGTTCAGAGACATTCCTACCCGCATGCGATCAGCGTAGCGGGCGCCGCGGACCGGCTGCCGGAGTGCCTTTCAGCGTGCTTGGAGAATTACTTCAACCTATGTTGAGCAGCGCGGCGCATGGTGACGGACATGACGGTAGCCGCGCTGCGGGCAGCCACCCCGCGCCGGAGAGCGCGCGACAGCCTCGTCGAGGTGACCATCCCCGTCTTCAACGAGGAGAAGGTCCTCGCGGAGAGCGTCCGCCGGCTCCATTGCTACCTGAGCGCTCAGTTCCTGCAGACCGGCGGCATCCCGGTGATGGCCATGGGCGGGGTTCACCGGGACCGATGCGGCGCCGACCGTGGCCCAGCTTGAGCAGTACGTCAAGCAGGGCAAGCTACGGTACGTGCTGACCGGCGGACGGGGCGGATTCGCCGGCGGTGGGCTCGGCGGGGGCGGGAACGGGACCGTCGGGGCGGCAGTTTCACGGGTCGAGCAGAACTGCGCCGCGGTGCCAGT
>JBOHCG010000817.1:0-3091 GCA_050698735.1 Streptosporangiaceae bacterium | reverse complement strand
GGATTGGCGGCTAAGTCACTGCCGTCCCGGTTCACCAGGCCGCCTGGGCGTAGTTCCCCTCGCCTACGTCCCTCTGGGCAGTGGGGTGAATTTGCCGTCCGTGATCATGCCTATGTCGGAGTCGGTCGGGCCGCTGGTCGTCGGGATCACGCCGATAAGGACGCTGCCCGACGGGTTGGACCACAGCAGGTCGGCCGAGCCGCTCGTCGCGAGCCCGGAAGACCACCGCCATCCCGCCTGCGCCGACCTGCGCCTCCAGCCGGTACCCCGCCATCAGCGAGCCCGGCCGCAGGCCCGCAAGCTGCGCCGGGAAATCCTCGCTCAACACCCCACCCCAGCATCCCTGCCCACGCCGACACCGCTGCCCACCCAGGAGTGATTATCGGCAACGCGCTGCTCAGGCGGTAAGAATATCCGCGGTAACGATCTTTTGCCGCAATTCGGCACGGGCTGGCAGATCAGCGCGGCGCTGCGGTCAGTCCCAGACCGGTTCGGCGGTCTCGCGGACGCTGCCATCGGGCAGGAAGACGAGGAACCGCTCGAACGACCGCGCGAACCACCGGTCGTGCGTGACGGCGAGCACCGTGCCCTGGTAGGACTCCAGGCCCTGCTGCAGTGCCTCGGCGCTCGGCAGGTCAAGGTTGTCCGTTGGCTCGTCGAGGAGCAGCAACGTGGAACCGGCCAGCTCTAGCAGGAGAATCTGCAACCTCGCCTGCTGCCCGCCGGACAGGGTACCGAACGGCTGGCGGGCACATCCCTGCAGCTCATATCTGGCAAGCGCGGACATCGCCTCGTTTGCCAGCAGCGCGTGCTCGGTCATCAGGATGTCGGCCGGGGTCCGGCCGACCAGGTCCGGCCTGGCGTGGGTCTGCGCGAAGAAACCCGGCACGACCCGGGCGCCGAGCCGCGCCGCGCCCTCGTGCGGTACAGGCTCCCCGGCCAGCAGCCGGAGGAAAGTCGACTTCCCCGAGCCGTTGGCGCCGAGGATGGCCACCCTGTCGTCGAACCAGATCTCCGCGTCGAACGCCTTCGTGGTCCCGGTCAGGGCTAGGTGATCGCAGATCACGGCGCGCTTGCCGGTCCGGCCGCCGCGCAGCCGCATCCTGACGTTCTGGTCCCTCGGCGCCAACTCCGGCGGGCCGTCCTCCTCGAACCTGCGCAGTCTGGTGACCGCCGCCTGCAGCCGCGAGGCCATGTCGGAGTTGTAGGAGGCCTTCTGCCGGTAGGTACGGACCAGCTCCTTCAGCTTCTCGTGCTCCTCGTCCCAGCGGCGACGCAGTTCCTCAAGCCTGCTGATCCGGTCCAGGCGCGCCTGGGCGTACCCGGCGAAGCCGCCGCCGTGCACCCAGACGTGCCGGTCTTCGACCGTGACGATCCGCTGCGCGCAGGCGGCGAGCAGTTCCCTGTCGTGGCTGATGATCAGGACGGTCTTCGGCGTCGCGGCCAGCTGCTGTTCCAGCCAGCGCTTGCCGGGCACGTCCAGGTAGTTGTCGGGCTCGTCGAGAAGCAGCACGCCGTCGGGCCCGCGCAGCAGCGACTCGAGCACCAGCCGCTTCTGCTCCCCGCCCGACAGCGTGATCACGTCACGCCAGCGGCACTGGTCGTAGGGCATGCCGAGCGCGACGATGCAGCAGGTATCCCAGTGCACCTCCGCGTCGTACCCGCCGGCCTCGCCCCACTCGGCCAGGGCGGCCGCGTAGCGTAGCTGGACGCGCTCGTCGTCCCGTTCCATCATCGCCAGCTCGGCGGCGTCAAGCACCGCCGCGGCCTGCCGCAGCCTCGGTGCCGATACCGAAAGAAGCAGGTCACGCACCGTCGGGATGTCGTGGTTCCCGCCGATGAACTGGCGCATGACGCCGAGCCCGCCGGTGGCGGTGACCGTGCCTGACTGCGGCTGGATGTCACCGGCGAGCAGCCGGAGCAGGGTGGTCTTGCCAGCGCCGTTCGGCCCGACCAGCGCAGCGGTGAGACCCTCGCCGATCCGGAAGCTGACGTCGTCGAGCAGCGTCCGCCCGTCCGGCAGCGAGTGGCTGACGTGCGCCACCTCTGCATACTCGCTGGACCCGACGGAACTCACCACCGGACAATAGCCAGCGGAACCGCGGACAGACAACGCGATTTCTGCCCGCTGCCTTGGCGGCCGACCGTCAGCCTCCGGCGGGAGCCGGGCTCAGCCTCAGGCGGAGAGCTGCGCTCAGCCTTCGGCGGGGAGCGGCTTGCGGCTGGTGACGCCGAGCCGGTTGAACGCGTTGATGACCGTGATGGCCCAGCCGACCGCCCGGTACTGCTCCTCTGTGAAGACGCTGGCGGCCTGCTCGTAAACCTCGCCGGAAACGTCCTGGGTCTGCGACAGCCTGGTCATTGCGTCCGTGAGCGCCAGCGCGGCTCGCTCCTGCTCGGAATACAGGTCTGTCTCCCACCAGGCGCCGACCAGGTAGATCCTGCGCTCGGACTCACCGAGCTTCCTCGCGTCGCGAGTGTGCATGTCCAGGCAGAACGCGCAGCCGTTGAGCATCGAGGCGCGGATCTTGACCAGCTCGATCAGCCGCTGGTCGAGCCCGGCGTCCGCGGCGGCCTTCTCGACGGCCGTGTGCAACCCGAGCAGCTGCCGATACAGTTCCGATTTCCCGCCGCTGAGCTGAATGCGTTTGGCCATTGCCTCACGCTACCAACCGGTCCCTCTGCTGCATGCCCGCGCCGGGGCTCGCCGCGAGGATCTCCGTCGGCGTGTCGGACCGCGAGAGGACACCATTTTCGCTATCATATTTGATATCAGGCAAAGACCTGGCTTCAAGATCAATTATCCGAACGGATGGTGGTGCGTGGACCAGGCACCGGCTCCCCAGGACCCCGGGCGGGACGAGACATCCCCGATTCCCGCCGGGCCTGCCCGCGAGCCGGACGGTTCCCCCGCCGCCGCAAGCGGCATCCCCGCCCCGCCGGCTCCCGCCCCGGCCGCGGACGTCCCGCCGGCTTCCGCCCCGCCGGCTTCCGCCCCGCCGGCCCCCGGTCCGGCTGCGGACGTCCCGCTTTCTTTCTCGACTCCCGACTGGCTCGATGACGACGAGTGGGCGGCGATGGTGGCTGTCCG
>JBOHCG010000816.1:0-3097 GCA_050698735.1 Streptosporangiaceae bacterium | reverse complement strand
CTGCCGTACCTAGCGCGGATCGCCGGAACCGACCCGGATCCTGAGGTGCGCGCTGCCGCCTGCCGCCGGGCGGTCGATCTGTGGAAGGCAGACTCCTACGCGGAGGAGTATCCCGACGCGCTGCGCGCGATGGTGCGCGACGCCCTGGCCGCCGGGCAGGACGATGAGTTCCACCGGTGGCTGCTGCGGATCGCCGACATGACCGACGCCGCGTGGCTGGCGGTCGGCGCGCGCGTCCGTTCCGATACCGAAGACCAGGCCGGCGCGGAGCGTTACTGGCGTACCTGGGCGCGGGCCAAGACCGACGGCTGCCCGGAGGATCTGTCCGATGTCGCGGCGGTGCTCGGTGAACTCGCCGGACGGCCCGCGCCGCCCGCCTGGGTGCGCGCGGAACTGCGCGACTTCGCCAGCCAGCTCGACGAGGGCGTGCACGTCGACTTCGGTGAGGCGATCGATCTCGTCCCCCCGATCGAGGCGCTGCTTGACGCCGGGATACTCGACCTCGACCAGCGGCTCGTGCTCGCCGCTCAGGCGGGCGCGCACCTCGCGGCGGGCGCCGCCGGCCACGACGGGGTGATCGCGCCGGAATACGAGCGGCGGCTGCTCTTGGCGATGGCCACGGAATACGGCAGGCGACAGGCCGAGCTGACCGAAACGGCCAGGAAATACGCGAGCGGGGAACTCGCCAAGTGCCTTGCCGTGGCGGCCCGTGCCGTCGGCGGGGCCGCGCTGTCCGACTGGGAGGCGCGCACCAAGGAGTGGAACGACCTGGTGGGCTCGCCGCCGTCCGGGTCGCCGGACCCCGCCGCCGTCCGCCGGGAGAAGCTCCGGATCCTCAACGGCCTTCACTCCTGGGTGACGCGGCTGCAGGGCTACCGCACCGCACTCGGCGGCCTGCCCGTGACCGAGTCCGGCGCTGACGTGGCCGACACGCTGGCCGCCATGACCGACGAATGGTCGGCCGAGATCTCCAGGCTCCGCCAGTTCGTCTGAGGCACGAGGGCCGGGTTCTGCTGTCCGTCAGTTCCAGACATAACCGCCGGCCACGAGCGGGGCGTTAGCGGACAGGAGGAGGGATGCCGCTGTGACCTCCGAACCTTGGTGCCGGGCGTGCGGCGCGGGTGCCAATTGGGGTGATTCCAGATGCGGGCGGTGCGGGGTGTCGCTCGAGCCGCCGGACGCGGGCGCGGCCAGAGTCGGCCAGGTCATTTCCGTCAAGGGCAAGATGATGCTGCGGCGCAACGGCATCGTGCTGCATGAGGGCGGCGGGCTGGTACGCGTCCTGATCAAGGGCGACGAGACCGTCGACATGCCGGTGGCCGAGTTCGACATGGCGGGGCTCGTCGACGTTCCCGGACCGCGGGTCGGCGGGGCGGCCGGGCGGCTGTGGCGGGCGCAGCGCGCGAGCCGGGCAATCGACGCCAAGTGGAACCCCGGGACCGTCATGGGCACCGCTCAGCTGCACGCCACCGCCTCCGTGGGGGCGCGCCGCGCCGCGGCGCTCGACGCGCTGGCCCTCGGCGCGCACGACCTGCTTCCCGCGCTCGGCCTGACCACGGAAGAGATCGCCTGGTACCGGGCGTGGTTCGCGGCGGGTGCCGGCGACACGGCCGCGCTGCTCGGCTGGCTCGAGCGGCTGCAGGCGCACGGATACCGGCAGCGGGTCACGCTGCTGCTCGCGCGGGCCGCAGACCTGCTCAAGGACGCCGCCCTCGGGGCCCGTGCCGTCGCGCAGCTCGCCGCGTTCGCGGCGGCCGACCTGGATGCCCGCGCGCTGTACGCGGTGCTCTCCAGGCCTGGCACCGCGGACCTCATCGGGCCGCTCGTGGCGTTCGCCGTCGCGGCCGAGGGCGCTGACGGCAGGCTCGCCGAATGGGCGAGCGCGATCACCGCCACCGCCAGGCCCGCCCTGCCCTTCCCCGGCGGCCTGCTGGTCGCGTCGGCGCTCGACTGCTACCTGCGGTTCCGGGACGGCGCGGAGTGCACGGCCAAGGTAGACGTGCTGCGGTGGCTGCCCGTGCCGCTCCTCGACGAGATGATCGACAACGGCGCGGTGCCGCGGGAACTGGCCAGCCAGCCCGGCTGGCCGGCCGGCAGCCGCGCGTACGTGGTGGGCCGGCTCGCGCCGGGCGAGGCCGGCCTCGATGACCTGGCGACAGCCGGCTTCACCGCGGAACTGGCGCGCCGCCATTACCTGTCAGGGGACACCGCCGCGCTTGACGCGCTGCCCGCCGGCAGCGAGGCGGTACGGCACTATCGTGCGCTGGCGGCGTGGCGGTCGGGGGCCGGGCAGCCGTCCCTGGACGGGCTGCGCCCCCGCGCCAGGGTCGTCCTCGGCGAGGTGGCAGCCGCGCGGGCCGCCGTCCAGGCCGGGGAGGCCACCGCGCTGACCGAATCGGTGGCGTCCGATCCGACGTGCTGGCCGCTGCTGTGGCACAGCGCGCTGCAGGGCGCGCTGCGCCTCCCCGGGCCGCTGGCCGGACGATATCCCCGCTTCGCCGAGTGGCTGGCACTATGCGGCATCCAGCGGCTGCTCTTCCAGTCCCGCTGGGAGGATGCGCTCGCGGCCGGACGGGCGCTCGCCGCGCGCACCGAACTCGAGATGACCAGCGATGAGGCGCTGAACATGGTCGCGTTCGCGTACTTCCAGCTAGGGCAGCCAGGCAGCGCACTGCAGACGCTCGATGACGCTCTCGGCGGCAGGTACACCACTGGCCTGCTGGTCAATGCGAGCATCGTGGCCGCGAGCCAGGGCTCGGTGGCCGCCCTTCCCTACCTGGCGAGGATCACCGGCGTCGAGCGGGACGAGGCGGTGCGCTCCGGTGCCGTCGAGCGGGCAGTCGAGCTGTGGCGGCAGGACGGGACGTCGCCGGAGTACCCCGAGGAGCTCCGCACGCTGGTCCGCGCGGCGCTGGCTCGGCCCCAGCCCGACGAGCTCCACAGCACGCTGCTCGAGCTCGCCTCCGGGCAGGACAAGGAGTGGCTGGCGGGATCCCCGGTCGTGCACTCGGCCAACCCCGCGCAGGCCGCCTGGGAGCGGTACCAGCGCGCCTGGGCGCGGCGCAAGCAGGATGGTTCCCAGCAAGGTCTCTCCGAC
>JBOHCG010000815.1:0-3098 GCA_050698735.1 Streptosporangiaceae bacterium | reverse complement strand
GATCAGGATCAGGCTCAGCAGGGAGAACCACCGCCAGCGCGGCGACGGCAGGGCGCCGTCTGGGAACCGCAGCAGGACCTGGGTTCCCATCAGGCCGAGCGGCGGCAGCCACAGCCAGACTCCCGGCCAGGCCAGCCACGCCGCGGCCGCGCCGCCGGCGTGCCGGCTGAGCAGGACCTGCCCGATGGCCGTGGCCGTCAGCGGCAGGACCCAGGCGGTGCCCACCGCCAGCAGCAGCCAGCCCTCGGCGTTGCCCGGGCGGCGCAGGGCCAGCAGCCCGCCCACGGCGGCGAAGCTCGCTGCCATGAAGCCCAGGGTGGCCAGCGAGAGCGGTGAGCCCAGTATCGAGGGGTTCGTGGCCGCCACGGCGACCAGGCAGGTCAGCCCGGCCAGGTCGAGGCCGAGAAGTGCCCAGGCGGCGGCGCGCTTCACCGCGGCCTCCGGGCGGCCCGCCGCACGAGTCCGGTGACAGGCGCGGCCAGGGCCTGCAGGGTGCTGCGGATCGCGGCGTTGTGCCGCAGGTTGGCCCACCGGCGCCACTGGCGCCGGGAGTCGACGCACGTCATGGTCGTGGTCACCACCGGGCGCGCGGCGCCCAGGTGACGGGCCAGCGTAGCGACCGCCTGCTCCCAGAACCGGTCCTCCTGACGGTGACCCCCCAGGATCATCGCCACCTCGTAGACCGGATCGCCGGCCCGGATCAGCGCCTCGACCTCGATCTGGGTGCCGCCAGCCCCGCTCCGGGCGGCGCTCACGCCGTTCTCCCCGCTCTCAGCGGTCTCGGCGGCCTGCGCGATCTGGGCGGCCGAGAACGTGATCAGGCCCGCGAACTGGTGACCCTGCGGGGTCAGGAACGTGAACGAGGTGTCGTCGGAGTAGAGCACCAGCACCCCGGTGGATACCTTCGGCGCGCCCCGCGCCACGCCCACGTCGATCAGCGCGACCTCACCGGGGCGGATGCCAGCCAGTCCCGGCGCGAACCTGCTCCCCCTCGGCCAGAACTCCCCGAAGTGCTCCCGCCACTCGGCGATGACGCGCTCGGGAGTTGCCGCTGTGCCGATGTCGCACCGGTAGGTCTTCCGCCACATCTTGCCGAACCCCTGCACCGGCCCGGCCAGCCTGCGGCCGTCGACGTTCGAGCCGCGCACCCCGGCCCGGCGCTGCACCGCGAGCCGCTCCACGTGTGCGGCCCAGCTCGCGGCGTCACGCGTGGCCGGGCCTGGCGTCTGCGTTTCCATCCTGGCCTCCGCTATCTCGCCGCGAGCGCGGCCAGCGCGCTGGGCTCGTCGTCGAAGATCGTGATCGCCTCATCCAGCCGGGTGAGCGCGAAGATCTGCCGGTAGTGCCCGGACAGCCCGCAGGCGGCGAGCTCGCGCCCGGCGCGGTTCACCCGGACCAGCAGGGTGACCAGCATCCCGATACCGCCGCTGTTCATGAACTCGAGTTCGGAGAAGTTCAGCATCAGCCGCCGGACATCGGGCCTGTCCGCCTCCGCATAGGCCGCCGAGAGCTGTGCCTCGCTGGCAGAGGTGACCTCCCCGGCGATGTCCACGACCACCGTTCCCTGCCCCGCGTCACGGGTGGTCATCGCCGCGCTAGGCGTTTTCATCTGTTCCTCCTCCGGACATCCCGTGCGCCGCGCAACGTGATCCGTTTACTGGCGCCCCGGCAGCCGCTGGCGCGGTGGCGGTGGTGGCCGGTTCCAGGTCGGGTTCGAGCCTGATGAAGTCCGCCAGCCGGGTGATCTCGAAGATCTGCCGGTAGTGCCCGGACAGCCCGCAGGCGACCAGCTGCCTGCGCTGCGAGCGGGCCCGGTCGAGCAGGCTGACGATCACCGCGATGCCGGCGGAGTTGATGTAGTCCACGCCGGCGAAGTCGAGCACCACGCGGCCCGGCGGGTGCCCGGACACGGCCTGCTCGTAGGCCCGGCTGAGCACGCCGGCCGCCTCGCCCGCGACCTCACCGCGGATCGTGAGCACGGCGGCAGCGCCGGCTCGCGACACGCTAACCTCGCACTGGCTTGCCATCGCGTTCCCTCCGTTCCTCTGCGCCGTCCGCCCGCATGGTCAGCAGGACGGTGTGCCGCGGGCCGTCGGTGACCTCATCCATCGCGTCGGCCATGTTGCGGATCAGGAACAGTCCCCATCCCCGCGGGCTCTGCTCGCCGGCCAGCTTCAGGCCGAGGTCGGGCACCGCCGGGCCGGGCTGCGCGGGCGCGCCGCCGTGGTCGGTGACTGCGACCACGATGCGGTCACCGGACTGCGTCACGCGCACGTCCACGGTGAGGTCGCCGCGGTAGCGGTTGCCGTGCTCGGCGGCGTTCATGACCGTCTCAGCCACCGCTGTCTTCAGCCGCTCCAGCCGCGGCCCGGACAGGTAGCGGCCGGCCACGGCGGCGCTGACCCCGGCAATGGCCTGGCGCTCGGCGCCGGCCTTGCTCGGCACGGCGAACTCGTCCAGCACCCGCTCGCCGGCGATGATCGCGTCTCGCGGCGGGCTGCCTGGATGCCACGTTCCGGTCCGGCGCAGGGTGAGGAGCGTGATGTCGTCTTCCTGCTCGTACCCGGGCCCGGTGAAGCTGGCCAGCTCGGCCAGGCACGCGTCGATCAGCTCCGGCCCGGAGACGTCCCGCCCGGCCAGCTCGGCGACCCGCGGGAAGCCGAACATCTCGCGGCCCGGGTTGTGTGCCTCGGCCAGTCCGTCGCTGTGCAGCAGCAGCTGGTCCCCGGGTAGCAGCCAGGCGGTCATCTGCTCGTACTCCATGCCGGGCATCAGGCCGAGCGGCATGCCCCTCGCGCGCAGCTCGGTCACCCCGGCGGCGCTGCGCAGGTACGGCAGGTCGTGCCCGGCGTTGGCGAACTCGATCTGGCCGCCATCGGGATCAAGCACCAGCGCCAGGCAGGTGACGAACATGTGCGCCGGGGTGTCCTCGCAGAGCAGGTCGTTGACCCGGGCGAGCACCTGTCCGGGCGCGCGCAGGCGCGGCGCCGCGGACCGCAGCAGGGCGTGCGTGCCGGCCATCACCAGCGCCGCCGGCACGCCCTTGTCGGTGACGTCGCCGACGACCACCATGACCCGGCCATCGCCCAGCTCGATGA
>JBOHCG010000814.1:0-3098 GCA_050698735.1 Streptosporangiaceae bacterium | reverse complement strand
GGCCGAACTGCGCAAGGCAGCAGGCTGGAGCCACCTGCTCCGCGAATCCGGCCGCTACCCGCTTACCGGACGCGGCGACATCAACACGTACGCGGTATTCGCCGAGACGGCACGGACGGTCATCAATGCCAAGGGTCGCAGCGGTCTCGTGCTGCCGACGGGCATCGCCACCGACGCAACCACCGCACCGTTCTTCGGACGCCTCGTTCGCAACGGGAAACTCGTGTCGTTCCTGGATTTCGAGAACGAGGCATTCCTGCTCAGCCATGCGGTTGATCATCGGGTTCGCTTCTGCCTGCTCACCGTGTGCGGCGCCGCGACACGCGTCGACCTGGCGAGCTTCGCGTTCGGCACCCGCTACATCCAGGATCTCCCAGCGCGGCGCTTCGCCATGCCACCGGAGGAGATCCTGCTTGTCAACCCCAACACCGGCACGACACCGGTGTTCCGGTCCCGCCGCGACGCCGAGATCACGATCGGCATCTACAAACGCGTCCCCGTCCTATGGCGCGACGACCCGGAAGAGAATCCTTGGGGTATCTCATTCATGCGAATGCTAGACATGGCCAACGACTCGGGTCTGTTTCGCACGCATGATCAGTTGGAGCGCGACGGCTGGACCCTGACCGGCAATGTCTTCATGCGCGGGAGCGAACGCATGCTGCCACTGTATGAGGCCAAGATGATCCATCACTTCGACCATCGGCTCGGCACTTATCATGGCCAGACCGATGCCCAAGCAAACATGGGCACTCTGCCGCGCCTTACACCAGAACAGCAGGACGACCCAGACTTCGTGGTGATGCCCCGCTACTGGGTCCAGGACTTCGACACGCTCAATAAGCAGAAGTCCAAGCCCAACAAGCCAGTCCACGACCACGGAGTCGCATCCCGGCTGGAGGCCAAACACTGGGATCGGGGTTGGCTCCTTGGCTGGCGCGATGTCTGTCGCAGCACTGACGAGCGAACCGTGATCTGCGGGGTGCTGCCCCGCGCTGCGGTCGGGCACACCTATCCGCTCATGCTCTCGAAGGCCGCACACATCGACTGCCTGTACGCGAACCTCACGTCATTCGTGCTCGACTATGTTGCCCGCCAGAAGCTCGCCGGCACGCACCTGACCTACGGCTACCTCAATCAGTTGCCCATCTTGCCGCCCGGGGCATACGGGGCACCCGCGCCCTGGCTCAGTGACGCCATGCCAGCGGACTGGATCCGGCAGCGGGTCCTGGAGCTGTCATTCACCGCGTGGGGCATGGAGGCGTTCGCACGAGACCTCGGGGATGACGGGCCGCCGTTCCGTTGGAGCGAAGGGCACCGGAATCCGATCCGGGCCGAGCTCGACGCCGCGTACTTTCACCTGTATGGCCTGGAGCGGGATGAGGTAGAGCATGTCATGGGCTCTTTCGACGCGCTGCGGCGCCGCGAGGAGAGGCCGCAGAACTTCGGCGAGTTCCGCACCAAGCGGCTGATTCTCGAACGCTACGACGCGATGGCCGAGGCTATCCGGACCGGCGAGCCCTACCAGACGGTCCTTGACCCGCCGGCCGGCTACGGACCTCGCCATCCGGCACGCTGACCTATGAGGGAGACGGCTATGGCTGAGGAGCGAGTCAGGCGGGCGATACTGTTCCAGGCGGCCATGGAGATCTTGCATGACGCCGGGACGAAGGTCGCTCAGGGGCAGCTGTACGAAGAGCTTCGCCGCAGGGTCCGGCTGACTCCCCAGGAACTGAGCGTCGACAACAGCGGCCTGCCGCGCTACGACCGCGCGGTCGGGTTCCACACCGGTGATGCAGCCACGGTTGGCTGGATGTCCAAGATCGGCGGCTGGTCGATCACGGAGGCTGGCGTCGAGGCCCTTGAGACATACCCAACGGCCGATGAGCTGTTTGCCGAACTGACCCGCCGGTACCGCGAGATCGATCAGCGACGTAAGCAGGCTCAGCAGAAGCTGAGCGATGTTCAGCAGTTCATCGCCACCACACTGCGGATGGTGGAGCCCGGCTCGTGGACCGCTCACGATGATCTCGCTGAACTAGCAGGCACGACCTCGAACGAAGTCGCGGACTTCCTCGCCAGCGGCAATATCAAGCTGACCAATGCCTACCGGGTGCTCAACGCCGACGGCAGCATCCCGGACGAGGGGATGCTCAACGCTGCCTACCGTGGCACCGATCTTCGCAGTCGGCTGACTGGTGAAGGCCTCAACTTCGACGTCGATGGGCGCGCAGCACAAGGTCATCGCTTGACTGCTGACTCGCTGAAGGAACTTCTTGATGCTCGCGCCGGCGAGGACGAGGTACCCGCACCGGCGAGGCGGGCGTGGATGGTCCGCGGGTCGAACGTCGACGGCTACAACCTCGTCCCTGAATGGCTTCGCGACGGATTTGTCTCGCTCAGCGCTTCCCAGCTGGGCAGCGTCGGCCCCGGCGCCGACTACGAAGAGCTGAAACGAGCTGTGGAAACTGGGTACCAGCACAAGTCCTATGCCTACCGCGGGCAAAGGCTTGAGGAGTTCGACCGGTTCTTGCGCCGGATGGGCAAGGGCGACCTAGTGCTGACACCAATGCGCGGCGGGGTGTACATCGGTGAGGTAACCGGGCCGGCGAACTTCGTGGAGTCGGCCGCTTCCCACTCCAACCTCCGCCGCGACGTGCGGTGGTTCAATCCGAATGAACCTGTCGACGGGAGCCAGCTGCGCGCCCCGGTGCCGGCCCTGCTGCAGAGCCAGGCCTACATCGTCGACCTCACCGAGGCCTACGACCAGCTGTCCTCTCTCGTCCCACGTGAGCTGGTGCCCGGGCTGTCGCCCGTGACGATAATCGAACCGGCCAGACGTGAGTTGGCCTTCCATCCGGTCACGCCAGAGTTCGCCGCGAACCTGCTGATGGACCAGGCGGAGCTGGCCAAGATTGTCGATCTGCTGTGGGAGCGCAAGCAGATTATCCTGTACGGGCCGCCTGGGACAGGCAAGACCTATCTCGCCAGCAAACTGGCCCGCCATTTGACCGACGACGGCGCGGTCAAGCTCGTCCAGTTCCATCCCTCCTACACCTACGAGGACTTCTTCGAGGGCTTCCGGCCGGAACCGGGCG
>JBOHCG010000813.1:0-3104 GCA_050698735.1 Streptosporangiaceae bacterium | reverse complement strand
AGGCGCTGGGCCGCAGGCAGGTCACACCGAGGCCGGACTCGCGCAGGAGCTGCTCACGAGCCGCGAAAGCCGCTCCCATGGGGTTGTCGTCCAGCGGCAGCAGGCGCGCGCCGGCGGAGGACAGCAGGACGATCCTCGGCACGTCCGCGTCGTGCGCGGCGGCGATCATCGTCTTGGTCTGCTCGGTCCCGGTTCCGACGTGCATCAAGAAGATGGCCTCGGCGCGGTGGGCCGCTTTGGCCACGCTTGCGGGGTCGTCAAGATCACCGGCGGCGAGCTCGATTCCCGCGGGCAGGCTGGCCGCCCGGGAAGGGTCGCGCACCAGTGCGCGGACGCTGTGGCCTTGTTGGTGTAGCTGCCGCGCGACGGGGCCGCCGACGTTGCCTGTTGCTCCAGTGACCAGATACATTTCCTCTTCTTTCGGGTTGGCGGGGATTACCAGGGCACAGTGCCATCGCGGTCGGCGAAGGTGCAGGTCGGGCCGCCGGGGGCGGCGAGGGCGTAGGCGATGATGGCGTCGGTGCCGTCATGGACTGAATGGCCCTGTCCGCCGCTGAGGTCGGTCGCGGTCAGCCCGGGGTTGGCGACGTTGATGCGGATATTAGGCAGCAGGTGCGCGATCCTGCGGGCTATCAGCCGCATGAATGGTGCTCCCTTCTTCGGTCAGCACTGGTCTCAGCGTCGGATCCGGCTGGGTGAGCAGGCGTCACCTTGTCCGCGTGATTGCGGCGGCCGTGAGCGAGCCGATCCGGTCAGGCTGACCACGGCCCGCCAGGGGGTCCGGGCGGGTTCCGACCGGAACGCACCGCCGTCTGGTGTTCCGGCTGTGCGCCAGAAAGGCGCGCCGCGACCGGACGGGTGAGCCTCGATCACGCGATTCACGTGATCCGGCCTCACCCGGCCACGCGCGATTGTTGGCGGAACGGAGTCCATCGAGCAGGTGCTCGGATGAGGCGGCGGATGGACCGGCCTGGCCTACCTGCCGTTCGTCCCGGTGGTCCTGGTGATGACCGTGGTCACGCAGCAGGCGGTGACCCGGATCGGCGCCCGGCCGCTGCTGATCGCCGGCAGCGCGATCGCGGCCGGCGGGATGTTCTGGCTGTCCCGGATCACCGAGCACAGCAGCTACGCTGGCGGGATGCTCGGGCCGATACTGGTCCTCGGGGCCGGCCTGGGCCCGCTGTTCGTGCTGATCTTCCTGGTCGGGCTGACCAAGGTGAGCGACAAAGACGCCGGGGTGGCGTCCAGCCTGGTCAACGTCGGGCTGCAGGTCGGCGGCTCGATCAGGCTCGCGGCCGTCGGCACCGTGGCCTGGAGCGCGGTAGCCGGCAGCCTGCGATCCCAGGCCGCCGCGACGGCAAGGGCGGGGGTGCACGCCTCCGCCGCGGCGCAGACGCGGATGTACGATCACGCGCTGGCGACCGGGTTCTCCACGGGCTACCTGGTCTCGGCGGGCGTCATGGTGCTGGCGGTGATCATCGCGCTGGCCGTGATCCGGGTCACCCGCCAGGACCTGTCCGGCGCGACGCCGGAGCCGACCGGTGACACCACCTCACCAAGCCAATCGCCTGAGTTGGGTGCTGCCTGATCACCCTCCACGCCGGCAGCCTGGACATGTGCGGGGGCGCAGGACCGAAGAAGAGCACCTCAGGGTTCTCTCCTTCATGTGCCGCCTGGCGCAGAGTCCCGCCCGCCATGCATCCGCATGAGCTGCGCTGCCCAGCCATGGAACCGGTCACAGTGATTCACTCGTCACGGCTCATCCGAAGCGCGTGCCCAGGCGACGGCCCACCGCGCAGCACTGTCTCATCGATCCGGGCGTCGTAGGTCAGCGTGCGGGGCCCTTCGTGGTGTGTGGCATGGCAGCGAGCTTGGCTGGCTGGGTGAGCGGAAATCACCCGGTCCTGGTGATCCGGCCGGGCGACCTGGGCTGGCGTCGCGGCCCCGGGTAATGGGATGATGGTGGCCGTGGACCCTGCGGGCGGAGCTGGCTCCGTGGCGGGAGACGGAGTCGGCCGTGTCAGGGGGGCGGTGGTGCCGCGTCCGGTGCTGCTGGGGCGGCTGGGGGGCCCGGCGCGGGTGACGGTGGTGTCGGCGCCGGCGGGCAGCGGGAAGACGGTGCTGTTGCGGTCGTGGCTGGGCCAGGACGGTTGGGACGGGCGGGCGGCGTGGGTGCCGGCCGGGCGCGGGGAACGTGACCCGCAGCGGTTCTGGGTGCAGGTGGCGGGGGCGCTGCGCCGGACCTCGGCGGGGGCCGGGCTGGTGCAGGGGGTGACCGGGGCGCCGGACCTGGACGGGTGGGCGCTGGTGGAACGGCTGCTGGCGGACCTGGCGCGGCTGGAGGACCGGCTGTGGCTGGTCGTCGATGACGTGCACGAGCTCGGCCCGGAGGCGCTGCGGCAGCTGGAGCTGCTGGTGATGCGCGCCCCGCCGCAGCTGCGGTTCGTGCTGGCGGCCCGGCACGACGTGCGGCTGGGGCTGCACCGGCTGCGGCTGGAGGGCGAGCTGGCCGAGATCCGCGCCGGGGACCTGAGGTTCACCCGGGTCGAGGCCGGGCAGCTGCTGGCGGCCGCCGGGGTGCAGCTGCCGGAGGCGGCGCTGGCGGCGCTTTATGGGCGGACCGAGGGCTGGGCGGCGGGGCTGCGGCTGGCGGCGCTGGCGCTGGCCGGGCACCCGGACCCGGAACGGCTCGCCGCGGAATTCTCCGGCACCGAACGGACGGTGGCGGAGTACCTGCTGGCCGAGGTGCTGGACCGGCAGCCCGAGCAGGTCCGGCGGCTGCTGCTGCGCACCAGCATCCTGGAGCGGGTCAACGGGGACCTGGCCCGCCTGCTGGCCGGCGACGACGGAGGCGAGCGGGTGCTGCAGGACCTGGAGCAGGCCGGCGCGTTCGTGGTGTCGCTGGACGCCGAGCGGTCCTGGTTCCGCTACCACCAGATGTTCGCCGGCCTGCTGCTGCTGCAGCTGCGGCGCACCGCGCCTGGCGAGGTGACCGGGCTGCACGCCGCCGCCGCCGGGTGGTTCGCCGGGCACGGGTACCCGGCCGAGGCGATCCGCCACGCCCAGGCCGCCCGCGACTGGGGCCTGGCCGCCCGGCTGATCGC
>JBOHCG010000812.1:0-3104 GCA_050698735.1 Streptosporangiaceae bacterium | reverse complement strand
CCTGGACACGCGCACTTGCGGAGCACGCGCGGATCACCGCGCTCTCCACCCGGTACGAGGTCACCGCGATCACGCTGGAGGAGGCACCCCCGGCGAGTAACACCCCGATGAACCAGACGTGGGTCGGCGCCAAATGGACCGCCCCTGACCGACGGCAGCGGACGGGCCCGATCCAGGTCCCAGCCAGCACGCAGAAGGCTTCGTCCGAGCGGATCTGGGTCGCCGCCAACGGTGACGTAGTCGCGCCACCGCTCACGATGACCGAGCTAGCGTGGCTGGCGGACCGCGCTGCCTTCGCCGCCATCACGGTGCTGATCTGCTTGTTCCTGATCGCCGGGAGCGCGATCAGGTACCTGATCAACCGACAGCGCATGGCCGCATGGGACGCGGATTGGGCTGTCACCGAACCCCGCTGGAGCCACCAGCGCTGAGACTCGGGCGCCCAGCCTGACACGAAAGAAACCTGTCATGTCAAGATCATTGTCAACCTCGCTGATCGTGCGCGGTGTCCTGGCGGTTATCATCGGGATCGCGGCGATCGCCTGGCCAGGCGTGACCATCCTCGCGCTGGTCATCCTCTTCGCGGTGTACGCGTTCATGGACGCGGGACTGCAGGGAGCGCGATCGTTCACCAGCCGGACCGCGGGACCGGTCCTCGGCCACCTGCTTGTGGGCCTGATCGATCTCGGCGCGGGCCTCTTCGCGGTGGTCTGGCCGGGGCCGACCGCGCTGGTGCTCGTCATCGTCGTGGCGGCATGGGCCTTCGGACTAGTCATGCTGCTGACCCACTTGCCGACGCGGCCGCCAGCCTCCGCCCCCGGCGACGCACTCGATATGCATGTGGAAATCCACCCTGGTGTCCCGGCGGTCGCCGAGATCGGCGGGGAGATCGATGTGGCTTCCGCTCCATGGCTACGCGAGACCCTGCTGATAGCCATCCGGCGTCACGGGCCTGTGATCTGCGTAGATCTTCAGGGAGTGACGTTCCTGGACTGCTCGGGTGTCAACGTGCTCCTCGCGGCGGCGCGCAGGGCATGGCTCGAGGGCGGACGGATGCAGGTGATCCGTCCGTCGGCACAGGCCTGGCGAATCATCACGCTCCTTGGCCTCCAGCACATGCTGACGAGAGACGACGAGCGGGCTCGGCGGGATGCTGCGGCAGTCGGACCAGCGGGGCACCGCCGCGGTGCTGGCCATCGCCGGGCCTCTCCTGCTGGCGGCGGCCGCCGTGCGAACCACGGCGAGTCCGTTCCTGTCCGTGCCGGCCATACCGGGCCTCGTGGTGCCGCAGCGGATACTGGTGACAGCCGTCGCCTTTGCCGTCTGGTGGACGCTCGTCGCGCTGACGGGGATGCTGCGCTGGCGGCGGGTCGCCGCGACCGGGGCGTCCCTGGGCTTGGCTGGGCAGGTAGTCATGCTGGCGCTCGCGGTTTCCGGTAATGCCGGCCCGCTCATGGTGGCTTACTGGCAGGTCGCCGTGGCCTTGGTGACCGCCGCCTCGGCATCGGGCAGCCTGCGGAGCCGGGGGCGCCCGTTGTCGTGGTGGGGTGTGGCCGCACTTGCGGCGGCCTGCGCGATAGTGGCCGGGTGGCCCGCCGTCGAGGTGGCGTTCGTGAGGTACACCCCGGTGACGGCCCACGGCGGCACGATATCGGACCCGCTGTCGGGCATCGAGGGATGGCTGAACGACGGGCTCTTCGCCGCCACCCTGATCCTGATGCTGGCCGCAATCGCCGCGCTGCGGCCCGCGGTGCGGCGGCTGGCCATCGTCCTCTTGCCGCCGGCGTTCGTGACCACGGCGCTGGCCTGCTGGGGTTTTCGGGGTTTCCGCCCGACCGGGATTCCGTTCGGCTCGCTCGTGCTGTTGCGGTGGCAGGTGCTGGTGCTGGTGCCGGTCATCGGCGTGGTCACCTGCTTCATCGGCCTGCGGCTCTACGAACGCCTGTTCCGCCGCCGCGAGCCTGAAAAGGCCGGCTGATGCCGGGGGTGTCTCTGCGGCCACATCGGCGGTACCACCTGCGGATCCGCTGACCTGGCTCAGACTCGCGCGGTGTCCTTGCTGAATCGCCAGACCGCGCCCACGGCGAAGATCGCCAGCCAGGCGATGACGTTGACGATCCAGGTCCAGTCCACGCCGCCGCCGAGCAGCGGCGCGTGCACCAGCTGGTTAAGCCCGTACTCAGGAGACCATTTGGCGATGTCCTGTATGTCCTGCGGGAGCAGGCCGATCGGGATGAACAGGCCGCCCACGAAGGCGAACAGCGACATGATCAGGCCGAGCAGCTGCGGGACGGCATCGGCGGGCACCACGAAACCGATGAACAGCCCGAACGCGGCGAAAAGCAGCGAGCCGATCCAGACGCACAGGGCGCTGACGACCCACAGGTAGACGGGCATCGAGGCCTTGTGGGTCAAGATCCCGCCGACCACGTTCACCACCGTGATCGGGACGAGCCCGAGAACCAGCGCGGTCGCCACCTTCATGCCGATGTAGGCGGCAGGCGATAGCGGCGTCAG
The DNA here is from genome assembly GCA_050698735.1 of Streptosporangiaceae bacterium. Lineage (GTDB taxonomy): Bacteria > Actinomycetota > Actinomycetes > Streptosporangiales > Streptosporangiaceae > Palsa-504. The sequence continues at coordinate 587 of JBOHCG010000812.1, read as the reverse complement.
CCGGAGCTGCCTGCTCCAGCCCTGGGCGCGCTCGACGGACACCCCCGCGCCGGTGTAGGTGGTCGAGAATATGGCGCCGTAAAGCGCGAGGCTGACCAGGACCCACGCCGCGTAGTTTCCGTGGCCGTAGTTTCCTGTCGTGTTGACTTTATTCAGCCCGAAGGCGAAAAAGAAGATGACCGGGACGATGACCGTGATGATCACGGCGCGCGGGTTCCGCCGCAGCCTGCGGACCTCCAGACTCAGCGCGGTCAGGTTGAAGCCGCCGAGGCGCGGGGCCCGTCGGCCGCTCAGGTCTGGCACTGACGTCGTGGTCATCCGATAGCTCCAGTGTTCACGGTGCCTGGCTCGGCGTCGTCGCCGGTCAGTGCGAGGAACGCGTCCTCGATGCCGCGGGCGGTGATTTCAAGGTCCCTGGCTGAGGTGCGCGTCAGCAGGTACCTGGCCACCGCGTCGCTGTCGTTCGCATGGATGAGGACGGTCTCGCCGCGGATCTCCACGCTGTCCGCGCCGGGAACGGCGCGGAGCTCAGCCTCGCTGGCCTCGGCCAGGGTGACCCGCACGGTGCGGCCCGCCGACATCGCCTT
>JBOHCG010000811.1:0-3115 GCA_050698735.1 Streptosporangiaceae bacterium | reverse complement strand
CGGTGCAGTAGACGTAGATGGTGGCGGCGGACCGGGGCCGGGACCGGGCGTCGCCGTCAAACAGCAGCACCAGCCAGTCCTTGACTACTGCGGCGAAGCCGGGCGGCAGAGCGCTGGCGCGGCGGTCCGCCGCGCTGGGAGCACCCGGCGCTCACCTCAGACGTCCCGCTGCTGCGCGCGGGCCAGCCGGAGGTTCCACTTCACGGGGCGAGTCCTTTCCAGCGGTCGGCGGCCCTCTGCTGCCCGGCCACCCAGGCGTCCTCGACGTGGGTGGCATGGACATGGACATACCGGACCGTTGTCCCGGTCCAGGAATGTCCTAGCAGCTCCTGGATGGCGAACAAGGTCATCCCGGCCTGGTAGAGCTGTGAGGCACCGGCGCAGCACGACCACATCAACTTCTAGGCAACTATTCGTTCGACATCGACGCCTAACTCCGGCGCGAAGGACACCGCCCGCTGCGTGTGCCCGCCTGACGGTCCGCTGGGCCGGGCCAGGCGAAACAACCAAATTCGCTCCGTTGCTAAGCCGACCCCCGCTGGGCCCGCAGCGCACCAGTTGAGCAGCACGAGGACTTGACAGCCAACACCTGAATACATCATGATTGATAGATGGATAGACCTCATGACCGTAAGATCATTGACTACGTCCGCCGGGAGTTCGAGCGCTACTGCGAACTCGTGAATGCCTCGGCCCGGAAGCCGACTACCAAGACCACCTACATCCAGCACGCCGACCGCTTCGTGCGCTGGCTCGCTGGAGAGATCGAGATCTGACCCGCTCGGCGCCGGGGCAGGACCTCCCAGAACCGGCTTAACGTACGTTCCGGTTCCACTGCAGGTCCTGCCCCGAAGCCGCGCCCAAGCGATGACATGCCCGGTGCCTAGATGAGCCTGACGGCAAGCCGTAGCTATCCCAAGCGCCCGCAGCAAGCAAGAAGACCCGGGAGCCCTCAAAGGGCTCCCGGGCCTCCCAGTGGATTCTCGGGTTAGAACATCTTCAAGAGCTGGAGCTCAGAGTCCTTCGACTCACGTACGTAGATGGCTCCCCCGTTCGCACTGACTTCTTCCAGGTAGGCACAGACCTGGATGGCCCGGTTGATGTTGTCCGTCTTGGTATCACGAGTTAGTTCCGACAACCGCTGGAGCGCCCGCGAAGCGCGGGGGATCAAGTTGACCGTGACCCTCTCCAGCGGGCCACCGCCACCGGGACCACGCTCGTCCGGGGGCCCGTGACGCCGGGAGGCAGACCGGGGCTCCTCCGTTCGATCGATCACAGCGCTGTCGTTCCTCGTCATGACTTCTCCTCGCCTTCGCCCTGTCAAGTCCATGAGTGCCCAGGTGGCAGGTAGCCGTCATCCCGCGCCACCGCGCGGCCGGGCGGCGCGCTGGACAGGGAGTACTGCCGATCCTCCCTCCGTACGGCCACCGTCACGGCCACCATCACGCCGGGCAGCGCACCCAGGAGGAAGAGCACCCATCTCTTGCTTCTCGCTGTCTTGCTTCTCTTGCTGTCTCTTGCTGTATCACAGTATGTGCACCCGACGCGTGTCAGTCAAATCGGATCCTTAAATCGTATGTACGGCACGCTGACATCGTTATCACATTAGCCATACGCCCGGGTACCATGTCGTCGAGGGCGGCAGCCGCCGTCTGTCCGCACGACCCCAGAAAGCCGAGGGCGATGGATGTGAGCGATGACCTCAGACGGGACCTCGATCTAACCCACGAGGTCCCCACTGACCGCGCGGTCGTAGGCCTCGAACTCAAGAAGGTTGAAAGGATCACGATCGAGGTAAAAATGCCTGGCTGGACGGGCGGCAGCACCTTCACGCTGACGGCCGAGGGCTACGCCGGGTCGCCCCAGAGCATCGCGCTGACGACGGCGGTGCTGCTGGTAATCGGCGCCCTGATAGCTTGCATCGCCTCAGTAATCGGCGTATCGGCGCTGACCGCGCTGATCATCGGCCTGTGCGTGCCGATCGGCACCTACGCACTGGTTCGTGCCATGTCCGGTCACTGGGCCAGGTAAGACACAAAACGAAAATGGGAGCCTCCGGGCTCATGGTCCCCGACCGCGCGCCCCTAGCGAGCACCCGGTCCGGACCGGGTGCTCGCTAGGGGCGCCCTGGCCTGAGGACACTGCTCTCCCGGCTTCCGGGCCGGTAAGAGCCCTGCAGGACCTGCCCAGTAATCTCTACGGCCCGCTGGCACAGCTCGACGGCCAGCGCGGCCTGCTGCCACAGCATCGGGTACCCGATGCTGCCGGCCGCCTCGGCGGCGACCGCCCGGGCGGCGGCCAGGGCCCGGTCGGGGTCGTGGCCGAACTCGCACAGCAGGTCGGTGGCGTAGTCCTCGAAGATCTCGGCCATGGTCAGGCTGGGGGTGCCTCCCCGGTCCTCGTGAAGGACGACGTTGCTGGCGTACATCTGCGCGGCGGCAGCGTCATCGGCCGCCTGGCTGTCCTCCGCGGCCCCCTCGGCAGTGGCCACGGAGACCACCGCGGCGACGCGGCGGCCGCGGCTGGTGATGAAGGTGATCTGGTCGTGCATCGGGGTACCGGTAAGAACCGCGCCATGAACACCGCTAGCGTGTCCACTTTGCTGAACACTGCACGCAGGACAGGCTGAGTGCATGAAGATCGCGGAGCGGACGGCCACGTGGCGACGGGAACGCCGGGTGCTGCTGCGGGTGTCGCGGGCGGCGTGGCGGCTGGATCAGGCCGAACGGGAGCGCAGCTGGGCGCTGGCGTCGGCGCGCGCCGAGGGCGTGCCCATCCGCGCGCTCGCCGCCGCGGTCGGGCTCTCGTCCTCCCGGGTGCACCAGATCGTGGCCGTCGGTGGCCTCGATGAGCTGGACGCGGCGCTGGGTGAGTTGCGGGCGGCGGGCTGGCCGGCCCCGGAAGGGGGGCAGACCAGGTAAGCCGAAAAACGGCAATGGGCAGATGAGGGGCTGGCGGGCTGTCCGTGCTGGTGCTGGCTGGTTCGGGCTGGTTGCAGTTCGGTGAACCTCTGCGCAGCGGGTGCCCGGCCGTCGCTACGGTGCTTGCGTCCTGGTTCGGTGGGGTCTGGGGGGACCATCGGGTGACGTCGATCGAGCGCACGGCCTATCCGCAG
>JBOHCG010000810.1:0-3116 GCA_050698735.1 Streptosporangiaceae bacterium | reverse complement strand
GGGTGCTGGCAGCCTGCCTCGGCGTGTCACGTGCACCATGTCACCCGCAAGGCCGACGGCGGCAAGACCAGCGTGAAGGACTGTGTCTTGCTCTGCGCCTTTCACCACATCGTCGCGGTGCACCGGTGGGGATGGAAGCTCATCCTCAACCCCGACGGCACCACCACCGCCTACAGCCCCGACGGCAGCAAGGTCTACCACAGCCACGGGCCACCACCCCGACCCGGGTAGGCGCGCCCGGTGCCGCGGCCGGGGCAAGCCCACAACAACCCGTCCGGGTAAATACGCCCGCTGGCGAACACCGGCCTGTCGCGGTATCACCGCCGGAGCGGCGCCTAAGTGGCTAGTCGCCGTCGAAAATCGGGGCGCGGTGCTCGCGGCGGGCCTGGACGCCCTTGTGGATGTCCTTGGTGGCCAGTGTCACAGGCTGGGCCAGCGCCTCCCACTGGAGCGCCAGCTCGAAACCGCCGCGGGCGCCGTGCGCCAGCCCCGCCTTGGTCAGCCGGGTGGCAATCGGCGCCGCGCGCGCCACTCCCTCGGCGACCTCCAGCGCGCGGCCGACCACATCCTCGGCGACGTCGCTGACCAGGCCCCAGTCCAGGGCCTCCTGCGCCGTCACCACCCGCCCGGTGTAGAGCATTTCCCGTGCCCGCGGCGTCCCGACCGCCTCGGGCAGCAGCCAGCTCACGGCCATCCCGCCATGCGTACCCAGCTGCGTGAAGGGGGCGCTGAAGGTCGCGGACGGCGAGGCGTAGCGCAGATCGCACGCCAGCGCCAGGCACAGCCCGGCCCCCACGGCGGGCCCGTTGACCGCCGCGACTACCGGGACCGGGATCTGCTGCGGGGCAAGCCACGCCCGGTAGAAGGGCAGCATCTTGTCCCGCAGCAGATCCGGAGTGTTGTCACTGAGGTTGCCCTGATCCAGCCAGGACAGATCCGCGCCGGAACAGAACGCGCTCCCGGTACCGGTCACCACGGCTGCCCGCAGTGACCGGTCCCCGGCGACCTTCTCCATCACCGCGGTCCACGCCGACGTCAGTTCCTCCGTCATCGCGTTCCGCAGCTGGGGCAGGTTCAGCGTGACCAGTGCCACACCTGGCGAGGCCAGCTGCAGGTCTACCAGCGCGTCCAACCCGTTAGCCATGCCTTCCTTCCGGCCTCAGCTGGCGGCGTAGAGGATGTCGTAAGGACCTTGCTTGAGTTCGCACTCCTTCAGCTCCGAACTGGGGAAGCCGTTGTGCACCTGCGGGGTCGCGGTCCAGTTCAGGTTCAGGCCGGGAACGTTCGTCGGCAGGCTGGACGTGGCGCTGAGCGCGGCCGCGAGCTTCGTCCCGTCCAGTGAGTTCGCCGTCACGATCGCATGCTTGATCGCGAGCAGGTACATGTACCCGGAGAGGATGCCGGAAGTCTCCGGGTTGAGCCCGATCTTGGCCTGAGAGGCCTTGAGCAGCGTCACGTTCTCGGGTGTCAGCAAGGTGGACGTCGGCTGCCCCGGCGCATAGGACAGGATGCAGCCGTCGACCGTCCCCGGCGGGACCTGGGAAGCAGTGATGCCGAAGTCGTTCAGTCCGCCCCAGCCGACGATCTTGGGTGACCAGCCGATCTGCTTGAGCCCGGAGACCATGGCCGGGACACCGGTGAACCCGGTCGGGAACAGCGTCTGAATCCCGTCCTGCTTCGCCTCGGTCAGCGGAGTGGTCAGGTCGATCGCTGTGGGTGAGTAGGTGATGGTCTTGACGAACTTCAGCCCGGCGGCCTTGACATCCGCCTGGGCGTCGGCCGCCAGTTCCACGCTGAATGAGGTCCCGTCGGACAGGATCCCGATGTTGTTGTCGCCGTGCGACTTGGCCCAGTTCACCATCAGCTGGGCGTACTGGGCGTTCGACGGGAGCGTGCTGAACGCGGTCGGATTCTGCTGGGCGTTGAACAGGGCGTAGGCGCCGTCCCCGTTGACCACCAGCACGTGCTGCTGCATCAGGTACGGCTGGTCCTGGTTCTGCGCCGAGGACAGCGAGTCCTCCATGATGATCACATTGCCCTGGGAGACGAGCTGACGGGCGATGCCCAGGGAGGTCGCAGGGTCGCCCTTGTCGTTGTAGTTGGTTAGCGCGAACTTGTGACCGCACACGCTGTCGTGCGCGTTGAAGTAGGCGATATCCAGATTGGACTCGATCTCCTCCAGCTGGCCCGACTGCGCGGTCGGGCCGCTCAGCGGGACGATGTTGGCGAGCTGGATGGCCCCGGCCGGAATGTTCGAGCACTGGCTGCCGCCGCCCCCTGCATTGGCACCCGTGGTGCCGCCCGTCCCGGCCGCGCTCGTGCCGGAGCCGGAACTGCTGCACGCCGCTAGGCCCACCGCCAGCAGCGCCCCCGCCACGACGGGCAGGAAACGATGACGCAAGCCAGCCATGCGCAACTGTCCCATGTGCGGTCCCTTCGAGATCGGATATCAAACTTTGGTTACATACTGTAGTTCCGTTCGGAAGACATGTCGACAACTATCGAATTTATTGTTCTATAACGATTTGATGAGTACTTACCGATAGGCAGACGTAACACGCCGCTACAGATTAAAGGCGCAGCTAGGGAACGACATCGCGCAGCCAGTCTGTGATCCAGGGCGGGATGGTCGACGTGCCGTAGGAGGCGGTGGCGGCCGGGCCGGGGTGACTGCGGGCGCCTATCCAGCCTGGACGGGCGACCAGTTCCGCGCCGCGTAGCGCGGCGGCGTCGCCGGACCACAGCAGGCGGGCGATCAGGTGGGCGACCGGCTGATGGTCGGCCGGTTCCGCGGTTTCCAGGGCGATCGAGAACACGTCGATCAGTCCGGGCCTCAGCAGGCTGGCGCAGCGGGCCAGTTGTGCGACGGCCTGCGCGGATGCGCGCAGCGGCGGCGATGTCGCGTCGGCTAGGTGCACGACCCTGATGGACCGGGAGGTGCGCACGGCGTGCCGCGCGGCGGCTTGCAGCCATCCCGCGTGGGCCAGCACGTGGTCCGCGGTCACCGCGTAGCCGGCCAGCATCTGTTGCCACGACGGCGCGACCGCGCCATCGGCGGCGAAGGGACCGGGCGCGATGACCACCGCGTCGATTCCCCCGGGCGCCTGGGCGACACG
>JBOHCG010000809.1:0-3117 GCA_050698735.1 Streptosporangiaceae bacterium | reverse complement strand
GTGCCGTCCTAGTTTGTCAGGCTCATCCGGCAGGTCCAGTGACCGCACGGTACTTCCGTTCCGAGACTTTGTGTAATTGGGTCCTAATTTTAGGTGACGGCGCCGTGGCGATGCCGGGGCAAAACGAACGACTCTATTACGTGAGCGCACAGTAAGATACAGTCGACCGTTCCCTAACCTAGTCGGTGAATATCGACAGGATATGGAGGCGACTAAAGGTCCAGGCATCAAGTCGGGTCGACGCTGCAGGCGGCGAGCTCGCGCGACACCAGGGCAACCAGGTCCGGCCGGGCACTGAGCCCCCACAGCACCTCCACCGGGATGCCCAGTCGGCGGGCGGCCTCGCCCACCACCGGCTGGAGCATGTGCAGCGCTTGGGCCAGCCCCTCGTCCGGCGTGTACGTCGACGGCAGGTCGTCGAGTGAGAGCTCACCCGGCAGGTGGAAAACGCCGTCCCGCCCCGGCAGCCAGGCCTCGCCCGCCGCGAGCAGGCCGATCGAAGACTCGCGTCGCTCCCTGCTCGAATCGCTGAACGACGGCATCACCGACCGCTCCACCGCCCCGGCCACCAGGTTGCGGTGCGGAACAAGCAGGACATTCCACACATACTCCGAACGCTCCGGGCTAGGGTGCCGCAGCGCGAACTCCAGCCCGTCGATCGACGCGTCCGGATCGAACCCGTCCAGCCCGCGCTCATTCCGCCCGAACTCCACGACGGTGACCACGTACCCGAGCGCGTCCGGGGTCCGGGCGCGCACTGCGACGTCCTGCCTGACCCCCATCCCGCGCAGCTGGGCAAGCCACGGGCCGTACCTGTCGGCGGCGAACCAGGCGTCCGGGTTGCCGTCGAAGTAGCTCTCGAGCTCCCTGCTCCGCTGGTACAGGCCGGTCGGCGGCGTCAGCCGCTGCTCGCCGGTGGCCGCGTTCTCCCCGATGAGGAACGGGGTCTGCGCCAGCCGGTCGAGGAGTTCGGCCCGCGGCCCGGCCCCGGCCTCCTCGAGCGCGAGCATCACGGCCTCGAGATCTGCGGCATGCTGCGCCGGGTCGAGTTCCGAAAGCCCCAAGCCCTCGTAGCGCGGCAGGATGCGCGAGAGCACCTCGGCCAGGACATCCGGCCGGGCCAGGCCGAGCGCTTCGAGGAACTGCCTGGCCGCGGGGGAGTCAGCGACCGCGCGCCGCACCGTGGCCAGCCCGCTGACCGAGGCGGCACCCGGCAGGTACACGGCCGGGCGTCCTTCGGCGTCGAACGGCGCCACCTGGCTGCCGTCCTCCAGCCGGATGATCGGCGCCGTCCGCGCTGGGCCGGGCTCCTCGTCCTCGAATCGAGCCGAACGCCACAGCACAGAGTGCCCGAACAGGAAGGCGTACAGCCTCGCGATCCACTCGTCGGTCTGCGCCCGCAGGAAGTCGACCGTCAGGTTCGCCACGACCCCGGCCGCCGTGACCTCACCGATGCCAAGCACGTCGACCAGGTACTGCCACAGCACGGGATAGGCGGCGGCCGAGGGATCCGCCAAGGCCGCGGAAATGCCGTACAGCGCGGCGAGCTGATCGGGCCCGAGCAGCCCGCGCAGCTCCGCATCCTGCGCCAGCCTGAGTGAGGCGGCCGCCGCGTAGCCGCCCCCGGCCACCGGGATGAGCGCCTCGCCCGCCAGGGCCTCCCGCACCGATGCCCACAAGGGGTGCAGCAGCGAGCCGGCCGGGAACCGGGCGGCGTCGAGCGGCAGCGCTGCGAGGACCGGAGCGGAGAGCAGCCCGTCGTCCCGCAGCGACCGGACCACGTCGGCAAGCAGCGCGGCCGTCTCGCGCGCCAGCGCCTGGTTGGCCGGATCGTGCTCGGGGACGTTGTCCCTGGCCGGCGTGGTCCGGTACGGGCCCTCGATCAGGAAGCCGAGAAACGTCTCCTTCTCCGTGGGGAAGACCACCGTCAGCGGCGACCGATCACACCCGATGAGCCGCCGGTCGTCCGAAACGCGGAACGCGATCTCCACCGGCCGGCCGACGCCCTCCACCCGCCGCGACCAGACCAGCCACTCCTCTGCCCGCCGCCCCCTGGCCAGCCGGACCCGGCGCGGCGCACCCCCCGCCACCGAGCGGGTAAGAACCGCGCCCTCGCCGGCGCTCAGCCGCCCGATGCTCGTCAGGAACAGCAGCACCCCCGGCTGCAGCCCGTCAAGCGCCGCAGAGATCTCCGCGAAGGCCGTCGCCGCGGGCACCGCGTCAAGGTCGAAGGGGAACACGAACAGCGTCTGCGACGAAGACGAAGGCAGCGCCACAGGCGGCACCGCAAACGGCCGGACGTAGGACTCGATCCCGAACGCCTCGTCCCCGCTGTAGACGCGCGGGCTCTTCGTGTACGCGTACACCGACTTGAAGCCGATGCCGAACTTCCCGATCGCGGTGAGCTGATCCGAAGCGCTCTTCCCGCTCTGCCCGACCCCGCACACCCCGCGCACGTCGGCCTCGGTGAACGGCCGGCCGTCGTGCCGCACCTCGAGCCGGTCACGCAGCAGCGAGAAGGCCAGCTCGGTCGCGCCCGCATCCTCTGCGTTCTGGATCAGTTCGAAGATGAAGTGGGTGCGCTCGCTGTACAGCTGCCCGAGCAGGTCGAGGACGGCCGTGTCCCAGCCGTAGCGCGCGATGTTCTCCTCGCGGATCTTCTCGTAGTCGGCCGGCACCCATCAGACGATAGCGAGCCGGAGCTGCAGCCACAGCAGCAGCCGCTCGTCGGGATCGCCGAGCGACAGCCCGAACAGCTGCTCGGCCCTGCTGAGCCGGTACCGGCACGTGTTGGGGTGCACGTTGAGCCGCCGGGCGGCCGACGCCACGTCGCTGTTCGCGTCCAGGTAGGCGAGCAGCGTCCGGGCATAGCTGGTCCCGTGCGCGGCGTCGTGGGACATGATGGCCGGCCCGCCGCCCTCCCGCAGCCGGGGAATGCCGGCCAGCGCCCCGCCGACCTCGATCAGCGCCGCGCTCGCGCGCACCTCCGCGATGGCGGCGACCACAGGTCCGTCAGGCCGGCCAGCGAGCACCTGCAGCACCAGGTCGGCGTCCTGGCGCGACGCGGCCGCCAGCCGCAGCCCGGCGACCTGCGCGCCAAGCCCGGCACGCACCGGC
>JBOHCG010000808.1:0-3121 GCA_050698735.1 Streptosporangiaceae bacterium | reverse complement strand
GCGAGCACCTGCTCCGGGTCGGGCAGGTCCATCTCCACCAGCCAGGCGAGGAACTCCACACCTGCCCCGTCCCCGACGGCGCCCCTGATCAGGGCCGAACGCGCCTCGTCCGAGGTACCGGACGCGCCCGCGGCTGCCATCAGCCGGGCGGCCATCTCCCAGGTCCTCGGGGACGGCCAGCCGCGCCCCGCGGCCGCCGCGTCGGTCGGCGGAGCGCACGCCAGCGCGGGCCTGACGTACAGGAAGGCGGCGACAAGGCCGCGGGCCAGGATCTCCTCGGCCTGCCAGCCCTCGGGCAGCTCGGGCACCACCGGGGCCGACCAGCCGCCCGCGAGCCCGTCGGCGACCGCCCGCGGGTTGGTCTGCCAGGCCAGATGGCATAGCCGGTTGGCCAGCGGCGCGGACAGGTCCCAGCCGTCCGCCGCCTGCTCCGGCGGGTTGGCCGCGGCGACCACCGCGACCTCCTCCGGCAGCGTGAGGTCGCCGACCGCCCGCTCAAGCACGACCCGCAGCAGCGCGGCCTGCACGGCGGGCGGAGCAGTGGAAAGCTCGTCGAGGAACAGCAGGCCGTGCCCCGCCTCCGCGAGCCGCCGCGCCCACGCCGGGGGAGCGAACACGACGTCCCCGCCGACCACGATGGGCAGCCCGGCGAAGTCGGAAGGCTCCCTGATCGAGGCGATCACCGTCTCACACGGCAGCCCCATGGCCTGCGCCATGGCCCGGATCACGGAGGTCTTCCCGGTCCCCGGCGCACCCCACAGCAGCACTGGCACCCGAGCCGCCACCGCGACCCCGAGCGCCTCGACGGCCGGATTCTGCCCATGCGCCTGCACGCTCACACCTCCCAGTGTCACCCATCCCCGCGACCCCCCGCGCCGTCCGCAGCCTCAGCGAACCTCCCAGCGCGGCCGTCCCGTGCCGTCAGGCGGCGGGCTCAGCGAACCTCCCAGCGCGGCCCATCCCGGAAGCGGCAGCGCCGTGCCGTCAGGCCGCGGCTCAGCGAACCTCCCAGCGCGGCGCATCGCCGGCATCCGCCGAGCCGTGCACGTCCAGCTCCACGGGCTCCGCGCCGGGCGCGCGCATCGCCAGCACCCGCGCGTCCGGCCAGCCTGCCTGCCGCACGTCCACGATCAGGTGCCTGCCGGTCAGCGCCAGGCCGCACGCCCACACCCGGGCCAGCCACCCGGCCGGCAGGGCGACCCGCAGCCGCCGTTCCTCGCCCCGGCCGGTCATCTCGACCGACCCCCAGCCCGGCCCGGTGTGCAGCGACACGACCACCTTCCCGGGATCGATGCCGATCCAGTCCTCTGCGACCGGAGCCAGCCTGCCGGTGATGGCGGCAATCAGCGCGGGCCGGACGCGCTCGTCGGCCGGCTCCGCCGCGTACGACGCGGCCACCTGCCCGCCCAGCCGGGCCTGGAACCCGTACCCGAGCGCGAGCAGCGACAGCATGTCGTTCGTCCGCCGCTGGGCCCGCTCGCGCAGCTGCTGCATCTCCTGCTGCATCAGCTGCCGTCGCGCGCTCATCGCGGCCATGCTGGCAGGCATCGCGGCTGGCCGCCGCATCGGCCCGTGCTGGGCAAGCCCTGCGCGCCCCGGCTGGCCGGTCGGCCCCGCCCCTGACCCCGGCCATGTGGTCACCAGGTCGTCCCAGCTGACCGCGATCTCGTCCGCGGGATGCCGCGGGCCGATGGCCAGCACGGACAGGTCGGCGCCGTGCCGCTGCCACGCCTCGGCGACTTCGACGCAGCCGGGCTTCTCGCCGCCGAGGGCGGCTAGCACGAGCTCGCCCTCGACGTCGGGATGCTCGGGCAGCAGCAATGCCCCGGCCTCCCAGCGGACCGGGTGCCTGCCCTCGCCGCAGGGCACCTGTGCCTCGCAGCTTGGCAGACAGTCGAACCACTGCCCGTTCTGCTGAAAATTCACGGTGCGTACCCCCAGTCGAGCGGCAGCCTGACGCGGACCTCAGCCGACTGGCCCGCGGCCAGCACGTCGATCCAGCTGGTGGACCGGGCCAGCGGCGGGACCATGTGCAGCGTGATCGCGTACTCGCCGTCGGCCCAGTTCCAGCCGGACGGGCGGGTGGCGTGCCACCGGCCGCCGCTGTCGCGGACCCAGATCGACAGCGGGAAGTGCATGTCGGCGCCGGAGGCTCCGCGCGCGGTATCCGGCGCCAGGCCGCTCGCCAGGACGCTCATCATCGTGCTCCCGTCGCTGTTGCCCAGCGCAAGCAGGGTAAGCCGGACGCCGTCCAGTTCGGGCAGGTCGACGGCGATCGGCGCGGAGCCGTCCCGGGCCGGCGAGGTCTCCGGCCGCCTGCGGTGGTAGTGGGCGAGCATGCTCAGCCAGGGCTCCGGCAGGTCGCGCGCGGGCGGCGCGGTGATCCCGTGCCCGCTGACCTGCAGGCTGGCGCACAGCGCGGCGAGCCGGCCGGGTACCGGGCTGAGCGCCGGCAGCACATCGGCCGCCTCGAGCGCGGCGATGACGTCGCCGAGTCCGGCGGCGGCGTTGCTGAGCGGTCCCGGCGACACCGCGGCCAGCTGCAGCCGCAGGTCGTGCGGGAACTCGGGCGCGATCGTGAGCAGCCGCACCGCGAGCAGGTTGAGCAGGTGCTCGCCCGGGCTCACCGTCACCTCGCGGATCACCGCCGCGGCACCGCCCGGCGCGCCAGGGTCCAGGCTGACCCGGGCTTCCCCGCCGTCGCGCACGCAGATGTCGATCCAGCGGATATCATCGGGCGGCTCCGGGTGCAGGCTGAGCCTGCCGGTCCACTCGGGATTGTCACGCCCGGCGAACTGAAACCGGTACCGGCCGCCCCGGTCATCGGTGGCCGAGAACTTCTCGATGGGCGGCATGCGGGCGTGCCCGGGCCGCGGCGGCGAGTACGGATCCCGCACCCGCCACACCACCGTGAACCGCGCCCCGGACCCGGTGTGCGCGTAAGAAATCAGGTACAGCTCCCCATGCTCAAACGGCACCGTGACCCCAACAGACACGAACCGCTCCGCCCCGCCCGCCGGGACATCACCGCCGTCAGCACCCCCGCCGGTACCGCCCGCCTCGTCACCACCAGGTGCCCGCGCGCCGCCGCCTGCCCGCGCGCCGCCGCCTGCCCGCGCGC
>JBOHCG010000807.1:0-3123 GCA_050698735.1 Streptosporangiaceae bacterium | reverse complement strand
CGAACGAAGGAGCACCAGATGACCAGCAACGCACGTGGGGGCGGCCGCATCCTGGGCAGCCTGCGATCGGCAGACGGCAAGGGCGTCGTGCGCATGCAGGACCGCTTCGACACCGATATCGACGACCTGTGGTCGGCGCTCACCGATCCCTCGCGGCTGGCCCGCTGGCTCGGCGAGGTCGAGGGCGACCTCCGCCTCGGCGGTGAGCTTCGCGCGCGCTTCTTTGACGGATGGGAAGGCACAGGCCGCGTGGAAGCGTGCGAGCCCCCGCAGCACCTGCTGGTGGCGACCAGGTCCTCAGGCGAGCCGGACGAGCAGGCCATCGAGGCCGTGCTGACCGCCGACGGCGACCAGACCATCCTGGTCTGGGAGGAACGGGGCATGCCGCTGAACCTGATCGCGCCCTACGGCGCGGGGATCCAGGTCCACGTCGAGGACCTCGCCGCCCACATCGCCGGCCGGGAACGCGGCGACGGCCAGGCGCGGTGGAACGAGCTCATGCCCGCCTACCAAGACCTGGCAGCCGAGGTCAGCTAAGGACTGACTGCTGACGGATCGCATCAGGGCACAATGGCCGCATGGATCTTGGCTTGCGGGACAGGGTGTACCTGGTGACCGGCGGCAGCCGGTGCCTTGGCCTGGCCGCAGCCCGGGCCCTCGCCGCGGACGGAGCACGCGTGCTGCTCACCGGCGCGATGATCCCCATAGACGGCGGCGCCATCCGCTCCATCTGACCGCCCACCCCTTACTGGCCGTCCGCCGGGTGCTTGTGCTGCTGGACGACGCCCGCGACGGCGATCAGGTCCGGCCGCTGCTACCTAGCGATCCTGGCTGTGTCGAACCGCACCGGTTCCACGAGCACAGCCTGGGCGTGGTCCAGATCCGCCAGCCTCGCCGCCAAGGTCGCCACTGCCAGGTGCCGCGGCAGTGTCTCGGAGAACTTCAGCCCGGCAAGGGCCTTCTCGTCGGCCTCCGGCAGGCACAGCCGATCCCGTACCGCGTCCGCCACGCCGCGCCAGGCTGACGGCCGCAGGTCGGCCCGCAGCCGGATGCTCAGGTCGTCGACCCGCTGCGCCGGGTCGGCGACTTCGCCGAGCGTGGCCTTCAGCGTCGCGTTCGCCCGGTACCCCGCCCACGTCCACCAGCGCAGGTCTTCCTCGCCCCGGCTGATGACGAGCCCGCCGGCGTGCACGCGCCCGATGCCGTCGCTGCGCAGCCCGGCCAGCAAGCTCGCCGCCCGGCGGGTCAGCGACACGGGCACTTCCGTGCCGAGCAGCACGTCCCGCATCGACCGGGCGATCTCGAACGACATCCCGCCGACCCCGTCTGACAGCCATCGCGCGCGTCCGCCGCCGGCGGCCGGCTCGATGAAGCAGCGCCGGCGCTTCCAGTCTGTCCAGGTCACGCGCCAGGACCGCCCGCCGAGCAGCAGCAGCCGCGGGCCGTCCACCCGGTCGGCGAGCAGCGAGGGGTCTATCCGCCCGATCTCGTCGCGGCCGTGCAGCGCGGTGAACTCCGGCGGCGCGGTGAAGGTCGCCATCAGGCTCATGAAGTGCCGGTGCCCGAACCGCCGTTCGGCCTCCGGCCCGACGAACAGCATCCCGCCGTCGGTATCCAGGTAGCCCTGCTCCACCAGGTACGCGGCGATCTGCGGCGCGTCGGCTGCCAGCGCGGGCAGCGGCAGCCATTCCTGCCAGGTCCGCTCCCCCACCCGTCCCTCCTGCAGGCAGAGCGCGAGGAGCTGCTGGGCGGTGATGTGCCGCGGCGAAGGCGGCGCGGTGACCGGCTCGACGAACCCGCGCGACCAGGCGAGCAGCAGCCCGGCAGCGAGCAGCAGGTCATCGGTGTGCAGCGCGAGGAACAGGCAGTTGCGCCGCGTTCCCGTCCGCCGCCCGCTGCGCCCGAGCCGCTGCAGGAACGCCGCGACCGTCGGCGGCGCGTTGACCTGGATCACCCGGTCCAGGTCACCGACGTCGACCCCGAGCTCGAGCGCGGAGGTGGACACGATCACGCAGTCCCGCCCCTGGGCGAACGCCAGCTCCGCCCGCCGCCGCTCGTCCAGCGACAGCGATGCGTGGATCAGGTGCGTGGTGACGCCGAGCTCACGCAGGTGCGCGCCGAGTTGCTCGACGAGCCGCTTGGAGTCGCAGAAAACGAGGCGCTTCTCGCCCCGGTACAGCGCCGCGATGACCTTGGCGGCGTTCGCCACGCTCCCGACGTAGTCCAGCTGGATGTCCGCGTCCGCTGCGGGCGCGGCGACGGTGGCCGCCTTGAATATTTCCGAACGATCCCGGGTGACTGCCCCAGGATCCCGTTCAGGCTCCGGTGCGACGACCACCCCGGTGCGATGCGCGGCCGCCGACCCTTGCAGCCATGTCAGCAGCTCCGCCGGGTTGCCTACCGTCGCCGACAGCCCGATCCGCTGCAGCGGGCGGCCGGCGATGCGCGACAGCCGTTCGAGGACGGCGATCAGGTGCCAGCCGCGGTCCCCGGCGCCGAAGGCATGCGCCTCGTCCACGATCACGGCCCGCAGGTCAGCGAACAGCCGCCGGTGGTCCACGCCGGTGCTCACGAGCATGGACTCAAGCGATTCCGGCGTGGTGAGCAGCAGGTCAGGCGGGTCGGCGAGGATCGGCCTGCGGCGCGACGCCGAGGTGTCGCCATGCCAGAGCGCGACCCGGCGGCCGGCCCAGGCGCCGTAGACCTCAAGGCGCGGCAGCAGGTTGTTGAGCAGCGCCTTCAGCGGGCACAGGTAGATCACCGACAGGCCGGCCCAGTCCTCGCCGGCCATCCGGGTCAGCACCGAAAACGCGGCCGCCTCGGTCTTGCCGCCCGCGGTGGGCGCGAGCAGCAGGGCGTCGTCACCGCGCAGTACCGGTCCGAGCGCGTCGCGCTGCAGCGGGCGGAGCGCGGTCCAGCCGAGCGTGTTCACCACGTGGTAGGCCAGCGTCGGGTGCAGGCCGCCGAGCGGCCCCGCCTCCGGTGCCGGCCCGTGGGTCACAGGTTGAGGTCCACGTCGTCGGCGGTGGCCGGACGGAACGCGGCCGCGTTGCGCTCGGTGGCGGTGAGCTCGGCGGGCGAGAGGGTGAGCTTGTAGTGCAGGCGCGGGTCGAAGTCGTCGAA
>JBOHCG010000806.1:0-3124 GCA_050698735.1 Streptosporangiaceae bacterium | reverse complement strand
ATTCGCCGCGCGGTCATGCTGGTTCTCGGGACCGCGGCTACGCGGCCTCCGTCAGCGCGACCTTGTCGCTAGACACGCGGGACCGGACGCACACCGAGCAAGCTGCTGTCAGGCTGCAGCGACCGGGCCGATTTCGGCTCCGGCCAGCTCGGCGTAGATGAGGAAGCGGAACGGGTCCTGCAGCTGGTGTCGCTCCATCAGCCGGTAGAGAGCCTGCTGTCGCAGCTGCGCCAGCTCGCGAGCGTCCGGATGCCTGGTCAGTCCGGCGGTGATGATCTCCAGGGCGAGCGCGGGGTCCCGCTGGGCCAGCAGGGTCCGTGCCGCTGAGGCAAACGGCTCCGGCCTGCCGCCGGCCAGCAGGTCAAGCGCTGCCGCGCGGTCGGCCGCATCGACGGGTTCCAGGCCCTGCCCGTCCGGCTGCCAGTACCCGGAGTGCTGATGGTAGAGCCGCTGCACGAAGTGATCACGGACGACCAGGTACGGGCCGACGGCAGCAGCATGCTCGCGGAGCACTTCCGGCAGAACGCTGGCCTTCAGCTCAGGAAACGGTGCGGGAAAGGGCACGTTGCCACGAGGCGTTTCCGCGGAAACGCGCGGCACGCCGCATTTCCCGTTGGCCCTGTCCTACTTGGAGGTCCTCGCGGATCAGGACGCTGATCAGCTGGGTAACGTACCGGTCGTCAGCGCGCGCTCGGTCGCGGAGCAAGCTCAGCGCCCAGTCGCGGAGCTCGGCCCATTGGCCCGCTTGCCGGGCTGCGCGACGGACCGCACATCGGCTACAGCGGCGTCCAGGCGTGAAGGTCCTCCGCGGTTAGGACGTACTTCTTCCGCTAGGCCGAGCCGATGTGTAACTGGACCATTTGATACACTGTTCCAGTTGGATCACCTTCAGTCGAGGAGTATAGGTGGAGAGTGCCATGTCTGAGATCCTCATTGAACTGGACGAGCGCGGCCGCGCTGCGCTCAAGGCTCATGGCGCCAAGCCAGGTGCGCGATACATCGCTGACTTTCTTCCCGATGGCAGCATCCACCTCACGCCGGCGGTCGTGATGACGGCGGCAGAGGCTGCGATGTGGAAACACAACCCACAAGTGGCGGCTTACCTGGCCTCCGGCGCCTTCAACGGTGAAGAGATCGACCTGGATGCCTCGTGACCGATCCGCCACCGGTGCGACTACGCCTGGACAAGAACCGCCCCGGACCGCCTATCCCGAGCGCTCTGGACACCTACCGCGCACTCCGTGGGGACGGTGGCGAGGCTGGCAAGGGAATCAAAGACGTACTGGAGCGCTTGCGGAGCGATCTGGGAAAGGTACGCGGCCAGAGCCTGCGCTACCGCCCCGACGGCTGGATAGTCCTCGTTGAGATGGCCGGCCAGTCAACCTGGTGGGTGATCTGGCGCCAGCCAGAGCCCGCAGCGGTCGATGTCCTCTGGATCGGGCCGCAGCCAGGCCCGGACCTGCTCGCGTATTCCAGCGAGACACCTCGCCTATAGCGCCCGACGGGCTGAGCACAGCCAGGAGTGTGCGCGCCCGCTGGAGCGTGGTACCGCTGCTGCACATGCTCACCGAGACCGCGTTGCGCACCGGCTGCCTGAACGTGCTCACCCCGGTCAGCACGGCACCGACATGCAGTAGAGTCCAACTACGTCGACTCTCACGGCGCCAGCTACATCGGCTTCGGCATCACCCGGCTGCTGGACTTCGACCTGATCGTCCGGTTCAAGCAGATCAACAAGATGGAGCTGTACCTGCCCGGCCGCGGGGACGCCTCCTCCTACCCGCTGCTGGTCCCGCCCTGACCAGGGGTGTGCGCCAATTTTGTAGGTGACTGGCGGGAAACTTGCCGCTGCGGACGTGGCGTGGCGTGGCCGGTCAGGGCCGGGTCAGGCGGTGGCTGTCTGGTTGCGGGGTCGCTGCCAGATCCGTTCGATTGGCTGCTCGCCTCGCAGCAGCAGGGCGATGACGGCGCCGACGACGGTCCAGTGCATGCCGACAGTTTCAGGCCTGGCAGGTATCGTCTTGCATCCTGCCTCCACGACGCTGGAGCCGACGAACAGGCCGCGCGAGCGGAACCACTTGTAGCCCATGCGGGGTGTTATTAGGACGCGAGCAAACCCAATATCTGGGCCGACGCCACCCGCCGCGAACCGGACAACTAAATCTCCGCCGGGAATCTCCGGACAAATTACCCAGCGAGCTATAAACCCCCTCGGTGACGTGCCCGTCGGCCATCTTGTGCGTGGCGGCCGGCAACTACAACGACTCCTCGGGCCACAGCCAGGGCCTGCTGCTGACCGGGACCCGGTTCTCCTGGGCCCCAGCCAGGGCGGAGCTCCCGGGCGATGCCGCCGCCAACCCCAATGTCGGGCTGGACACGCTGGCATGCCCTTCCGCGGACAAATGCGTCGTCGGGGGAACCTATCAGAGTTCCTCCGGCAACCAGCGGCCCTCCTGCTGACCGGCTACGGGGCCTCCTGGACCCCGGCCACGCTGGACCAATCGCCCCTCTATGAAGAGAATCCCGACAGCATGGCCTGCACCTCCGGCACGCAGTGCGTGATCCCCGGCTACTACCTCTCGTCCGAAAAGGGCTGCTGGCCGCCGGGAGCGGATCGTCGTGGACCGCGGCCAACGTCCCGGCCCCTGGCAATGCCGCCAGCGCGGACACGAATCAGTTCGCGCTCGCCGTGGCCTGCCCGTCGGCCACCGAGTGCGTGGCCGTCGGCTCCTATGTCATCGAGAACAACTACGATCTGATGGTCAAATACGCCACCGCGATACGCCTGGGCACCGGCTCCACCGAGGCGCTGATGCGGCGCTTCACCTCCGAAACCACCCATCCCGCCTACGCCGCAATGCTCAAGGTCGGCCGTGCGCAGCGCACCATCTTCCTGGCCCGGTGGCTGCGGGACCGGGACCTGCAGCGAGAGACCGAGTCCGGCTTGAATGGCGTGGAGAACTACAACGGCGTCAACGACTACGTCCGCTTTGGCAAACGAGGGGGACTGGCAGGAGCCGTTCCGGCACCTGCGTGACGAACTCGACATCGAGGTGGCCAGGGCCTCGAAGAAGCCGCCTTACGTGCCCAGCGAGGATGAGATCCGCCGCTACTACGACACGGT
>JBOHCG010000805.1:0-3125 GCA_050698735.1 Streptosporangiaceae bacterium | reverse complement strand
CGCGTCGACCAGCTCGAGCTTCGCCTAGCCGCCCTGGAACGACGCCTGCCGCCCGGCCAGGACCCGCACCTCACCTGAAGCCGCAATAAAGCGAAGCCGTACCGGAGTCGGCGAGCGCGACGATCAGGCCGACAGCATGGCCTCGACCTCCGCCAGCGACCGAACGACCGTGGTTCCAGCCGCGGGCATCCTCCCGTCCAGCTCGCCCCGCACGATCTGGGCGGCGGCGATGCCCGCCGCCACCGCGCCCGCGCAGTACCCGGGCTGGTCGTCCACGAACAGCGCGCCGGACGCGGCTACCCCGACCCGCTCCAGCGCGCGGCAGAAGATCTCCGCATCCGGCTTGACGGCGCCCACCTCGCACGACAGCACGAGTGCGTCCGCCAGCGCGGCCACCCCGACCTCGGCAAGCAGCGGCCGCGTACTCGCGGTGCAGTTGCTCACGATCGCGATCTTGATCCCCCGCGACCGCAGGCCCTCCAGGAACGGGATCGCATCATCGAACGGCCGCGCGGTCGCAAGCAGCAGTTCCTCGTCCCTGTCCACCAGCGCCCGCACAAGGTCCGCCCGCGGCTCGACCCCGTTCTCCACGAGGATCTGCGCGAAGCCGTCCGCCTTGGAGATCCCCCCGGTGTTGAGCGCCTGGTCGATCCGCCAGTACCCCTCCTGCCACCGGTCCGCAGGAACCCCGGCCAGAACCGGCAGCTCGGCCCGATGCGCCGAGAAGTCGCATCGCAGCAACGTGTCGTACACATCCACCAGGCACGCCTCGGGCCACCCACGAAACAAGCCTAAGGTCCGCCGCCGGCCGCCCAACTCCTGGGCCAGGTCAATCCGCACGACGGCCGCCTGCAGATAGCGGAGCCGGGAGTCGGTCGTCCGCTCCGTCCGGATCCGCTCGCCGGAGAAGCTACCGGTCGCCGCTCCCCGGGAGGCGGTCGCCCGGCGGTAGGCGCGACGCTCGGCCTCGCCGAATGCCTCGGCAAGTACCCGCTCGTTACCCGCCGACCACGCGGCCAGCTCAGCCTCGAGCAGTTCGAGATCCGCCGCCGCGGAGGCCCGCCTCATAGCCCGGCGGAGCGCTTCACCGGCCACGATCTGGGCCTTGATCAACGACGCCGTATTAGGCTGCCGCGATCGGCCGTCACCCGCATTCATCGGGCACGAGCATACGGTGCCGGCGAACAATCCCGGCCGCCGAATCCTGGCCGACCGCGCCGCATCTCTCCGTAATTTTTATTTGGCCGAACGAGCCGTGGTTCCCGTCCCGCGCAGCAGTGAGTGTCTCATATTAGCCATCCCGATTTGCCTGGCCTGCGGCCCCACTATCATTCAGCCATGAGCGGTGGGGCCGTGGATGTCTGCCGTAACTGCGGCGCACCGCTGGAGCTAGACGACGACGGCAGATGCCGCTGGTGCCGCGCGAAGGTGCGGGCCGCGCATCCCCATCCGCACCGCACGGGCGGGCGCCGGCCTCGCGTCAGCCACGTGTGGAGCTGGCGCCTGGCCGCGATCACGGCGGTCGCCATCGCCTTGGCCGCGGGGCTCGGCGTCGGCATCTCGAGCTACACCGACTCGCATCAGTCGGGCCCGCCGGCTGCGACGGGTACCCGCGATACCGGTGTGGTTGAATCCGTGCCGCCAGGATCGACCGATCTGCGGGCCCTCAGGCAGGATTTCGGCCCGTGGCGGCAGCTCACCGGCCAGTTGACGGACAGCCCCGCCCTGCTCCTGCTGGACAGCGCCATCGTCTATGCGTCGCAGCGGTGGACGGTGCCGTCAACCGCGACGTGGTGGGCTCAGGACCTCGGCGGCAACGTCACCTCCGTCCAGGACACAGGTGGCCGCGCCAGCATCACGGATGCTGACGGCGTCGGTTATACCGTTGGCATCGGTCAGGTATTCTCGCAGGTCAGCGCAACTACAGCACCTATCTCCAGTTGGGTCCGGCGACGTTGCAGTACGTGGACGGCCGGATGTGGTACGTGTTCCCGCTCGAGTTCGACGGCGCGGGTAACAAGGCGCGGCTGCACGCGATCGTGCCCGGCTACATAATGGTGTCCGCCGAGGACCCGAACGCCACCCCAGTCGAGCACTACGACGGCCAGTACTCCATGATCATCAGCCTCGGCGGCGGGCAGGGCAGCGAACCGGACCGGTGGGCGTACAGCCACGGCTACAGCGGATATCTGCTGAACGACCCCACGCTGGAGATCGACGACCAGGGCCTGCCCTTCTACACGGTAACGCTGCTATCGCCCCGGGTGGGCTGGACGTTCGACGCCCCGGTCGGCGTCCTGGTGATAAACGCGCACACCGGGCAGATCAACCGGTACGCCCTCGGCGACACCCCTGACTGGGTGGACCGCATCTACAGCCAGCAGATGGCGATGACGATCGCGAACTGGTATGGCAAGTACTCCCAGGCCGGATTCCAGGGCATCGGCAGCAGCTATGCCAACCGCTTCGAGGTCTCCGGCGCGCCCGTCATGGTCTACACCGGCGGCGGCCACCCGGTCTGGCGCATGTTGCTGACCAGCTTCAACAACGACAACTCGGTCTCCAAGATCATCGAGATGAGCGCCGCCACCGGCGCGATGCGGGTCTACACGCCGCAGTTGCCGATGGGCATCGAGGCCCCGGTCATCCAGGCGTTCGACAACGCCTCAGGCGTCGGCGCCACGCTGGTCAAGGCCGACCACTACCAGGCCGTCGACCTGGTCCTGCACGTCATCTACGGCCACCTGACCTGGATGGCCATCTACGAACCTCAAGGCTCGAACCCGAGCTTCGTCGGGATCGGCTTTGTCGACGCGTACGAGGCGACGGCCAACAACGTCGTGTTCGGCAGCAGCAAGTCGGCCGCACTGCAGAATTACCTCACCCAGCTTGCCAGCCAGGGCTCCGCCAACGGGGGGGCACCCGAGCAAGGCGGCCAGTACCAGACTGTAACCGGCAAGATTACCGATATCGGCTGGGATGTCAGCGGCGGGCAGAAGTACTGGTACATCACCCTGACCGGCCAGCCGGGACACGTCTACGTCGGCACCGTGGCATCCGTCGGGCCGGCCCTCGTCTGGCCCAGATGGGGGACTCGATCCCCGCTCGTGGTGGTACATCCCCAA
>JBOHCG010000804.1:0-3130 GCA_050698735.1 Streptosporangiaceae bacterium | reverse complement strand
CGATGTGGCCCGCCAGCGACCCGCTGGTGACCTCGGTCGGCGGGACCCGGCTGAACCTGGGCAGCAGCGGCAACCGCGACTCCGCCGACACGGTGTGGAACGACACCTACAGCCGGGCGACGAACGAACTGGTGAACGGCAACGCCGGGCCGGGCCCGCTGGCCAGCGGCGGAGGCAAGTCAGTGGTCTTCGGCCGGCCCTCATACCAGGACGGAGTCGCCGGCATCGTCGGGGACCACCGCGGCGTGCCCGACATCTCGATGAGCGCGGCCTGCAGCGGCGCGGTCAACGTCTACCAGAGCTTCGGTGGCCAGCAGACCGGCTGGTACGCGCTGTGCGGCACCAGCGAGGCGGCGCCCCTGTTCGCCGGCATCGTGGCGCTCGCCGACCAGGTGGCCGGCCACCCGCTCGGCCTGATCAACCCGGCGCTGTACAAGATGGCGGCCGAGCACCTGCACGGCCTGGTCCGCGTCACCTCGGGAAACAACACGGTGACCTTCCGCCAGAGCGGCCGCAGCCACACGGTGCACGGCTTCAGCGCCGAGCCGCACTACAACCTGGCCACCGGCCTCGGCACCATCGACGCCGCCTACTTCGTCCCTGAACTCGCCAAGCTCGCCTAGCTCAGCTGCCCGTCAGGCGTGCCGGCCACGCTGGCGAAGGGGCGTGCGGTGGGCACGCACCACGGCCCGTTCGGAATAATGGGTTTTTTCTAGGAGGAAACGGGATGGCTGAGCCGGATTATCGGGCCTGTGCGGCGGCGGGATTCGGCGCGCTGCACAAGTGGTACGACGCGTCGACGGGGCTGTGGCAGAGCACGGGCTGGTGGAACGCGGCCAACGCGCTGACGGCCGTGATCAGGTACACGAAGTGGACGGGGGATACGACCTACCAGGGGACCATCCAGACGACGTTCACGGCGGCGCAGAAGCAGCACGCCAACTTCGTCAACAACTTCTACGACGACAACGGGTGGTGGGCGCTGGCCTGGATCGAGGCGTACGACCTGACCAGGGACAGCCGGTACCTACAGGCGGCCCAGACCATCTTCACCGCCAACGCGGCGGCCTGGGATCCCGTCTGCGGCGGCGGCCTGTGGTGGAACTCGGCCAAGAACTACAAGAACGCGATCGTCAACGAACTGTTCCTCACCCTCGCCGCCCGGCTGCATCAGCGCACGCCGAACGATCAGACGTACCTGAACTGGGCGCTGCGGGAATGGGAGTGGTTCAGCTCAAGCGGCCTGATCGGGCGCAGCGGCATGATCAACGACGGGCTTACCGCGGCCTGCGCCAACAACGGCCTCCCCACCTGGACCTATAACCAGGGCGTGGTCCTCGGCGGGCTCGCCGCCCTGTACGAGATCACCGGCGACACCGCCTACCTGCAGCAGGGGGAGGCCATCGCCAACGCGACGCTGGCCAATCTGACCACGCCGAAGACGGCGAAGGTCCCCGGCATCCTCACCGAGCCGTGCGAGACGGTCGCGGCGGGCTGTAACGGGGACCAGGTGCAGTTCAAGGGGATCTTCGCCCGCAACCTCTTCGACTTCTACCAGCAGAGCCACCAGTCGGCCTATACCACGTTCCTGCTGGCCAACGCCGCCTCGGTGTGGAACAACAACAAGAACGCGGCGCACCAGTTCGGCATGCGCTGGACGGGGCCTTTCGACAAGGCCGACGCCGGCCGGCAAAGCTCGGCCCTCGACGCCCTCACCGTCGGCGCCGCCATCACCGCGTAGCCCGGCGCAGCCGTAACGCTGGGCCGGTTCCCCGCCCGCCGCGCCCTCTGTACGATCAGCGCATGCCATGCGACGCCGCTCTCGCCGATCGCGTCCGGCGCTGGCCACCGCGGGACGCAAGGTGACGGCCCGGCTCACCAGGAGGCCGGGCGGCGCCGCCCGGCTGCGGGCGCTGCTGGACTCGGGCGAGACGATCGTGGCGCCGGGCGCGTTCGATCCGCTGTCCGCCCGGCTCGTGGAGGAGGCCGGGTTCCCGGCTGTGTACATGACCGGGTTCGGGACCTCGGCGGCCCTCATCGGGCGGCCGGACGTGGGCCTGCTGACCATGACCGAGATGGCAGGCAACGCCGGCCGGATGGCGGCGTGCGTGGACATCCCGGTCATCGCGGACGCGGACACCGGCTACGGCAACCCGCTGAACGTCATCCGCACCGTCGGTGCCTACGAGGCGGCCGGGGTCGCAGGGATCCACATCGAGGACCAGGTGGCGCCGAAGAAGTGCGGCCACATGGAGGGCAAGCTGGTCATCCCGGCGGAGGAGATGGCGGAGAAGGTCCGGGCGGCGGTGGACGCGCGCGCCCAGCCCGAGTTCGTGATCATCGCGCGGACCGACGCGCGGGCCTCCGACGGCCTGGAACGAGCGTTGGAGCGCGGCCGGATGTACCGCGAGGCGGGCGCCGACGTGCTGTTCATCGAGGCGCTGACCAGCGAGGCGGAAGCCGAGGAGGCGGTACGCGCCTTTCCCGGCGTGCCGCTGCTCTTCAACTGGGCCGAGGGAGGCAAGACCCCGCCGATCGGACTGGACCGGCTGAAGGAGCTGGGATACCGGATCGTCATCTTTCCCATCGGCACGTTGCTCGCGGCGACCGGGGCGATGCGGCGGATACTGCAGGAGATCGCCAGGGCGGGCACGCCCGCCGGGGCGTTGCACGAGTTGCCCACGTTCGCGGAGTTCGTGGATTTCATCGGGCTGCCCGAGGTGCGCGAGGCTGAGCAGCGGTACGCCGCCGGGCCCGCCGCGCAAGGGCAGGGGAGCGGAGGAGGTTCGGATGGCAGCGACATTTGAGCGGCCCAGCGTCAGCACCGAGCTGGCCAGGGCCATGATCGAGGCGGCGGAGCGGAAGGCGGCCGAGATGGGCCACCCCTTCGTGACCGCGATCGTGGACGAAAGCGGGGTGCTGAAGGCGTTCAGCAGGATGGACGGCGCGGCCCTGCTTTCCGTCCAGATCGCTCAGGACAAGGCCTACACGGCGATCGGCTTCGGCATGTCCACCGACGCGTGGCACGAGTTCGTCAAGGACGACCCGCCCCTCGCCATGGGCGCGGCGACCGGGATCGACCGGCTGATCGTGTTCGGCGGCGGGTATCCGATCACCATCGGCGGCGCCG
>JBOHCG010000803.1:0-3133 GCA_050698735.1 Streptosporangiaceae bacterium | reverse complement strand
GCCTGGAGCTCGGAGGCGTGACCGGGTTCGCTTGCGCCGAACCAAAGGCGCCGCTCGAAATCCGGCCAGGATGGACCGTCAGGTTTGGTGATGCAGAATGTGGCGCATGCCTGTTTGGCGTGCGCGCAGAACTGCTCGCTGGTCAGCGCGGCCGGCGGCGGCGCGGACCCGATGACGCGGTAGTCGCGCGGCAGCAGGCCGGCCACGTGCAGGCGGAACAGGCCGGGCAGCAGCTTGCGCCTGGCCAGGTCGCCGGTGGCGCCGAACAGCACGACGACGTGGTTGTCCGGGCGTGGATGGTCGTTGTGACTCATGCTCTGCCTCTCGCTCGCCGCCGGGTCGTGCAGCGCAGCTGGCTCATGCTTTCTTCTCCGCCTGCCCTCATGAGGGACGCGGCGGGCTGATCCTGCTGGCCAGTTTCCTGACCCCGGGCGGGGCGGCGTCGTTCGGCTGGTACGCGTACGCGCCGCTGAACAGCGCGATCTACTCACCCGGCGTCGCCGCCGACATGTGGCGCGCCTGCCGAGCCCGGCACCGTCCCGCAGTGCAACGACAGGCACGGCGAGTAGAACGGCGAAATGCAGGGCGCCGCGTAGTAGTCCCGGTTGGCGATCGCCGCGTAGGTCGCGTAGGCCACGAAGGCCGCAAGCACGGTGAAGGTGGTCAGCGGGTACGCCCACCACCGGTCGGTCCGCAGGGTGCGCGCGCCGATCGCCGCCCGCGCTGGCGGAGCCTGCCTAGCGCGGCGGCGACCGGGCTGGCCAGCATCAGCTCGGCCCCGGACGGGCGAAGCAGCCGCTCCAGCTCCCGGGCGCAGTGGAACCCGGCGAAGCCTGCTCCGACGATGAGCACCTTCGGCCGGGTCACGACGCGTCCTTTGCTGCCGAGTAGGACCAAGGCCACAGCCCCGCACCGCGCATGCATTCTTCGGCCTCGGCCACCAGCGCTGCCGCGTCCGGATGCTCGGCCAGCAGGTCATGCCGCCACTGGGCGGCGCTGATGCCCCTGCCCGCGGCGTCCGCCGCCCGCACCGCCAGCGCCTTGACGTGCGGGCCGCACGAGGCCCCCTCCAGCCACTCGGCCAGCGCCGGGTCGCTGGCGGGCGGCAGGCTGGCCCACGAAAGATCCATCTCAGCTGTACCTCCGCGACTCGGTACTGATGGTCCCCCGGGGAGCCTGCAAGTTCCTTGCAAGCATGCGGACCGACGATAACGTGAGGCGATGCGGACCGGAGGTGACACCGATGAGCACAGAGCGGCAGCACCCGGACCGTCCCGTGGCCGTGGCCGTGGCCGGGGGCGCGGGCGATGACCTGGAGCTTGACCGGGAGGAGTGGGCGGCGGTCTGCCCGCGGGAGATCACCGCGGAGCAATGGCGGCGGTTCGAGGGGTACATGCTGGAGATCTTCACGACCATGGGCATGCCGGCCGGGACCGTGTCCACGGCCGATACCCCGCGCCGGTTCCTGCGGGCGATCTTCGACGCGACCAGCGGGTACGAGGGGGATGAGAAGCTGGTGACCGCGTTCCCGACCGAGTGCCGGGGCGGCCCGGACTGCCGGATCAGCCAGGTGGTGGAGGGGCCGATCCCGTTCTTCTCCCTGTGCGAGCACCGCAGCCTGCCGTTCTTCGGCAAGGCCTACGTCGGGTACATCGCCCACGAGCACATCCTGGGCCTGTCCAAGCTGACCCGGCTAGTGCGGCTGTTCGCCCGCCGGTTCACCGTGCAGGAGCGGATCGGCCAGCAGCTCGCCGATGCGCTGGACCGGATCCTCCAGCCGCACGGGGTCGCGGTGCACCTGGAGGCGGTGCACCTGTGCACCCAGATGCGCGGCGTGCGGGAGATCCAGTCCAGCACCCGCACCACCTACTGGCGCGGCAACTACGACACCGACCCTGAGCTGCGGGCCGGGTTCTTCCGGCTGTGCGGTCGGCCCGGCTGACCCGCATGGCTGGCGAGCGTACCAGCCGGCCAAGGGACGGGCTGCCGGCGCCGCTGGCCAGGCTGTACGAGCGGGCCGGGCTGCCGGCCTGGCCCCTGCCGCCGGTGCTCGCCGAGGTCTACGGCGGGGATCTCGGGTTCCGGCGGCAGTGCGTGTACGCCAACTTCGTCGCCTCGCTGGACGGGGTGACCGCGCTCGGCCCGGAGTACCCGTCGTCGGGGTCGGCGATCAGCGGTCATGACCCGGCGGACCGGTTCGTCATGGGCCTGCTGCGGGCCTGCGCGGACGTGGTCCTCATCGGCGCCGGCACGTTGCGGGCCACGCCGGGCCACCTGTGGACTCCCGCGCACGTCTGCCCGGCCGCGGCCGACGGCTATGCCGCGTTCCGCCGCGGGCTCGGCCGTGACCGTGATCCTCTCCTCGCCGTGGTCACCGCCCGCGGCGACGTGCCTGCCGGCCATCGAGCGCTGCGCGCCGGGGCGTTCGTCCTGACCACGGCGGCCGGAGCCCGGCGGCTGCGTGGTCGGTTGCCGCCCGCTTGCACGATCCTCGACCTGGGCGAGCGGCCGGAGCTGCCGCCCGCCGCCGTGCTTGCCGCGGTCCGCGACCGGGTCGGCGGCGTGGTGCTCACCGAGGGCGGCCCGCGGCTGCTCGGCCAGCTCGCCGCCGGCGGGCTGCTGGATGAGCTGTTCCTGACAATCTCCCCGGTGCTGGCCGGCCGCGGGGACACGCCCCGGCCCGGGCTGGTCGCCGCGGGGGAACTGCTCCCCGGCCGGACCGTGCGGGCCGAGCTGCTCTCCGCGCGTCAGGACGGGTCATATCTGTTCCTGCGGTACGCGATGCGCGGCACGGACACGCCGGGCGGGCGGTAGCCCCCAGGGCCCAGGCTTCCCGGGAGCGAGGCACCACGGCTTCCCTGCAAGGAAGCCGCAGGCTCCGGGCGTGACCATCCTCAAGGAGATGATCGAGGAACCACTGGACATCGTGCCGTGAGACCCGCCCCGGGAATATTTGCACAGAGAAGATTGTAAAAACTAATAGGTCTTGAGAGAAGGTGCCTGATGGCCATCACCTACGAAGGCGCCACCGAGCAGGTCAGGCAGATCGTCCACCATCACGCGGTGCTGCGCCGGGGCCTGGAACGGCGCGTCGGCACGGTCTGCGACGCGGCGGCCAGCGGCGTACCCTGCC
>JBOHCG010000802.1:0-3147 GCA_050698735.1 Streptosporangiaceae bacterium | reverse complement strand
CGGCCCGACCACCAACCCGACGGCCCAGCCGACCGAGCCGGGGAACCCCTACCCGTACCCGACCTACAGCTGCGATCCCAAGGTCGTGACCTGTACCCCCACCAACCCGGACCCTGCCCAGAGCTATACGCCTCCGCCCGACCAGAACGGCAACGCGTTGAAGGCAGGCGCCGCGGTCGGCGGCGTCTTCGCCGGGTTGCCCGTGACCTGTCTGTGGGTAAGGCGGCGGACGCGCAAACGGGGTCGCGGGCGCGGTTAGATAGTGAGGGTGGACGACGCCTCGGGGTCGACCGACACGCGGCTAGAGCGCCGCCCGGCCTGGCCCGCCTTCGCTATTGCCCTCGGCGGCACCAGCGTGCTCGTCGCTGCCTCGGTGTTCAGCATGGTGCTCGCGTTCCTGGAGAAGGCGCCGTGCCGCTCCGGTGACTGGAACAACTACGCCAAGCAGTTCCAGCACGCCTGCTACACCGACATCTACCCGCTGTACTACGTGGAGGACCTGTCCGCGGGGAAGGTCCCCTACGTCGGCCACAAGGTCGAGTACCCGGTGCTGATCGGCGGCGCCATGCAGGTCGCCACCTGGCTGGTAAGCCACGTCAACCCGGTGATCAGGGGCCGGGAGTTCTTCGATGTCACCGTCGTGCTGCTCGCGGTCTGCGCGGTGGTCGGCGTGCTCGCGACCGCACGGGCGGCCGGTCCTGACAGGCGCTGGCAGGCGCTGCTCGTCGCGCTGTCCCCGGCGTTCATCCTGAACGCGTTCGTCAACTGGGACCTGATCGCGATGGCGCTGACCGCGCTGGGGATCGCCGCGTGGGCATCCCGCCGGACCGTGTGGGCGGGCGTCTGGCTCGGCCTCGGGGTGGCGGCGAAGTTCTACCCGCTGGTGGTCTTCGGCCCGCTGCTGCTGTTGTGCCTGCGGACCGGGAAGATGCGCGATTTCGGCAAGATGCTGGCCGCGGCCGTCGTGGCCTGGCTGGCCGTCGACCTGCCGGTTATGATCGTCGCGCCGTCCGGCTGGGCCTGGTTCTACGTGTTCAGCAAGGAACGCGGCGCGGACTGGGGCTCGATCTGGTACCTGTTCGAGCACTACAACACGCCCGTCCTTGGCAACTACCAGCTCAGCCAGCTCAACTTGATGTCGGCGGCGTTCTTCGCCGTCGCCCTCGCCGCGATCGCGCTGCTCGCGCTGGCCGCGCCGCGCCGCCCCCGGCTGCCGCAGCTGTGCTTCCTCGTGCTCGCCGCGTTCCTGATGACGAACAAGGTGTGGTCGCCGCAGTACATTATCTGGCTGGTGCCGCTCGCGGTGCTCGCCCGCCCCCGGTTCTGGCCGTACGTGCTGTGGCAACTCGCCGAGATCGGCTACTTCTTCGGCATCTGGGGCTACCTGCTGTTCGTGTACCGCGCCGACGGCTACACGTTCGCCGGCTATCAGGGCATCGGCACGGGGTGGTACTTCGCCTTGCTTCTCGCCAGGTTCCTGACCGTAGCCTTGCTTGCCGCCTATGTGGTGCGGGACATTATTTATCCAGAACGAGACGTGGTGCGCGTCCGGGGTTCCGACGATCCCGCGGGCGGCATTCTCGACCACGCCGAGGACCGGTTCAAGATCCGCCTGCCCTGGCTGGCTAGGCGGGCCGGCGAAGCTCCGGTCGGCTGATGTCGGCGATGGCTGGCCTCTTGCCCTGGCCTCTTGCCCTGGCCTCTTGCCCTGGCTTGACTTGGCGGGCTAGCCGCGCAGGTGCTCCTTCAGCCAGCTGATGTCGGCGGCGAGGCCGCCGTCCTCCTCCGGCGTCTCGCAGATCGCGGGCGCGCCGGCCGCGCGGACGACGCCGAGCAGCAGCGCGGGGTCGATCGTCCCCGACAGGATGTTCGCGTGCCTGTCCCGGCCGGAGCCGAACTCATCGCGTGAGTTGTTGCAGTGCACCAGGTCGATCCGGCCGGTGATGGCCTTGATCCGGTCAACCGCGTCGGCAAGCTCGATCCCGGCCGAGTTGGCGTGGCAGGTGTCCAGGCAGAACCCGACGTTCTCGCCCTCTGTAGCCGCGCCCGCCACCGCCTCCCACAGCTGGGCGATCGCGTCCAGCGACCTGGCCATCGCCCCGTCGCCGCCGGCCGTGTTCTCGATCAGCAGCGGCAGCGGCCGCTCGATCCGCTCCACCGCCTTGCGCCAGTTCTCCAGGCCGCCGGAGAACGGCACGCCCGCGTTGACGTGCCCGCCGTGCACGATCAGTCCCTTGGCGCCGACCGACGCGGCCGCCTTGAGCTGCTGGTCGAGCAGCTTCCTGCTGGGGATCCTGATCCGGTTGTTGCCGGTCGCCACGTTGATGACGTACGGCGCGTGGATGTAGACGTCCACCCCGGCGGCCGCGTAGGCGTCCTTGACGGCGGCCGGGTCCCCGCCGGGTATCACCGGGCCCTTCCACCCCTGCGGATCGCCGAGGAAGAACTGGACCGCGTCCGCTCCGATGGCGGTCGCCTCGGCCAGCGGGTCGGGTACGTGAAAGTGACCTCCGATGCGCACCATGAATTTGAGCCTAGCCCGTGCCCCGTCGGCCCTGCGCCCGGCCGACGGGTGCGGCGCCTGGGCGATACGGTGCGGCGCCTAGGCGATGAAGCCGCCCCTGCTCAGGCCGATGGCCAGGCCGACGAAGCCGGCGATGATGCCGGCCACGATGAAAACGCGCTGCTGGCGGGTGGACGAGGTCATCTGCAGGTACAGCCCGAGAACCATCGCGAGCAGGCCGGTGGCGGTGGCGATGATGTGCACGACCGCGACGGTGTGCGCGTTCCGCACGACCAGGCCGAGTACGAACGACACCAGGCCGGCCACGAACGTGACGATGATCAGGGCGTTCTGCACCGGATGCGGCTGCCCGTCCGAGTTCAGGATGCGCGGGCGCGGGCCGCTGCGGAGCGTGCCTGCCACGATGACCACCTCCTGGGATCTGTGTCAGACCAATGGTGCCACCGCACATTCTTCCCACGTGCACCGCCCAGGAATCTACCGCTTGACGGTACGGTTACCTAGCTTTGGGGCTCGGGGCGGCCCACCAGCCTCCTCGCGGTCCGGTTTCCGCGCTCTCGTCCAGCTCACTACCCGCCTTGCGGTAAGCTAGCGGCGCTGCGGACGACCCGGTCGGCTACCTG
>JBOHCG010000801.1:0-3167 GCA_050698735.1 Streptosporangiaceae bacterium | reverse complement strand
GCTCCGAAGGCTTCACGCGGTTTTTCGCGATGCTCGGGCAGGAGCTTGCAGACGACTACCTGCAGGCGGTCGAGCAGCATCTGCGTGAGCTGGAGTTCAAGCGCGGCGTGTTCGAGAGCGCCGAACTCGCCAAGGGCTTCAGGGGCGGCCGCTACATGGTCCGGACACCGCGCGAGCAGCGCTGGACCGAGCGGCTCCCGTTCGGGAACCGCTCAGCCAGCTACAGCTTCACGATCCCGCCCCGCGACGAGAACGGCTTCAAGTCGCTGGAGGCGATCGAGGGAAGAGGCATCAACAGGGTCGCGAACTCGGTCGCGCAATCGGCAGACCACGTCAAGAGCTTCTTCAGCATGCTGCGGCTCGAGCTCGCCTTCTACCTAGGCTGCCTCAACCTGCACGGCAGACTCGCCGGGAAACAGGAGCCGATCTGCTTCCCCCAACCGCTGGCCGCCAGCCAGCTCACCCTCACCGCGGAGGGGATCTACGACGTCAGCCTGACGCTCCACCTCCAAAACCGGGTTACCGGCAACGACGTGAACGCCGACGGCAAGTCGCTGGTCATGATCACCGGCGCCAACCAGGGCGGCAAATCGACCCTGCTGCGCAGCCTCGGCCTGGCCCACCTGATGATGCAGGCGGGCATGTTCACCGGTGCCCGGTCGTTCCGCGCCGGCGTCTGCACCGGCGTCTTCACCCACTACAAGCGCGAAGAAGACGCCACGATGGAGCGCGGCAAGCTCGACGAGGAACTCGGCAGGATGAGCGCGATCGCCGGCCAGATCACGCGCCACTCGATCCTGCTCTGCAACGAGTCGTTCGCCTCGACCAACGAGCGGGAAGGCTCGGAGATCGCCCGGCAGGTCGTCAGGGCTATGCTCCGCAAGCAGATCAAGGTCTTCTTCGTCACCCACATGTACGACCTCGCGCACAGCTTCCACGCCCAGCAGCACGGCAACGCCCTGTTCCTGCGCGCCGAGCGGCAGCCGGACGGGCGGCGGACCTTCCGGCTGACCGAGGGCGAGCCGCTGCCGACCAGCTACGGCGAAGACTCCTACCGGCGCATCTTCGGCACTGCCGGACCAGCGCCGCCCGCCGCCGAGACGAGACAGTGACGTCCAAAGCGGCTCCGGCTGGTCGCCGTCGTTGCGGTGGTGACCACCCTGGCCTGACGCCTATCCTGGTATCAACGCGGTGGAGGGGCTCGCCGCGCAAGCACCTCGCTACCTCGCGGGCGCCACCAACGCGGCACCGCCGCCAACGGTCCCTACCAGGCGTACACAGCGCGGGTAGGAGGATGGCGAGGATGCCGGACGGCGACGGAACTCTGGTGAGCGCGCTCAGTGAACTCGCCGCGCTCGCGACGGAGCGGGACCGGGAACATAAGAAGCACCCGCTGGCCGCGCTGCCGGACCTGGTCACCGAACGCGGGAAGAGGCACTGGCCGAACGGGAAGGTTCGCTACGGCACGCGCGCGGCCTGCTGGACCAGGCCGCGGCGCCGAGCTAGGAGCTAACGCATGCACACGATCAACCTGCCGCCCTCGCGCGACCACGCCGAGGTCGATCTCGGCAATGCCGCCGGAGTCAGTGACCGGGGCCTGCGGCATCACCGCAACGAGGACGCAATGGCCCTGGCCTCTGAGGTGACACAGGACGGCCCCGTGGTGGTGGCCGTGGTCTGCGACGGCGTCTCGTCCTCGCCACGGCCCGACGAGGCGTCACACGTAGCCGCGCAGGCGGCGCTGCCGGTCCTGATGGCGGCCGTCCGGGAGGGCAGGGACCTGATCCAGGCCTCACGGGCCGCGGTCACGGCCGGCCGTGAATCGGTGGCCCAGTTGCACGAGCCCTCGCACGACACCTCGGCGACCACCTTCGTCTCGGCCGTGGCGGCCCCCGGCCTGGTCACCTTGTGCTGGCTTGGCGACAGCCGCGCCTACTGGCTGACTCAGCCGGAATCGGAGTCCCGCCAGCTCACCCGCGACGATTCGGTAGCCGGGGGAATGGTCGAGGCCGGCCTGGCCACCGAGGCCGCGGCCATGGCCTCGCCGCACGCGCACGTGCTGACCCGCTGGCTCGGCGGAGATGCCGTGCTCGACAGGG
Organism: Streptosporangiaceae bacterium; assembly: GCA_050698735.1. Classification (GTDB taxonomy): domain Bacteria; phylum Actinomycetota; class Actinomycetes; order Streptosporangiales; family Streptosporangiaceae; genus Palsa-504. The sequence goes on along the minus strand of JBOHCG010000801.1, from coordinate 1,068 downwards.
ACCCCAAGCGCGCACCGCACGTAGAGCAGTACTCCCCGCCGGGAGCCGGGATCCTGCTGCTGTGCTCTGACGGGCTGTGGAACTACCTGCCCGAGGCCGGGGACCTAGCCGAACTCGCCCTGCCCAAGGCGCTGAACGACCCGCTTTCCGCCGCGGTCGACATGGTGCAGTTCGCGGTCGAGGCCGGCGGCGCCGACAACATCACCGCGATCCTGATCCCGTACGCCAACCCAGGCGAGCCCTGACGGGTCAGTACTTCGGTCAATGATCATCCGCGCAGGCTCCAAACGGTCAGGCCTCGGCGTCGGCCCAGGTCTGGGTGAGCGCGGGCAGGCCGGCAAGGAGACGGAGGGCGCCGAGATGGGCACGAGATTCCTCCTCGGTCACCAGCCCGCTGTGCAGCGCCTCGCGCTTGAGCGCGTAGGCGCGCATATCCTCGCCATCGCGGCGCAGCGCTGCGGCCAGCGCGCGGATCATCGCCCGCCCGGTATCTGGCGGAAGGCCTGCCGCAAGCGCCATCGCCAAGTGCCGCAGGCACAACGCCGCCGCGCCGGGCGTCTGCCCGACGGCCTCGCTTACCGACTCACGCTCGCGGTCGGCCAGCGCCGCGCACAGCGGGCACGTGCCGGGCTGCGGGGCAACGGCGGCCACCCGGCCGGCCAGGTCGGCGACGGTCCCGTCTTGCCCGCCGATGGATTCCAGGGCGCCGGCCACGGCGGCGGCCAGCTTCGGATAGCCGGCGGAGATGCCCAGAGGGGAGGCGATGGCGGCGTACTGCCAGGTATGCAGCGAGCAGAACCCGCCCGCCAGCGCATGCCGCTCCTGGTCGCCCTCGCGAGTGGCGAGCCGGAACTGGCTGCGGCGAAGGTAGTCGGCAAGCGTCGCCTGCATCCGAAAGCACACGATGCAGCGGTCAGGCGACGAACTGGCGGCCGGTGCCGACTCCGTGTCGGCGGTGCCGGCGGGGTGTCGTGCCTCCGCGTCGTCCAGGGCCGCCTGGAAGCGGGCAAGCCGGCCGGCGAGGTCGTCAAGCGCCGCGAGGTCCTCGTCGCGCGGCACAGTCTGCAG
>JBOHCG010000800.1:0-3185 GCA_050698735.1 Streptosporangiaceae bacterium | reverse complement strand
CCGCCGGTCCCGCCCGCGCCAGTTGCTTGACGTCATCCACGCCCACATGAGGATGCCGAGGGAGGAGGCGCGGGAACGGACAAGCTGGCTACTCGACGTGGTCGGCATCCCGCGCTCGCGCCTGCGCAGCTATCCCCACGAGCTGTCCGGCGGCATGCGCCAGCGGGTGATGATCGCCATGGCCCTGGCCATGGAGCCGGAGGTCGTCATCATGGACGAGCCGACCACGGCACTGGACGTCGTGGTCCAGCGCGACATCCTCGCCCAGATCGTCGAGCTCAAGGAGAGCCTCGGGTTCTCGATCCTGTTCATCACGCACGACCTCTCCCTGCTACTAGAGCTGGCCGACCGGATCGCGGTGATGTACGCGGGACAGCTCCTGGAGATCGGCACGGCCGGCGAGATCCACCACGAGGCGGCCCACCCCTACACCAAGGGCCTGCTCAACTCGTTTCCCTCGCTTCGCGGCCCGCGCCGCGAGCTGGCGGGCATCCCGGGCTCGCCGCCCGATCTGCGCCGCCCGTTGCCCGGGTGCCCCTTCGTGCCGCGTTGCGCCTACGCCAGGCCCGAGTGCAGCCAGGTCGATATGCAGTTGCAGCCCGTGGCCACGTCCCCTGATCCCGAGCACGTGACGGCGTGCCCGTTCGTGCTCCCCGAGACGCTGGCCCCTTCGGCTGGAGACGCTCGCCTGGACCTTGCCGGCGAGCTGCGGACGGCCGGGGAGACAGGATCATGAGCGAGCAGACGGTGACGTCCGCGGCAGCCGAACGCGGACCGCTGGCCATGGAGGCGATCTCGGTCAGCAAGGACTTCAGGCTTGCCCACGGCCAGAAGCTGCACGCGGTGCGGGACGTCTCCTTCAACCTCTACCGCGGGGCGGCCGTCGCCCTGGTCGGAGAGAGCGGGTCGGGCAAGTCCACGGCCGCGCGGCTGCTCGCCGGGCAGGAACGGCTCACCTCCGGCATGATCAGGCTGGACGGCCAGCCGGTCGAGGTGTCGAGCCGGCACGCCTTCAGGCGCTACAAGAGCCAGGTCCAGTACGTCTTCCAGGACCCGTTCGCATCGCTGAACCCGGTGCACACCGTGCGCTACCACCTGGAGCGGCCGGTGCAGCTGCACCAGCCGGCCGCGGACGTGAACACCGAAGTCGTGACCCTGCTGGAGCAGGTGCGGCTCACACCCGCGAAGCAGTTCCTTGCCAAGTACCCGCACGAGCTGTCCGGGGGCCAGCGGCAGAGAGTCTCGTTCGCCCGCGCGCTTGCTGCCCGCCCGAGCGTGCTGCTCGCCGACGAGCCGGTGTCCATGCTGGACGTCTCGATCAGGCTCGAGATGCTCAGCCTGCTCGATGACCTGCGCAGGCGGCTGAGCCTGGCGCTGCTGTACATCACCCATGACATCGCCTCGGCGCGCTACTTCGCGGACGAGATCCTGGTGATGTACGCCGGGGAGATCGTGGAGCGGGGCCCGGCCGAGGAACTCACCCAGCGCCCGGCGCACCCCTACACGCAGCTGCTTGTCATCACCCAGGCGTTCAACCCGTACGTCACCACCCAGGCCGCCTACGGGATGGGCGCCGACGGTCTCATCTACGAACCGCTGATCCAGTTCGACGTGGCCGCGCCGCCGAAGTATTACCCGTGGCTCGCCACGTCGTACGCGTGGTCCAACGGCGGCAAGACGATCGCCTTCACCATCCGCTCCGGCGTGAAGTGGAGCAACGGCACGCCGTTCACCCCGGCCGACGTCGCGTTCACGTTCAACATGCTCAAGGGCAACGCGGCGATCAACCTCGACGGCCTGAAGATCTCCACCGTGAGCACGTCCGGCAACACCGTCACGCTCACGTTCCCGACCGCCCAGTACGCCAACCTGCAGAACATCGCGGGGACCGCGATCGTGCCGCAGGCGATCTGGAGCAAGGTCGGCAACCCGGCGACCTACACGGACCCGAACCCGGTCGGCACCGGGCCCTACGTGCTGGACAGCTTCACGCCGCAGGGCTTCACGCTGAAGGAGAACCCGAGCTACTGGCAGGCCGCCGATATCAAGGTCCCGAAGGTCTACTTTCCCGTCTACACCTCCAACACCGGCGCGCTGACCGCGCTGTTCTCCGGAGCGATCGACTGGACCGGGAACTTCATCCCCGGCCTGCAGAAGGACTTCGTTGACACCAACCCATCCGAACACGGTTACTGGGAGGCGCCCGGCGGTACGAACAGCTTGATGCCGAACCTGAACAAGTGGCCGACCAACCAACTGACCGTCCGCCAGGCGATCAGCGCGGCGATCAACCGCAGCCTGATTGCCACCGAGGGCGAGGCGGGCCTGGAGGACCCGGTGCTCAACGCGACCGGCCTCACGCTGCCCACGTACAACGCATGGTCCGGGCCGGTCGCCAGCATGACGGTCTCAGCCACCGGTAGCTCGGCCGCGGCCGAGGCCATCCTGACCAAGGCCGGCTACACCAAGGGGAGCGACGGCTTCTTCGCCAAGGGCGGCAAGACCGTCGCGCTCACCATCGTCGACCCGGCTGCCTACACCGACTACGCCGAGGACGACGCCCTCGTCGCAGGGGAACTGCGGGCGGCAGGCATCGACGCCACGTTCGACGGTATCGCTGTCACCACCTGGGACTCCGATGTCGCCGACGGCGACTTCCAGCTGACCTCGCACTGGTCGAACAGCGGCCTGACCCCGTACAACATGTACGACGGCTGGCTGGACAGCTCGCTAGCCACCGGCTCGGCCGCGACCGGTGACTACGAGCGGCTGAACGACCCGGCGATCAACGCCGACCTGGCCGCGCTAGCCGCGGCGCCGACGACCGCCGCGCAGACCACGGCGCTCGCCCCGCTCGCGACGTACGTCGCCGACAACCTTCCCATCATCCCGACCACAACCGCGTCGGACTGGTTCGAGTACAACTCGCAGAACTACACCGGCTGGCCGACCCAGGCGAACCCGTATGAGAGCGGCCAGCCCTCAGGGTCCAACAACGGCGGCAGCAGCGGTACCGACGAGGTAGTCATCCTGCACCTGACCCCGCGGACGTAGGCGGCTTGTTAGTTCTTGCGCAGAAACTACAGGGCGTTGTCCGAATAATCCCCTGGTCGTTTGTGGTATGTCGAATGGATGCTGACTGACGCGGAGATAGCCGCCCGGTACGTCAAGATCCGGCCGTACCT